>JAWCLS010000010.1:0-18261 GCA_038850545.1 Bathyarchaeia archaeon
AGTGTGTAGCCTTCCCTTAACATTTTGGTTCTCGTGATGTGTATGGCTAGGTCTCTGTCGCCGAGCTTAAACCATGTTTCAAACCCGAGCCTTCTAAGCATTTCAAGGCAGTTGAAGGTGTCGCCTGCAACACCCCAACCTTTAGTTTCGTCAATAATCCCAGCTAGAGTATACATGGTTATGTCTAGGTCTGGGCTTATATGCAAGCCGTAGAGTTCAACATCGTCGCCGACATTACCAACGATCACCAAATCCCGTGGGAAGACAACCCTTACAAGTCCCCGCAGCAGCTTCGCCGCACCGACGCCACCAGCTAAAGCAACGACTTTTCCCATAAACCTCACTTTTATAACCCTAATCGCTTCATAAACTATTCATTGAGTTTAACTTTAAAAGTTTGGAGGCGCACCGTTTTGGACGTGGTTGAGTTGGTGAAGTCTCGAAGAAGCATCAGAAAGTTCAAGTCTGCTGAAGTTTCGCGTGATATTGTTAAATCAATTTTAGATTTAGCGCGGTGGGCTCCTTCGGCGCATAACGCACAGCCTTGGCGTTGCGTTGTAGTTGACGATGAAAAGGTTAAAGCGAGACTTGCCAGTGAAATGGGAAAGGCGTGGCTTTCAGACATGCTAAGGGACGGTGTTCCAAAAGATAAAGCCGAAAAGGTTGTGAAGCTTGAAAGTTGGGAGAGGATTACAAAAAGTCCCATCGTCATTATTGTGTGCTTAACAATGGAGAACATGCACAAATACCCCGATAATAGAAGGCGAAAGGCGGAATATTTGATGGGTGTTCAAAGCGTCGCAGCATACATTCAAAACCTGCTGCTTTTAGCCCATTATTACGGACTTGGAGCATGCTGGGTTTGCGCACCCCTCTTCTGCCAAAACATCGTAAGAAAAGCGCTGGGCTTACCTCGAAAAGTCGAGCCCCAAGCAATGATTACTATGGGATATCCAGATGAGGAGCCGCCGCCACCGCCTAGAAAAGGATTAGATGAGATTTACGCTTTCAACTCTTGGACCAGAAGAGCGTAATATTAGACGCTTGCAGATTTGCGTTTTTTAGTTGAAAGCTTAACAAGCAGACTGAGGGCAAACTCGTCTTTCTCTAAGGGCCTTGTCTCCAGCACCCCTGCTTTTTCGGCAGCTTCAAAAAATTCCTCGCCTTCTTTAGTGCGTATCACCACAAATGTCCAGCCGTCCAGTCCCAAGCCGCCTGTAGATATGTCCGCCAGTTCAGAGCTGAAGTCGTTACAGAACCTGCAGCTTTTTCTGGCGTATTCCTTCACTTCTGCGAGGGGAATTGCTTTAACGTTGGATTTCGTTGTGACAAGCATCTTCCCTTTAATGTTAATTTTCACTATGTCGTTAAGATTTATTCCAAGTTTTCCCTGAATGTATTTTTCCATAAGTCCCTCATAGGTGAAGCACTCCGAACACATTAATCCTATCAAAAGCTTCAGCGACGCAGTGTACTTTTTTAAGCCTGCAATCTGCATTTTTCTAATGGCGCGAATTTGGCATGGCGTCCCAACAAAGGCTACGCGTTGTCTTTTTTGTTTCACTGCTTCTGCCAGTGCCAGTATGTTTGGCGAGTAGGTGTACCTTGTTCCGGCGCTCTCTAAAACCTCTATAGGCGTTGTGGCCAACTTTGGTGTTGGATATAAGGGTTTATCTTTGCTGATTCCAGAGACAACGGCGCCGTCAATAAACCCCTTTTCTAAGCCGAAAATGAGAAGAGCTGTCACTACGCCGCCGTCTTGAGCCATGCTTCGCACTTTAGCGTCTTTCGCTCTTGCCACTAGAAGCCTTCGGTAAACTCCAAAATCCTCATCGGGCTGTTTTTCTCTGCCAAAAACTAAGTTTTCAATTTCAGACAGGGACTGCTTATATACGGGGCAGACTCGTGGGCAGATTCCGCACACTTTGCAATCCTTCACCAAAACTGGTTTTCCTTCCCTATATTCTAGGCAGCTAAAGGGGCAGACAAGGATACATGTGCCGCAACCAACGCATCTTCCGGTTTCGACAACATTTTTCCCTAAAGACTCCTCAAAGCTTACTTTATTAAAGCTCATTTTCATCGCGTAAAGAAAGAACGATTATAAGCTTAAAAGTTTTAGGATGATTCCAGCTTTAAGATTAAGATACGTGTCCAATTATTCTCCTACTAACAAAATTTATTTATTTTGACACACATGCTATTTAAGGTGCTTAAAATATGGATATGGAGGACATTGTTCGTAATATCCCACATTCAATGCGAAACGCGGTGTCCGAAAAGCTCATCGACATAATTCTAAAATCTCCAAATGCAAGCAAAATGCCAAGTTCCCTCGCAAAAGCAATTCTCCTGCACTGGCAAAGAGATGAGCTTGCCACAGAAGTTGGGCTGCAACATCTTATTGAAGCTTCTGCCATCATGGAGCCCGAGAAAGTAGCGAGCTCAATGGAAGAGTTAGGTTTGTCGGAAATAGTGGTAAAGCTAAAGGAAAAACTGAAGTGAGGGTTTTTCGTATGGTTGAGTTTGGAATAGAGTTTGTCCCTATGGAACCTTACTGGAAAACCGTTTTTTATGCAATTCAAGCAGAAAGAATGAGATTCGACTATCTATGGGTCACCGATCACTTCAATAACAGAAATGTATATGTTTTATTGGCCATGGTGGCAGCCTACACTGAAAGAATAAAAATTGGTCCAGGCGTCACAAATCCCTATTTGGTTCATCCGGTGGTCACAGCCCAAGCCGTAGCCACGCTTAACGAAATAGCGCCCGGCCGGGTTAATTGCGGACTCGGAGTCGGAGACAGGACTACTTTGCAGATGCTCGGCGTAGAGCAGTCAAAACCCCTAGTCGCAATAAGAGAAACTGTGCGTATTATCAGAGAAGTTACTTCTGGAAAAACCTTGGAAATGCAAGGCGAAATCTTCAAAGTTTCTCGAGCAAAACTGAACTTTAAGGCAGCCAACCCCATTCCCATATTTATAGGCGCTCAAGGTCCAAAAATGTTAATGCTAGCAGCAGAAATCGGCGACGGAGTTTTGATAAATGCTTCTCATCCAAAAGACATTGAAAACTCTGTTAATTTCATTCGTGAAGGCGTAGAGAAAACTGGCAAAAAGCTGGAAGAACTAAACATCAGCGCCTATACATCCTTCTCAATAGCATCCGATTATGAAAAGGCATTAAAAGCAGTTGTTCCTGTTGTAGCTTACATAGTTGCCGGCGCCCCAGAAATTATATTGGAGCGGCATGGGATTTCAGTGGAGCTTGCAGAAAAAGTCCGCGAGGCCATAGTGCATGCTCAGTGGAAAGAGGCGTTCTCCTACGTGGATAATAACATGGTGGAAGCTTTTTCAATCTGCGGCACCCCAGAAAACTGCATAGAGAAAGTTGATAAACTCTTGAAGGTCGGAGTTAACCAGATAGTTGTGGGTTCACCAATAGGTCCCAATGTGCAGAAGGCAATCAACATGATAGCCGCAGAAGTATTTCCACACTTCAAAAATTAATTAGGGAAAAGAACAAACCGCCCAAATAAAGGCTGTGAAAACATTAAATTAGAAGATAATAAAATATTGCGATTGGATGTTGCTTTTCATGAACGTTATTCAGGTAATCGGAATTGAGAGTTTACCCATTATAAAGCCAGGAGACAACCTCGCCTCGCTTATTTGTGGTGCGGCGGAAAAGCAGGGTACCCCAATCCAAGACGGAGACATAATTGTGGTTACACATGTCATTGTTTCCCGTGCTGAAGGCAGAATTGCAAATCTTAATGAGGTTGTTCCTTCAGAGTTCGCGAAAAACATAGCTGAACATTCTGAAAAAGACCCGGCCTTGATTGAGGTTGTTCTGCGCGAGGCAAGGGGCATTATACGCATGAGCGATGGAAAAATCATTACAGAAACTAAACATGGCTTTATTTGTGCAAACTCAGGCGTCGACAAATCCAACGTTCCAGGAGAGAGATTTGTCGCTTTGCTTCCTGAAAACCCAGACGCTTCCGCCGAGAGAATCAGAAGGGAGATAAAGAGGCTGACGGGAAAGGATGTTGCCGTCATAATCTCTGACACGCATGGCCGTCCCCTAAGAGAAGGCGAGATAAACGTGGCGATAGGAGTTTCCGGGTTGAAGCCCATCAGGGATAGGAGAGGCGAAAAGGATTTGTTCGGATATGTTTTGAGGGTTAAGCAAACAGCTGTTGCAGACGAACTGGCCTCGGCAGCCGAGCTGGTCATAGGACAGGCGGATGAAGGTGTTCCAGCGGCTATAATTAGAGGCTACAAATTCATAAAGTCTGAAACTGCAAGGGCAACAGAACTTGTGAGACCCAAAGAGAAGGACCTGTTCCTTTAAAACCGCTATAAAATAATTCAAACTAAAAATTTAAAAGAATGCTTACAAAAATTAACCATTCCAAATTGTGGAGTTGAAATTTGGTGATAAGGGAGAAAAGGCAAACTCCTTTCTTTAAAAAGAAACTCGAGCCCATAGAGGTTAAGGTTCCCAAGAAAATTTCTGAACTGCTCTCTGAAATGGCTAAAACAGGCTTTCAAGGGAGAAAACTCGGCGAAGTTGTTGAAGTTTGGGAAGAAATGCTGAAAGACGATGTGGTAATATTTCTTGGGTACGCCGGCTCCATGAGCACCACAGGACAGTGGAAAATTGTTAATTGGCTTATTGAGAAACACTTCATAGACGTGGTAGTCTCCACGGGCGCGAACATTTCCGAAGATATTTTGGAGGCTATGGGCGGCACTTACTGGCAGGGCCACTACATGGTTGATGACTACGCGCTTTTAGCGAACAAGATCGATAGGTTTTACGATGTTTTTGCAGACGAGCTTGAGTATAGGCAGATGGAAAGCCTAATTGCCAATTTCATGAAAAAGCTGAAGCTCGACCGAAAATATTCATCTGCGGAGTTTCTATACCTTTTCGGTAAGGAGCTTTCACAACTTGGAGTCAAAAGCATTGTGGCGACAGCCTACGAAAACAAAGTGCCAGTCTTCTGCCCAGCCATAGTCGACAGCGGCTACGGCATCGCGTATCTCCTCAACAGAAAACTTGAAGGCGGTTTCGACATCACCATAGACCAAATGAAGGACTTTGAGCAACTTGTAGACATAAAATCTAAAGCGGTAAACAGTGGAGTAATCTATATAGGCGGCGGGGTCCCAAAAGACTTTATTCAGCTAACAACCGTGGGCAGAAGCCTAACTGAATCGAGAAAATATGAGAGGGTTTATCCGCATAAATATGCCATACAAATAACGACGGACGCACCCCACTGGGGTGGGCTTTCAGGTTGCACTTTCGAGGAAGCCATAAGCTGGGGGAAAGAGGCAAAAGAGGGAAGAAACGTGCAGTGCTACTGCGACGCAACTATTGCTTTGCCCATAGTGGTTCACGCGCTTGCTGAGAGAATTGATAAAAGGGAGAAGGTTCCAGACCTATCGTGGCTCTTTAAGGGCTTAGAATAGGCTTTGGCGCATGTTATGGAGAAAGTGAAAGACTTCGAAATAACGAAGGGCGTATCCGCAGACAAACTAGTAAGGCAGATGCGAGAAAGCGGAGGCTTCACAGCAAAAAACCTAGCCATAGGCGTAGACATCCTCGAAGAAATGCTGAAAAGCAGGAATTCGCTTAATTTCCTCTCCTTTCCGGCATGCATCATCGCAACAGGCACGAGGAGCATAATCCGGGAAATGCTGAAAAACAAGTGGTTCAACATTGTGGTCACAACCTGCGGCACTTTGGACCACGACCTGGCAAGGTGTTATAGGGACTACTATCAGGGCGAATTCTTCATGGATGATAAAGAGCTGCATAAGAAGGGAGTAAGCCGCATAGGAAACATTCTTGTTCCCAACGAGTCTTACGGCGAAATTATCGAAGAGAAAATGCTTAAATTCTTAAGCGAGGTCTACGGCGAGGGAAAACGGGAACTGGCAACCCATGAACTTTGCTGGGAAATAGGAAAAAGGCTAGACGAAACATCGCTGCTTTACTGGTGCTGGAAAAACAACATACCCATCATAGTGCCAGGCATAACCGACGGCGCTGTGGGCTACCAGCTGTGGCAGTTCAGCCAAGACCATGACCTAAAAATAAACGTTTTAAAAGACGAGAAGCTTTTAAGCGACATGGTCTGGCAGGCGAAAAAGTCCGGAGCCCTCGTCATAGGCGGAGGCATATCGAAGCATCACGTCCTATGGTGGAACCTTTTCAAGGAGGGGTTAGACTACGCAGTCTACATAACCACAGCCGTAGAATATGACGGAAGTCTATCAGGCGCTCGACCCCGCGAAGCCGTATCATGGGGGAAAATAAAGGAAAAAGCCAAAACTGTGACAATCGAGGCTGACGCAACCATAGTTTTGCCCATAATGTTTGCTGCCCTTCTAGAGAGGCTCAAGTAATACTTATTACAACGCGATAAGTTAATTGAGCTAAGGTAGCAACGGTGTCTTACTCCATGAGAATAAGGAAGGATTTTCATGAAAGTGGCTGTTTCTGGGAAGGGCGGTGTTGGAAAAACCTTAATTGCTGCTGGTTTAGCTTACTTCCTCGCCAAGAAAGGGTATAAAACTATCGCTATTGATGCTGACCCTTCGCCTAATTTGGCTTTAACTTTAGGCTTGCATCCTGAAGAAGCTCGTAAAATATTGCCCATTTCAGAGAATAAAGAGCTTGTTGAGTCTAAAACGGGCACGGGCTACGGTGGGGTTTACCGTTTAACCTTCACCGTTGACGACATTGTCAGCGACTATTCGGTTAGGACACCCTTCGGCGTTAACTTGATTGTAATGGGTACGGTGCGCAGCATGGGTTCTGGATGCACTTGCCCAGCAAACGCTGTTGTGCGCTCGCTTTTACGCCACTTGGTTGTGGAACGGGGCGAAGCAGTGGTTTTGGACATGGAGGCTGGTGTGGAGCATATGGGAAGAGGAACAGCGCAGCATGTAGACAGCATGTTGGTGGTTGTAAATGCAAACGTGAAATCCCTTGAAACTGCGAAGAGCATCCACGAGCTGGGCGTCAAAGCAGGAATGAAAAACATAAGCCTCGTTGGAAACAAAATTGAAAGCGACGTTCAAAAAGAGGTTGTTGAAAAATTCGCTGAAGAAAATGGCTTGAAAGTTTTGGGCTATGTACCCTTCGACTCGAAGGTTGTGGAGGCTGAAATGCTTGGAGAAACACCCCTCAGATACGGGGACTCTGAAGCCTTAAAAGCCATAGAAAGGTTGTGTGAAAGGCTTCTGCTGGGAAACGCCTAATAAGCTTGAACCATAAAGGTATACCCCGAACCTGGGAGTTAAGCGCCTTGAAGATTCTCGTCACCATGGGTAGAGGCGGCACGGGGAAAACGAGCTTCGTTGCCTTAATGACAAAATACTTAGTTGAAGTTGGAGAAGTTCCGCTGCTGCTAGTTGATGCTGACCCGGACCAAAATTTAGGCGAAATGGTTGGCGTAGACCTCCACGAGAAGGGGAAAAAATCCATTTCAGAACTTCTTGTGGAAACTTTCCTGGAAGAAGGTGGAACCACCGTTGGAGTGCCGCCCACCGAGCGTATCGAAAGCAAGATATGGTTCCGGGGAATGTATGAGGGCGAATATTTTGACTTTATAGCCCTTGGAACAAAGTGGGTTGAAGGGTGCTACTGCCTCCCAAACGCCGCCTTAAAAGGAGCTTTAGAATCCTTAACAAAAAACTACAAATACGTTTTAATCGATTCGCCGGCCGGCTTAGAACACCTCAACAGAAGGATAACCTCAAAGGTGGATGACGTTTTCGATGTTATAGATCCTTCTAAAAAATCCTTCGATCACGTGGAACGCGCCTACCGTGTTGCCAGCGAAGTTAAAATAGCCTTCAAAAACTTTTACGTGGTTGGGGGTTTCAGGTTTCCAGAAAGCCTAGAAGAGCAAGCTAGAAAAGTTTTGAGGTTTAAATTTTTGGGAAGAATCGCATACGATGAAAATGTTGAAAAATATGTTCTCGCAGGAGAACCTCTTCTAAATCTGCCATTTGACACCCCAGCATACCTTTCCGTTAAAAAAATAATGGAAAATGCGGGTTACGGCAAAATATAGCCAAACGTTTTTCGAAAATTAAAGCATGTATGTGTTAAATATAAAATACGCTATTTATCAGTTATTTCATGTGAGATTCCTAGAAAAGCTTAAAATGTTGTCTATGTTAAACATTTTAACTCTATAGGTTGTGTCGTTTTTGAATAGGAAAGGGTTACATGTTAAAGTTGGAGAATTGAAGACAGATATGGGGCTTATAAAGAACTTAGAACTTTCCATAGGCAAAGTTGTTGAAGAAGTGTGGGCTGAACCCATGGGGCCTACGCCATTCCCATCCCTAACGGCCCTCAGAGAGTGGGACATGAAACTTTTGCAGCGCTACAAACCATTTTATCTGCCCTTCTGCGATGTATGCTGCCTCTGCACTTTCGGCAAGTGCGACTTAACCGGAAACAAGCGGGGCGCATGTGGAATAAACATGTCTGCCCAACAGTCAAGAATAGTTCTTCTCGCTTGCTGTATTGGGGCAGCCACCCATATTGGACACGCCCGCCACTTGCTAGAGCATTTAATTGAAAAGTTTGGCCGCAACACCCCGTTAGATGTTGGCGGACTTAACGTCCAAGTTGAAGCTCCGGTAACCCGCCTTGTCTGCGGAATAAAACCTGAAACCCTAGGCGACTTAGAAGAAGTTTTAGACTATGTTGAAACCCAACTCACCCATCTCTTGTCCGTCGTACACACCGGGCAGGAGGGAAGCAACATTGACTTTGAATCGAAAGTTTTCCAAGCAGGCATGATAGACCATGTGGGAATGGAGGTCGCTGACATCGCTCAAATTGCAGCCTACGGTTTTCCAAAGGCGGATCCAGAAGCACCGCTGGTGGATTTGGGTTATGGCACCATAAACGTGGAAAAGCCGGTAATCCTCTGCATCGGCCACAATGTTGTCCCATCTGTGGGCATAATAGATTACATGAAAGAAAGCGGACTTGACGGCGAAATTGAGGTTTGCGGTTTATGCTGCACAGCCCATGACATTACACGCTATTATAAGCGCGGAAAAATTATAGGTCCCATCTCTTGGCAGTTGCGCTTCATAAGAAGCGGCGTTCCAGATGTTGTTATACTAGACGAGCAATGCATCAGGGCAGACTCCTTCTATGAAGCTCAAAAGATTAAGGCGCCTGTGATTGTGGCTTCTGAAAAGAACTGCATGGGCTTGCCAAACCGCACAAACGACCCCGTAGACGCCATAGTAGAAGACTTAGTAAACGGAAAAACACCCGGTGCTTTAATTCTCGACCCCGAAAAAGTGGGCGAAGTCGCCGTGAAAGTGGCTTTGAAAGTTGCGCCCTTAAGGAAGAAGTTTAAGGCCATCCCAGAAGTTGAAGAAGTCCTTAGGAGGGTGAAAGACTGCAGGGAGTGCGGCGACTGCAGAAGGGCGTGCCCGCAAGACCTCCATATTCCCGAGGCAATGAGAGCGGCAAAACAAGGAAGCTTGGCGAAACTTGCTGATCTGTACGATTTATGTGTTGGCTGCGGCAGATGCGAACAAGCTTGCCCCGTCGGCTTACAGGTTCACAGTTTTATTGTGAAAGCTGGAGAAAAGAAGCTTAAGGAAGAAACCTATAAGATTAGGGCTGGAAGGGGCCCGATACAAGATGTTGAAATAAGGAATGTTGGAAGCCCCATCGTACTCGGTGAGATTCCAGGAGTTGTGGCCTTTGTGGGATGCGCCAACTATCCAAACGGCGGAATCGAAGTGGCTGAAATGTGCAGAGAATTTGCCAACAGACGTTACATAGTTGTAACTTCCGGATGTGCAGCCATGACCGCTGGTATGTACAAGAACGAGGAGGGAAAAACGCCGTACGAAGAGTTTACAGGAGAATTCACAGCCGGATGCATGGTTAACGTTGGATCATGCGTTTCAAACGCTCACATAGCTGGGGCGGCGATAAAAATTGCAAACATTTTTGCCAAAAGAAACCTCAGAGCCAATTATGAGGAAATAGCTGACTATATACTAAACCGTGTGGGCGCTGTAGGCGTAGCTTGGGGCGCCTATTCCCAAAAGGCAGCGTCGATAGCAAGCGGTTTCTGGCGTTTAGGCGTACCCGTGATAGTTGGGCCCCATGGAATAAAGTATAGGCGTATGCTTCTGGGAAGGGCTGACCGTGAAGAAGACTGGTACGTTTACGATGCGAGGACAGGCGAAAAAGTATATGTTGGCCCAGCGCCGGAGCACCTCTTCTACGCGGCTGAAACAAAGGAGGAAGCCATGGTTATGATAGCTAAGCTTTGCATGCGCCCCAACGACACCACAAAGGGAAGGGCCATAAAGCTCACCCACTACATTGACTTGCATAAAAGGTTGTATGGCATAATGCCTGAAGATATACACTTGTTTGTGCGCACAATAGCTGACATCCCAGTGACCATGAAAGATGAAATTATAAAGATTCTCGAGGAGAAGGGTTGGAAAGAAACAGTCATTCCAGATCCGACGCTTCTGCCTAGGCTTATACGGAAAAGGAGGGAATGATGCGTATGGCGGTGGCTGAGCCTTGGCAAACAGCTGAAGTTCCAGGACCGAAAAAGGCTTTGGTTATAACGAAGCCTGAAGTTGTTGCAGCCATGGTTAAAAGGGCTAAGCATCCCATACTCGTCGTCGGCCACAAGGCTGCTGAAATCAACTTTGAAAATGGTAAACTAATCGACTTCATCATAGAGTTTTCGAAGAAAAGCAAAATACCAATTGCGGCTACGGCACACCTGATCAGCGAGTTTTTAAAAAGAGATTTCAAGCCAGCTGGTTTCATGCCTGCAGTGGATGTTGGAAATAGGCTTACCGATCCAGCTTGGATGGGAATAGATGGGAAGGGCCCCCACGACCTAGCCTTGTTTGTTGGGCTTCCCTACTATATGGAGTGGACTATTCTTTCAGGGTTGAAGCATTTCGCCCAAAACCTTAAAACCATAACCTTGGACAACGTTTATCAGCCCCATGCAAGCTGGTCTTTCCCAAACATTTCCCAAGAAGATTGGATTAAAAATCTTAAAGTCATAATTGAAAGGTTTGAAGGAGGCGAATGAAATGAGCATGTTTCAGGACATGCCAGTCGATGTGGGCGTAATCTACGAGGGCGAAAGAATCCGAAGAAAAGAAATGTATGTGGAGCTCGGCGGACCTGACGTTAAAGAAAAATTCGAGCTGGTAAGAGTTAAGAGCATGGAAGAGGTTGAAGACGGCAAAATAACTATCATAGGCCCAGACATAAAAGACATGGAGGAGGGCAAAAGCTACCCCCTTGGCATTTTCATCGAAGTGGCAGGCGCCAAACTTGACCCGGAACTTGAAGGCGTAATTGAAAGGCGAATACACGCTTACTGCAACTACATTGAAGGTTTCATGCACCTAAACCAGCGCTACGACATCTGGCTGCGCTTAAGCAAAAAATCCTACCAGAAAGGGTTAAACTCCTTCCAACTCATCGGAAAGATCTTGCACAGGCTTTTCAAAAGCGAACTGCCAATAATAGAAAAGCTGCAATTGACTTTCATCACCGACGCTGAAAAGGTGAAGAGCCTTTTCAATGAAGCTTTACAGATTTACGAAGCAAGGGACGCTAGAGCCAGGGGACTTAAAGACGAAGAGGTTGACAAGTTTTATGGGTGCGTTTTATGCCAGTCTTTTGCGCCAACCCACTGCTGCGTTATAACGCCTCAGCGCTATTCAAACTGTGGAGCCATAAGCTGGTTTGACGGCAGAGCCTCAGCAAGCATAGACCCGAAAGGGCCAGTGTTTGAAATTGAGAGAGGCGAACTCTTAGACCATGTTAAAGGCGAATTTTTAGGCGTAAACGAGGCTGTTAAAAAGAGAACTTTAGGCGAAATCACGAGGGTTTGGCTTTACACCGCTTTTGGCTATCCGCACACTTCATGCGGCTGCTTTGAAGCCGTCGCATTTTACATCCCAGAAGTGGACGGCTTCGGCATAGTGCACAGGGGCTACCCCGAAGTGGCTGTGAACGGGCTTCCCTTTTCAACACTTGCAGACTCAACGGCTGGAGGCCGCCAAGTGGATGGTTTCCACGGAATATCCATCGAATATATGCGTTCTCCAAAGTTTCTACAGGCTGACGGCGGATACACCCGCGTGGTCTGGATGCCCAAAGAGGTGAAGGAACGCGTTAAGAAATTCATTCCAGCAGAACTCGTTGACAAAATCGCCACAGAGGAAGACGCTAAGACAATTGACGAGTTGAAGACTTTCTTAAAAGCGCGCAATCATCCGGTTGTTGAACGCTGGAAGGAGGAAGTTGTGGCTGTTCCGGAGGCTGTATCCGCCGAAGTTGAAGCAAAAGAGGAAGCCCCGCCAGCTATGGTGCCAACGGTAACTGCGGCAACACTGCCAATAACAGCAGGCGGCTTCAAAATAATCCTGAAAGACGCTAAAATATACGCTAAGAAGGTTATAATCCGCTCATTGAAAAGCGAAAAAGCAGAGAAAAGGTGAAAAGCTTGCCTGAAAAGGAGAAAGGGGAAGAAAGCATCCTAGGCCTTAAGCTTAGTCCCCGCCTCTTGGAGCTTTTAGCAAAACTTCAGGAAATAGAACTTGAAGACGTTGAAATGGAAGTAGGCGACCTTGAAATATGGCTTCAACCCGGCGCAGTCGCGGTTCCCGCGGTTGCCCCACCGAAGGCGCCGCCTGCAAAGGCTAAACCTGCACAAATCATTGAGGCGGAGTTTTTTCCGCCCGTTGAAACTTATCCCGGCAAAATTGTTGAAGTTAAGCTTGGAGCCACAAAAAGCGAGGGCGGCACCCGCGGGAAATCCATAATTATAGGAGGGGAGACAACCCCTGCCTTTTACACTTTTGAGAGGCCCACGCCTAACCCGCCTGTCATCGCCTTGGACGTTTTTGACATGGAGGTCCCTCTTGCAAAAGCTGTGAAAATGCATGTGAAGGATGTTGTGGAAGACCCTGCGGCTTGGGCTAAGCTTGCAGTTGAAAAGTTTGGAGCAGACCTCATAACTATACACCTAATCAGCATCGACCCCCTTCTGAAGGATGCTTCGCCGAAAGAGGCTGTTAAAACCGTGGAGGCAGTTGCCCAAGCAGTGGATGTGCCCCTTATTATCGGCGGATGCGGCGACCCAGTTAAGGATGCAGATGTTTTCCAGGAAGTTGCTGAAACCTTTGCAGGCGAAAGATTCCTAATAAGCTCGATAACCAGAGACATGGATGTTGAGAGATGTGCAAAATTCGTCAAAAAGAATAGACATGCTGTATTGTCGTTTACGCCTATGGATTTGAACCTTGCAAGGGAACTGAACCGTAGACTCTACGATTTTCTACCCAAAGAAGACATTGTTATGGATTTGACAACAGCCGCGTTGGGCTACGGCTTAGACTACGCCTTCACAAACATGGAACGCGCCAGACTTGCAGCTTTAATGGGAGACCCGGAGCTTGCGCATCCCATGTCTTCTGGAACAACAAATGCTTGGGCAGCCCGAGAAGCCTGGATGAAGATGACCCCTGAATGGGAACCCCGCGAGCTTAGAGGACCCCTATGGGAAGTTGTTACAGCCTTGACGCTTCTGCTTGCTGGAGTAGACCTTTTCATGATGATGCATCCAGCCGCCGTTAAAACATTAAAGGATGTGATAAGCCAGCTGATGGGCGGCAGCGGGGGAAACGCTGAAAGGCTTGTTGAATGGGTTTCCATGAGAATATAGGTTTTGGGGCGTTCAAGTATGAGTGAAAGGGAAGTTAAGGCTAAGGTTGGCGTAAAAGAGCTAAGCCCAATAGACATTTACAAGCTTTTGCCGAGAACAAACTGCAAAGAGTGCGGCGAAGAAAACTGCATGGCCTTTGCCACAAAAGTTGTCAACCGTGAAGTTCCAATTGAGAAATGTGCCCCGCTTCTAAAAAAGGAGCATGAAAAAGCCTACAAACAATTAAAGGAGATGTTGAAGCCTGCTGTAAAAGAAATAGTTATAGGAACCGGCGAAAAGGCAGTTAAGGTTGGCGGAAAACTTGTGATGTACCGCCATGAGCTTACCTATTTTAACCCCACAGCCATAGCCATAGACCTAACAGACGAAATGCCAGAGGATGAAATTCTAAGCAGAATAAGAAGGGCTGAAGAGTTCAAGTTTGAGCATATTGGGCAAATTTTAAAGCTTGAAATGATTGCAGTTCGCTCCACATCAAACGACCCTGACAAGTTTAAGGCAACGGTGAAAAAAGTGGTTGAAAACACGAAGCTGCCCATAATTTTATGCTCGCTGAACCCAAAAGTTTTAGAGGCAGGGTTGACTGCTGCACCGAAAGCAAGACCGCTCCTTTATGCAGCCACGAAGGACAACTGGAAGGACATGGCTGAACTTGCCCTAATGTATGATTGCCCCATAACGGTTTTTGCACCCAACAACCCTAAAATGCTAAAATCCTTGGCGAAGACGCTGCTTGAATATGGCGTTGAAGACTTGGTGCTGGACCCTGGGACCCTCCACGGCGAAGGCTTAGCCAACACCCTTAACAACTTCACAATGATTCGCCGATGCGCGTGTAAACAAGGAGACGAGCTTTTAGGCTTTCCACTGCTCGGCGTGCCCATGACTGTCTGGATGGACAGCGCTGGAGTGGCTGAGGAAATTGTCACTTGGCGGGAAGCCTACTTAGCAGCCATGCTCATCGTCCGATTTGCAGACATTCTAATAATGCACAGCCTAGACGGGTGGGCTCTGCTCCCGAACGTAATACTTCGGCAAAACATTTACACAGACCCTAGAAAACCCGTGGCCGTCGAGCCAGGCTTAAGGGTTTTCGGAACCCCAGACGAAAACTCGCCTGTAATGTTCACAACAAACTTCGCCCTAACCTACTACACGGTGGCTTCAGACATTGAATCCGCAAAAATAAACGCCTACCTGCTTGTCGTGGACACCGAAGGCATAGCCGTGGACAGCGCAGTAGCCGGAAGAAAACTCACAGCCGAAAAAGTGGCGGAAGCCCTAAAGGCTTCAGGTGTAGAAAACAAGGTTAAACACAGAAAACTCATAATTCCTGGAAAGGCTGCGCGCCTAAGCGGAGAACTGGAAGAACTAAGCGGATGGCAAATCCTAGTTGGCCCGAGGGACTCATCGGAAATACCAAAATTCTTACAAGAAAAATGGCAAACAAGCTAAAATCAATAGCAAGCCAAGACTTGACGGTCTTTAAAGCTGACTTAACATAGCTGCCAGCGCATCCATTCCTTTCTAGAAATGAAACGTAATCCAAAAGCAAATTGTATAAGTCACCCTCGCTCAGAGCGGTAAGCTGCTTCGGCGAGGTCTGAAAGTGTTCGCAAAATGTGGCGGGCCCGAGGGGATTTGAACCCCTGTTCTCCGGCTGTCCTCTGCTTTTGGCGTCCGGAGGCTTGCGCACCAGTTTTACTCGTGGTTCGGCGCCTTAATCCGTGCTGGGCTACGGGCCCTAAAATATAATCTGGGTTGTTGGAATTAACCCTTTACCCGAAGTTTTACGCGCTTTTTAGCTTTCTATCAGCTCCTCGTTTATCCACCAGGCTTTTTTCTTGCCGGATCTTTCTCCAGGGTAATATTCTATTATGGGTTTTCCAAGCTGCTTTCTGGAGGCCTTCTCCATCCTTCGTAGTCTATTCAGAATTAGCCACCTGTTTGTTTTTAGGTATGTAGCTAGCTCTGGTGTTGTTGCGCCCTTATAGTGTATTAAATAGTCTACTATCTTGTGGTCTATTTCGTCTAGGCAGAACGTGTGGGGGTTTGTTCCTCCCCGTTCATATGTAAGCATTTCTAAATCTGCGAGGTATTTCCTTATCTTGGAAAATTCTGCCTCTATTTTTTCTATTCTCCGCTCCAACTCGAGGATTCTGTCCGGTTTGGGGGTTTTCTGAAGTTTCTCCATTATGGCTTCTCTTATGAAGTCGCTTCTTTGGCCTTCTGGAACGCGTAGAATCATTTCTTTGTAAACTTCTTCAGGTATCTTTACTGAAATAACCTTCAACTCGTCCATGAGGGTTTCCCACATATTCTTATTGTTAAATTATTTCTATTTCTTTCGGAAATTTTAAAAGCTAAGGGATTAACTTCTAATCACTAATCTGTTCAAGTGGTGTGTATGCCTAGAAAAACGACAATTTCATTAATAAAATGTGATGTGGGCTCATTGGCGGGTCATCATGTTGTTCCAAAACCCCTGCTAGATGTGGCGGATAAAAACCTTAAAAAGGCTGAGGAAAACGGCCTGATAAACAGCTATTATGTTTTCAATGTTGGAGATGATCTGGAGCTTCTTTTGGTTCACGAGAAAGGTGAATCAAACGCTGAAATCCATAAACTTGCTTGGGACACTTTTCAAGCTGCCGCCAAAAAAGCTGTTGAACTGAAACTTTACGGCGCTGGGCAAGATTTGCTGAAGAACGCCTTCAGCGGTACAGTTCGCGGGCTAGGCCCTGGAGTAGCTGAAATGGAAATCGAAGAAAGAGCATCCGATCCAATAGTTATTTTTGCAGCGGATAAAACTTCAGCTGGAAGCTTTAACCTTCCCCTTTTCCGAATATTTGCCGACCCCATGAACACGGCTGGTCTTGTAATCGATCCAAACATGGCTGGCGGCTTCAAGTTTGAGGTTTTGGACGCCAAGGAAAGCCAAAGTGTTGTTGTCAAGTGTCCAGAAGAAATGTACGAGTTGATTGCTTTAATAGGGACTGTGGAGCGTTATATAATTTCAAGGGTTTGGCGCGCCCGAGACGACTTGATATGCGCTTCGAGCAGTGTTACGCGTTTATCCTTGATCGCTGGGAAATACGTAGGGAAAGATGATCCTGTTATGGTGGTGCGTGCACAGCATGGCCTTCCGGCAGTCGGGGAGATTCTTGCACCTTTTATGCACACTTATTTGGTGGCTGGATGGATGCGGGGAAGCCACTGGGGCCCGTTAATGCCTGTTGGATTAAAAGATGCTCGATGCACGTTGTTTGACGGGCCTCCGAGAGTTGTTGCCCTATGCTTTCAGGTTGCTAATGGCACGATAGCAAAGGATGATGAGGGAAAACCGCTGATAGCAGACCTATTTGCCGACCCAGCATTTAACTTGGCGAGGCAAGAAACTTTGAGGTATGCTTCAATGCTTAGGCGCATGGGCGAGTTTGAACCTGCCCGATTAAGCGCTGAGGCAATGGAATACACTACTCTGCCGCAGGTTCTTGAGAAGCTTAAGAAGAGGTTTAAGCCAATTTAGCAAGCGCTTGCCCACCTATTCACATGCATGGCTTTACAAAAGAAGTTTTAGTTTTCAGAATAATGTAAATAAGAACCTTCGTTAAATTAAAGTCTACAAAACATCAAAGATGAGGAGCAAATGCAATGAAAATGGTTGTGCTTGTCTACGAGTATCCGCCTAAGATTGTCGGCGGCTTAGGAACCTATGCAGCGGAGATTACGAGAAGGTTTGTTTTAATGGAGCATGATGTTACAGTTTTCACCATGAACGATGATGAAGGCAGTCTTCCAACAAGAGAGATTTGGCGCGGCATAGAAATACACCGCCCCCTGCACATTGACATTTCAGACTCTCTGCCAGACGTTGTAGCTGACGACGTTAAAAAATGGGGTAGGGGAATCCAGCTTTTCTCAAAAATTCTTGTCTATAACTATTTGAGCGCCTCAAAACTTGTTAACGAGCTGGTTAAAAAAGAGAATTTTAAATACGACATTGTGGTTGCGCATGACTGGCTTTCAGTTATTTCTGGAGTAACCATTAAAAAGGAGACTGGGCTGCCGCTAGTATTCCATGTCCATTCAACGGAGAGGGGCAGAACCCTTGGAAACGGCTCCGAAGTGGTGAGCAGCATTGAACTTCGGGGCGCTAAAGCAGCTGACTTAGTGATAACGGTTTCATATGCCATGAAAGACGAGCTTATAAAACTTGGGTTTCCAAAAGATAAGATAGAAGTATGCTATAACGGTGTTGACCCTCAAAAGTACAGTCCAGAAGCAGTGAAGACTGAAGAGGTTAAGAAATTAAGGGAATCATACGGAATAAAAGAGGACGAGCCCATGATTCTCTTCATTGGAAGGCTTGTCGGCGTGAAAGGTGTTGACAGGCTCATTATGGCTATGCCGCATGTTTTGCAAAAATACCCGAAAGCAAAACTTGTTGTTGTTGGAGTCGGCGACATGCA
>JAWCLS010000011.1:0-16930 GCA_038850545.1 Bathyarchaeia archaeon
CTGTAAGGACATAAATATTCACAAATTCTACATCCACTACATAAATCTTCATCCACGTTTGCCACAATTCCTTCCATTTCAAGAGCCTCTTTGGAGAGAATTGTGGCTGCCCTGGCGGCTGCTGCACACGCTTGGGAAATGCTTTCCTCTATAAACTTTGGCGAGTGAGCCATCCCGCATAGGAAGACGCCGTCTGTTTGGAAGTCCACTGGGCGAAGCTTCATGTGTGCTTCTAGGAAGAAGCCATCCTTTGTTAGCGGCACTTTAAGCATTTCAGCTATACGCTTGTTTTCAAGGTTTGGAATTGTGGCTGCACTTAAAACAACAATGTCAGGCTCAATTTGAACCTCATGTTTTAGCACCGGCTCCCAGAAGGTTACTTTGAGCCTGCCGCCTTCGTTTGTCACTTTCGGTTTTCTTTCATCTGCATAGCTTGTGAAAAGCACGCCTTTAGCTGCAGCCTCGCGGTAGTAATCCTCCATGAACCCGTAGCTTCGGATATCCTTGTATAACACGTAAACTTCGGTTTCCGGGTTTAACTCCTTAATTTTTAGGGCGTTTTTTATGGCTTGCCCGCAGCATATCCTCGCACAGTTGGGGCGCTCTTCGGTTCTCGCGCCTACACACTGTATCATAACGACTTTCTGGGCTTTAAACTCGCCTTTTGCAATTTTCTCTTCAAGCTCATGCTGAGTCACTACGCGCGGGTCTTCGCCATACAAGTATTCTTTAGGCTTGTATTCCACAGCGCCAGTTGCAACTATGACTATTCCATGCTCTATCAATTTTTCCTCGCCGTTATGAAGTATCTTCGACTTGAAATTGCCAACAAACCCGCTTACTTCCACAACTTCAGCGCCCAAATAAACATGTATCTTATCATTCTCCATAACTGCCTTAACAAGCCTATTTAGCTGTTCTCTGGGGTCTTCGCCCTCAAGCAAGTAGTAAATTTTACGTAGGTGCCCGCCTAGCTCTTTTTCACGTTCTACAAGGTGAACTTCGAAGCCTTGCCTTGCAAGCTCTAGGGCAGCGGTCATGCCTGAAACCCCGCCGCCGATAACCAAGCCTACCGGTGTAACTTTTACGGTTGGATTTTTCAATGGCTTCAAGAGTCTTGCTTTTGCAACGACGGATCGGACTAGGTCTTTGGCTTTTTCCGTTGCCTCTTCTGGCTCGTGCATGTGCACCCAGCTGCACTGGTCTCGAATGTTTGCCATCTCGAAAAGGTAGGGGTTTAAGCCCGCTTCTCGGACGGTCTCTCTAAAAAGCGGCTCATGGGTTCGAGGCGTGCAAGAGGCTACAACAACGCGGTTCAGGTTGTACTCCTTAATTTTCTCCCTAATCCTCTTTTGGGTGTCGTCCGAGCATGTGTAAAGGTTGTCTTCGGCGTAAACCACGTTTGGAAGCTTCTTGGCGTATTCTACAACTTCTGGAACCCTAACTATGCCGCCGATGTTTATGCCGCAGTGACATATGAAAACGCCTATGCGAGGCTCTTCTCGGCTGATGTCCCTTTCAGGCGGAAACTCTTTAACTGTTACGAGCTTTCCCCTTTCAGAAGCTATTATAGCCATGGCCTTAGCCGCTGCAGCACTTGCCTGTGCAACACTTTCAGGGATGTCCTTCGGAGAGCTGAAAGCGCCGCAAACATATATGCCAGGCTGTGATGTTTCAAGCGGGTTAAAGGTTCTCGTTTTGCAGAAGCGATACTTGTTAAGCTTTATTCCCAAAGCGTTAGCAAGTTTTTCGATGTCTTTTGGAGGCTGCATTCCAGTGGAGAGAACAACCATGTCGAACTCTTCTATTTTTGGCGTTTCATCTTCCCCAACATAGTGCACGTGGAGGTTTCCTGAGCGTGGGTCTTCGGTTATGCTTGCAACCCTCGACCTGACGAATCTTATGCCATACTCCTCCTTGGCGCGCTTGTAGTAGGCGTCAAACTCCTTCCCATAAGCGCGGATATCCATGTAGAAGATTGTGCATTCCAGCTTTGTGGGCACATGTTCCTTAGCTATAATTGCCTCTTTAATGCTGTACATGCAGCACGCAGCGGAGCAGTAGTTGTTTCCAAGCTGAGCATCCCTTGAACCCACGCATTGGACGAAGGCTATTTTCCGCGGAATTTCCCCATCTGAAGGCCTTAAAACGATTCCTCCATAAGGCCCAGAAGCGCTTAGAATACGCTCAAACTCTATGCTTGTAACCACGTTTTGATATCGTCCATAACCATACTCGCTTTTAAGCCTTGCATCAAATGGCTCGAATCCCGGGGCAAGGATAATTGAGCCCACGTTTAGGACTACTTCGCTGTCTTTCTGTTCGTATTCCACAGCATTAGCTTTGCAGATTTCTTGGCATGTTCTGCAGCCAATGCACTTTTCACGGTCTATCTTGAACTTTAATGGAACCGCTTGGGGAAATTCAACATAGATGGCGCTTCTGTCCGTTAAGCCCTTGTTATATGTGTCTATGGCTTCAACAGGACATTTTTGTGCGCAAAGTCCGCAGCCGTTGCATTTCTCCTCGTTTATATAGCGACTTCTCTTTCGAATCTTGACTTCGAAGTTTCCCGCCTCACCGCTTAAGCCTACCACTTCGCTGTTCGTAATCAAAGTTATGTTGGGGTGCCTGCCAGCCGCAACAAGCTTAGGCGCCAAAATACACATGGAACAGTCGTTTGTAGGAAAAGTCTTATCAAGCTGAGCCATAACCCCGCCTATGCTGGGCGACTGATCCGCCAAATACACCTTAAAGCCGGAATCGGCCAAATCCAAAGAAGCTTGTATTCCGGCAGCGCCGCCGCCCACCACGAGAACAGCGCCAACTTTACCTTCAGCCATTTTATTGCACCTCCAACGCCTTGTAAAGGGGGGT
The DNA here is from genome assembly GCA_038850545.1 of Bathyarchaeia archaeon. Classification (GTDB taxonomy): domain Archaea; phylum Thermoproteota; class Bathyarchaeia; order Bathyarchaeales; family Bathycorpusculaceae; genus JAWCLS01. The sequence continues at coordinate 2,878 of JAWCLS010000011.1, forward strand.
TGTTCCCTCAACTCTGTCAAGGGCTATCATTCCCTTCCTGCGCATGTTAGTGATGTGCCTAAGCACGGCTGAAGGCTTAATTCCAACGGCTTCAGCCAGTTCCTTTACAGAAAGAGGCTTAGCTCTTGTTAAGTGGTGAATCTTATGTCTAATAAATTCTGCTTGGACAATTTCGTCTAGCAGCTTGTTAAACTCTTCCTCTGGGATTTTTTCGCCATAGGCGTTCACTAATTCCGTTAACTCTTCCTCTCTTCCTAAAAGAACCCTAAGTCTAAAGTCTGAAGCGGCACTTTGGGCCGCAGTAATGTTCATCATGATTTTAGGCGCCAGTTCATTATTTTTTAATGGAGAAGCACCGAGTCTCCATATTTCCTCAGAAAATTCTTTGGCATAATAGTTGAAGTTTTTCTCTTCTAATGGTGAAACCCAAATGAGTTTTAAACGTTCAGCTCCAAGTCCAGTTAAAGCCAGAAGTTTCTTCAACATTTTTACGGCGCGTTCAGCGTGCAGGTTTCCATCAACAAAGTGACAGTCTGGCGGCTTGCACCCGACGAGCATCACCCCATCTGCTCCATTTTTAAAGGTTTCCAAGATTATGGGGGGATCTATTCTTCCAATACACATGACTCGTACAATGTTGACGTTAGAGGGTATGCGTATCTCCTCTTCACATAATGTCCAATTGCACATGAAACAAGCAATTTTAGGGGGTTCAGATCTCATCTCATCACCTTTTCAGCGTTGCTAAAGCAAGGTTTAGGATCTGCTCGTCAGTCAGTTTCTTCATGGTTATGGCTTTTTCTGGGCATCTCGCCGCGCACAAGCCACAGCCCTTACATAGGTCTTCATCGACGCGGGCTATTCCCTTGGCGTCTTTTTTGACTGCTCCAAAGGGGCAGACAACAGCGCAGACATTACAGCCTACACACTTGTTTTCATCAATGACAGCCTTATCGCCCTCGCATAGGTCTATGCCTGCAAGGCACTCTGCACACGGCCCACATCCTAAACAACGGAAAGCTTCAAATCTTGCCTTCTGCTTCAACTGCTCCAAGTATTCTCTGGCTTCTTCAAAGCTTAGGTGAGGCTTTTCTATTGGAGGATCATATCTGCGCCCTTTCCTGTCAAGTACACGCCAATCTTTAACCCAAGTTACCTCTTCTACGTTTTCACCCCTTTCCTTCCGCAAGTCTTGACCAGATAAATAAAGGTGAATGGAGACCGCTGCCCTTTTTCCAGCACCAACAGCCTCTATAATGCTTGCCGGCCCGGTGGCCACATCGCCTCCAACAAAAACTCCAGGAATGTTTGTTTCCAAAGTCTGCGGATCATATTGTATTGGAGTCCCTCTTTTTTCCTTGCTTAGAAGCTCTGGAGGTAGGCTTGAAAGTTCCGCTACTTGTCCAAGGGCTGGAATAACCATGTTTACCTCGTACAAGTGTTCTGAGAAGCTTATGGGTATTGGGCGTCTTCGCCCGCTTTCATCTGGTTCGCCTAAACGCATTTTTAGGCATTCAACAGCCTTAACCTTGCCGTTTTCGCCTATAATCCGTTTTGGCGCCACTAGAAAGTATAATTTGACCCCGTCCTTTTCGGCTAATTCCACCTCGTGGGGAAGCGCGGGCATTTCTTCGCGGGAACGCCTGTAAAGAATCATAACCTCTTTAGCGCCGAGTTTTTTTGCTGTTCGAGCGGCATCTATAGCTGTGTTTCCACCGCCTATAACAGCAACTCTCTCACCAACATCTACATGTTTCCCCATAGCCAAGGCCCTTAGAAAATCTACTGCATTTATGACGCCTTCCAAGTCTTCACCTGGCACGTTCAATTTCATGCCAAGCTGTGTTCCGATAGCGATAAAAACTGCCTTATAATCATCCTTTTTCAAACTTTCAAGGGTAATATCCTTTCCAAACTCCACACCAGTCTTGATTTCTACGCCAATATCCTTAATGTAGGCTATCTCGTTTGCTACAACGAACTTTTCGAGGCGGAAGTTTGGTATACAATAGCGCATCATGCCACCGGGCTCAGCCATGTGCTCAAAAACGGTTACAGGATAGCCAAGCTTGGCAAGCTCGTAGGCTGCTGTTAACCCAGCTGGTCCAGCTCCTATTATGGCAACTTTTTCGCTGTGCTTCTTTGGCACAGGCTCCGGCTCCACCCTTCCTTGCTCCCGTTCAATGTCCGCAACAAGCCTTTTTAGGGCACGTATAGCCACTGCCTGGTCAACGTTAACCCTTGCACATGCATCTTCACATGGACTGAAACAGACTCTTCCACATATTGCTGGAAAAGGCATATCCTTCCTTATGACTTCCACGGCTTCTTTGAACTTGCCCTTCTGAATAAGCGAAACGTATGCTTGAACGTTAACATGGGCTGGGCATGCCGCCCGGCAAGGCGGTAGTTTTCTCACCTTTTCCACTGCTTTTTCAGTCACATAAACCGCCTTCTAGAAACTAATTTGAATATGAAGGCGAATATATTAAGTCATCTAAATCAAACTTAACATAAATATAACTTAAAATTTAAACAGAAAAAGAGGGTATTAGGCTGGGTTACTCGCGCAGCCTGCCTTCAAGTTTGCTTACCCACTTGTTGTACTCTCTAGAACTTAGCAGACCTTTTAGTTCCTCTTCCAAGACTAGGGAGTTTTTGGGCTTAATCTCTATAATCCAGCCTTCGCCATAGGGATCCTCATTTATTATATAGGGCTTTTCCTTTAATTTTTCATTAACTTTTACTATCTTGCCGCTAACCGGCGCGTAAAGGTCGAACATAAACATCCATGTTTCTGCAACACCGAAGGGCTCCATGCGGGTTATTTCCTTTCCAACGGGTTCGGTCATGATGTTTGCTATGCCCTTTAAGTGTTTTTGTGCATAGTCTGAAACCCCTACACGTATGTTCCCTTCAGGGGTTATCTGAGCCCAAGTGTGCTTAGGCGTGTATAACATTTGTTCAGGTATGGCTAGAAGTTCCTCTCGTTTAGCGGCTGGAATTCCTTCGGCGCGCATCAGCTCTTCTAGGCGTAGCCTTATGGCTTCTGAGACGAACTCTGATATGCTTCGGTAACGCCCTGTCCTAATGGCTTTTTCGATCTCTTTTATTAGCTCTTGTCTGATGCTTACTGTTTTCCATTCAGACATTTCACATCAACCTCCTTCACACTTGAATCATATATAACATAAATCATAAATATATACTTAATGCATATAGAAGACGTAATAGTAAATACTATAATATTCGGAAGACGTTAAGCTACGATTCTTTTACTTTCTTTCCCTACCAAAATTTACAATATTCCAGACACGTTCATGTACGTAATAAATTAAAATTTTCATAACAAGTTCCGCAAATCCTACCCCACCACTTATCATCACACTTCCTGTAAATGCAAAAACCAGAAGCATTGTAGTTAAAGTCGCGACTATACGCCAGGAAATTGCCTTTACAAAACTTCTAATAGGCTTCTCCATCAAAACCCCTCTTCAATCACGCTTATCTATTATTACACGAGCATAATTAACTTTCACTCAGAGATTTTTAAACGGCCACTATTTTTAAGCATATTTGCCAGAATCTAAAATTAATAGTATATAACAGAAACAGAAAAATACAAGATCTAGCGTAGGATAAATAAAGTAAATACTAGTGTGTGATGCTTTTGGAAAGCAGGAAAGTGCAGAAAGTAGGATATTCAACTATGACCGTGTCGCTTCCCAGCGAATGGGCGAAACAGAATAACATTAAACCCGGCGACTTAGTGTTCATCATGCCGGAAAAAGACGGCACATTAAGAATTATGCCCGCTAACGTAGCGCAAAGAGAAGAGGCTGAGGAGCACATAATAAACGTTGACGCATGCAATGAGAAAGGAATGCTTGAAAGGATAATAGTTGGAAGCTACATCCTTGGACGCGATGTCATAAGAGTAAATTCTTCAAGCAGGATAGAAAAAGCCCACGTTGACGAAGTTCGAGGGATTGTCCGAAAACTAATTGGCCTCGGTATTCTAGAAGAAACCTCAAAAGGCATACTTCTACAATGCTCTGTTGACCCAACCAAATTTAAACTTGACATGTTAATAAGGCGGCTTTCCCTAATAGCCTCGACAATTTTATCCGAGGCAATGCAGGCTTTCACAGAAAATAACGAAGCTCTGGCAAGTGAAGCAATAAGCCGTGAAGATGAAGCTGACACCATTTTCTATCTTGCGGTGCGTTTACTCCTATCTGCACAATTAAACCCAGGTGTTGCAGAACAAATTGGAGCAACAGACATCCTTTTCCTTCCAGCTACGCGTCTAATACTGCAAAATTTGGAATTGATTGCAGACTATTCCGAGGACATAGCTAAAAAAATTATCAGCCTCAAAGTTTATCGCAACAAATTAACTGAGGACACCGTTCATAGGATTTACCACCTCAGTGAATTAACACAAACCATTTTTCAAAAGGCTATAGACAGCATTTTCACGCGCGACCTTATGGTTGCCAATGGAATTTTAGAAATGCAGGGCGTCCTTGAAATGGAAACTGATAGACTCATGCGAGAGCTCCCTGAAATCCCGTATCTTAGGGCAATTATTTCATGCTTAAACAAAATTGCAGACTTGGGCGCATCCATCGCTGATATAGCCATAAATAGAGCATTAGAAAAGCCAAGCAAGGATGTGGAGAGTATCATTCGAACAGTGAAACATGTTAGAACCGTGCCCCTAACAGTTAAAAAAGGCAGATGAGCCATGTTTATGTTAAGTTTAACTTAACAAGATTTAAAAGGCTAAAAGTATTTATTATAAATAGACCTTATATGAACGATTTTGAAGAGGCGCTGCGAAACATAGATGTTTTCTGCAGAGTTTTAGTTAAGAAAATGGTTGAAAGCGAAAAAGAATCTGAAAGCAGCATTGCCGTTGAGCCTATAGAGAAGCTCCTCAAAAGAAAATATGTTATAGAAGAGAAAATTGAAACAAGTCCCGATATTAAACACTTCATTCCACTCCCTCACGTCGAAGAGCCCTTAGTAGACATTTTTGAGGATGAGAATTACGTTAAGGTTTTAATGCAGTGCCGGTGCAGAGATCAGAGAGTAACCATTCACAAATGTGACGATTATTTGCAGATATGTCTAGAAAATGAGTGCCGGAGGTTAGATCTGCCAGTTGGGCAGTTGCAGGTTGAAAACATGGTTATGAAGTGCAACAATAATGAAGCTTTGGAAGTTGAAATTCCAAAGTTTAGGGCAACTTCAAACTATGGGAACTGAAAGCCTACTGTGTTGTTACGCCCTTCTGCCTAATCCTTATTTGGCATGTTTCTTCTTCTGAACATTTTAAACATGTGTATACAACATCAAACTCGCTCTTGTCCGGATTTTCAGGGTTTACAATAAAAGCGAAGCATACTTCACCCTTTCTTATCGTTCCCCCGCAACAAAAACATTTATGCTCCTTAATAGCTGTAACTTTCATTTGACACCCTAAGAATTAGAAGCATTAATCTCTTTTTAACACTTTCTAAAGCCTAAAGAAAATGCAAAAATATTAAGAGTGACTAGGCTATTTTCTTTAATACTTTGTCGATTTTCACCTTGTGGAAGTCAAGTGCCAACTCTTTTGGTTCTACTCCTAGGCTTAGGCTTAATAGCTCGGCATAGTGGATTATGGGCATGTTGTATTCTTCTTTGTATGTAGTTTTCATGAGCATTTGCCCAAGGTCTAATGTAAGGAAGCAGAATGGGCATAGCGTTGCGATGCAGTCGGCTCCAGCGTTTGATGCGTTCACAATTTTTTCTCTCGCAATGGCTAATGCTACATCATCAGCATAGCCCCTTAAAAGTCCACCACAACACTTCAACTTGTTTTTATACCATATACTTTTGGCCCCTAAAGCTTCAATTAAGTTGTCGTATATGCGGGGTCTTTCCGGGTCGTCGAATCTTAAAAACTCGCTTGGCCTAAGAAGGTGACATCCAGAGAACGCTGCCACCTTCAACTTGTCTAAGGGCTTGACAACGCTTTGTTTTAAACGTTCTAAGCCTACATCTTTAATTAATACTTGCAAGTAGTGTCTAACATTTTTTTTGCCCTTAAACTCTTTTCCAACATTGGACAAGATTCTGTTTATTTTAGCCTTTAGCTCCGCATTTTCCTTAAGGAGGGTGTTAGTCATAGCTAAGGATTCGAAGCATCCTGTGCAAAGGGTAATTATGTCCATGTCCGCCTCTTCTGCTAGGCAAATGTTATAGGCTGCAATGGCGAGGCTTGTTTCTAAGTCTATAGATTTTAATGGCGGAGGAGCACAGCAAGTCATGTTTTCTAAATCTACAAGTTCTATCCCAAGTTTTGTTAGGGCTTTTCTTGCTGAAAGCTCGTAGTGGGGTTGGCGGGCAGGTATGGTGCAACCTAAAAACAACGCGTAACTTGTCATTGCGTCTCACCTTTCTTAGACGTGATTTTGTCAAATCCCGTGGCTGAAAGAATTTTCTTCAAGTCTTCCACACCAGTTGGTTTTAGGGGCGGCAGACCGTATTCTACCCTTTTCTTTTCCAGAAATTTCGATATGGGAACTAGTCGGCCTTCGCTTATTAACGCGTTAGCGAAATCCGCGTAAATGCTGGGCATGATTCCCTCTTGTATGGCGATGTTTCTTAAGGCGTAGACGACTTCTGCAATCTCGACTTTTTGTGGGCAGCGTTCTTGACAGTTATAGCATGAAGCGCAAAGCCAAATTGCGTCACCTTTTAAGACTTCTTCGCGTTGTTCAAGAAGAGCCAACCGGATGATTTGTCGTGGATTATATCTGTCTGTTATTCTGGCCACGGGACAACTGCTGGCGCATGTTCCACACTGATAACAGAAAGTTATCGTTTCTCCGCCAAGTTTACTAGTTATTTCTTTGGAAAAATCAACGGTTGCGACTTTTTCGTGTTTTCCCTCAGCCATTTTTTTCCCCTATTTCTTGATTAGGCTAGTTGAATTTTGCCTAGCTTTTCCACCCTTTCAGTCATCGTTCTTGCAGCTTCGGCGAACTTGTCACCCTCAATGTAAACTAAATGGAACATTTCAAGTCTTTCAGGTTCTATGCCATACTCGTTAAGTAGCACTTTAGCCATTTCAACTTTATTTTGGGCTTTTTGGCTTCCAACCTCGTAATGGCAGCCATCGGGTTTACAGCCCACAACCATAACGCCTTGAGCACCAGCCTTAAAAGCCTCCAAGATATGTTGGACTTGAATTATGCCGGTACATGGAACCTTAAGAACTCTTACGTTTGCCGGATAGCTCATCATGGCCATTCCAGAAGAGTCTACGGCTGCGTGGCCGCATTCCGAACAGCTTATAGCCAGTATAAGTGGCCTAGAGGTTCCATTGATGGAAAGCAAAGCGCGCATCTGTGCTGAGATCTGGTTTGGCTTCAGATGGCTGAGTTCTATGGCGCCTACTGGGCATGTGCCCACACAGACGCCGCAACCCTCGCATAGGAGTTCTGAAATTTGCGCAACAAAGTGTCCGTTTTCTTTGGGTATAAGGGTTATGGCGCCGTATGGGCATGTTACTGGGCAGAATTCGCAGTCGCCGCAGTAATCCTCATTCACAAAGGCTACCTTCAAGTCTTTGACTATTTTGCCTTGCATGAGGAATTTGGCTGCTTTTACGGCTGCTGAGTGAGCGTGAAGCGAAGCCGTCGGGGCGTCTTTCGGAAATGTGGCGCCTCCGCAGAGAAATATTCCCCTACGCTTTGTCTCCGTGGGCCTAAGCTTGGCGTTGTATTCTTTGAAGAAGCCGTCCTCGTCAAGTTCTAGGCCGAGGATTTCCGCAAGCTCCTTAGCGTCTTCAGAGGGAACCATGGCTGTGGCAAGCACCACAAGGTCGGCTTCAAGCTCTAGAAGCCTCCTTAAAAGCTCATCTTCAACCTCCACAATCAGCGTGTTCGTCGCGGGGTCGTGGAGGATTTCAGCAGGTCTTCCCTTAACGAATTTTATTCCCATTTCTCTTGCTTTTTCATAGTAGTATTCGTGTTCTCTTCCAGTGGTTCTAATGTCTATGTAGCATATGGTTATGTCTGCGTCGGGATATGCTGACTTTATTAGGGTTGCATGTTTCAGGGATATCATGCAGCATATGCTGGAGCAGTATGGGTTCCAACGTCTATCCCTTGAGCCTACACACTGCACGAAAACTATCCGTTTTGCTGGTTTTCCATCAGAAGGCTTAACTATTGCCCCTTTTGTGGGTCCAAAAGCGTCAAGCATTCGTGCAAATTCCAAGTTGGTTATAACGTCTGGGTATTCTCCATAATGGTACTCTTTTATAACGCTTGGATCGTATTCCCTAAAGCCCGTGGCTACTATTATGCTTCCGACATTAAGCGTTACATGCTCAGTTTTCTGGTTCAGCTCAATGGCTTTTGTTGGGCAAACTTCAACACATTTTGCGCACTCGTGAAACTTGCATGCTTTCCCGTCTATGGCGTAAGCTGGCGGATAAACAAGTGGCGTGTTTATGTATATAGCTTTGCGTGTTCTAAGCCTGGCGTTATATTCGTCCGGCACCTCCACAGGGCAAACAGCTGTGCATAAATCGCAAGCCACACACTTGTTTTCGTTGACATATCTGGGTTTACGCTCTACAGTAACCCTATAGTTTCCCGGAACTCCCTCAACTTTCACCACTTTAGAGCTTGTTAAAATGTTTAGGTTTGGAATTTCTGAAAATCCGGAACGGTAAACGCATTTTCTGGAAGTGTGGGTTACGGTTTTAAGATCTGCTGTTGGGGATTGTATGCAAATGGCACAGTCGTCTGTAGGGAAGAAGCGCACCGCTTTGGCTGCTAACCCTCCTAGGAATGGCTCCTTCTCAACCAAGTGCACTTGGAAGCCCATTTCAGCCAAGTCTTCGGCTGCTTGCATTCCAGCGATTCCACCGCCTACCACAAGGACAGATTTAACCGCTGGAAATTCAGCTTTCTCTATTGGCTCAAGGAGCTTAGCCTTTTCAATGGCAGCCAAAAGCATGGCTTTAGCCTTCTCCGTAGCTTCTAAAGGCGTATCCCTATGGGGCCATGCGCAATGGTCTTTCAGGTCTAAAACTTCCACCAGATGCGGATTAAGCCCCGCTTCTTCCACGGCCTTCGCGACAGCTATTTCGCTAATTTTTGGGATGCTCTCTGCAACAACAACGCGGTTTATTCTTTTTGCTTTAATAGCATCCACTATGGTTTTCAGCCCCTCTCCTCTCCAGAACTCGCTGCCCCTTACAACAAATGTTACTCCCTGAACAGTTTTCACAAAGTTTATCAAGGCTTCAAAGTTTAGGATTTTTGAGATTTGTCCTCCGCAGTCGGATAAGAAGATCCCAACTTTTACATTTTCCATTTTCGCTTCACCTCTTCAAAGTTTGGACTAAACGCTTTTTACTATCATATATTTCCACTTCCATGGGCATTTGGCCTATTGCAAAGTGGGTGGCGCATGCAAAACACGGGTCATAAGCCCTGAAAGCCATTTCCACCATGTTCAATATTCCATCGGTAACTTTGCCCTTTTTAATCAGTCCCTTAGCAGCGTTTTTAATTGACATACATATGCTGGGTGCATTGTTAACCGTGGCCACTATAAGATTGACTTTTTTAGCTAGGGCGTTCTCGTCAAGCTGGTAATGATGTATCAATGTGCCTCTTGCAGCTTCAACTATTCCTACGCCTTCGCCGGGTTTTCCAGGCTTATTGCGAATATTCTTGCTTGTTATTTCAGGGTCTGTTACAAGTTCTAGGGCGCGTTCAGCCGCATATAAAAGCTCTATAAGCCTAGCCCAATGATAAGCCAAAGTGTTATGCACTGGTTTTCCGCCCAGAGTAGCGTACATCCGCTCATATTCCGCTTGAGCCAACGGTGTTGCCATCCCATCTGCCGCATTAAGCCTTCCAAGGGGGCCTACGCGGTATAATCCGCTTTCAGGACCGTCCACAAGGCCTTTCCAGCCCACTTTCTTCAAGTATGGAAGCTTAACGTACGTCCAGGGCTCAACATGCTCCTCTATAACGTCTAGGTAGTCTTTTGGAGAAAACTTAACGAATTCCCTTCCTTCAGGATCAACCACTCTCACTTTTCCGTCGTAAAAGTTCACCTTATTATTTTTGTCAACTGTTCCCATATAGTAGGTTTTCAAAGTGTAGGGTTCGCTTTTTATTAAGTTTACGTATTCGGTGTTTTTCAAAACTATGTCGTCGAAAAGTTTCAGGGAGAACTTGGCGAATTCAAGGCAGCTTCTCACCATCCTCTCGATTTCACGCCTTTCTTCCTCAGAAATGGGTCGTGCAAAACCGCCTGGAATGCATGCGCTGACCGGATGTGTTGCTTTGCCGCCCAAAATTTCAGTTATTTTTTGCCCGTAAGCCCTGTGCTTTATAACTTCTTTGCCTATTTCAAGACCAGCCTTTTCTATAACGCCTAAAACATTGCGCTTCTCCGGCGGTGCGTCTGGACCTACCACGAAATCTGGTCCGCCTAAATAGTAAAAGTGCAAAGTGTGGTCGTACAAGTAATAACCGCAGTACATGAGCTCCCTCAGTTTTTTGGCTGGTTCCGGCGGTTCCACGTTGAAGGCTGCATCTATGGCTTTGGCGCTTGCCATGTGATGAGCCACTGGGCAGACTCCGCAGATTCTTGGGGTTATTATTGGAAGGTCTTCGGCTCTTCGGCCTTCGCAGAATTTTTCAAAACCGCGGAGCTCTGGAACTTGGAAGTACGCCTCGTCCACGTCGCCTTCATCGTTTAGGAAAATGGTTATTTTTCCGTGGCCTTCAAGTCTCGTTATGGGGTTTATAACTATTTCTTTCATTTGCGCATAACCCTCCTTCGCAAAATCGAGTTGGCAAGAGAATATTTGTAGAATGTGCCAACAGGGTCAACAACCTGTTCAATTACCCTGGGGTCGGTGGCTATAGAAGCAAATGCGCTTATCATGGCTGCGCCTTGGTCTGCCACACGCGGCGCTGGGCCGCCGCATCCAGTGCAGGGTATGTTCGCCTTTAAACATTGGGCCCCGCAGCCGCCTCGTGTTGCTGGCCCCATGCATATGACGCCTTGGTCGAGGAAACATGTTTTGAAGTCGTCTTCTATTTCATAGACTCTTTTTATATGTGTGATTTTTCGGTCCTTTTTCTCTCTTGGGCATTCGTCGCATACCGACTTGTTAAGCAAGAAGCTTGAGCCTTTAGGTGGTAATTTTCCGCTTAAAATTGCTTCTAAAGCCTCAATAATCCTCGGAACTGGAGGTGGACAACCTGAAATAAAGTAGTCCACATCCACCGTTTGCGCCAAGGTTTTAACTGTGTCGTAGAATTCTGGGAGTTCAAGTTCTCCTTGTGCAGCCTTGAAAAGGGTTTGAGGGGTTACACGTTGTGGATTATTTGTTGATGGAGTTTCAAAATATGCTCTTTCAAAAATTTTATCTTTGTTCCAAAGGTTTCCGAGGCCTACGACGCAACCGTCGCAGGCGCACGAGCCGAAAGCCACGAGGACTTTCGATTTCTGCCTCAAAAGTTTGGCCATATGCTCGTTTTCCGAGTTTCTTATGGCGCCATTGAAGAAGCAAACGTCTATGCTCTTGTCAGGCATAGCTTCAACATCCTTATATTTAATGTCCAAGGCCACAGGCCAAAAGACGATGTCTGCTTTCGCTACCACATCCAAAATTTTCTCGTTTATGTCCAGAACAGCAATTTCGCAGCCGCCACAACTCGCCGCCCAATAAAACGCAAATTTCAGTTTATCCATTCTACCACCATTCTGATACATGCACTCCTAATGAAAGAATTAACTAATTGCACTTTCTTTAATTTAAATTTAGCCGTTGATAATTAAAAAATATACCATGCTAGAATTGACGCATATTTAACGGAAAAACGCTTCAGGCAGAATTTTAGGGCTCACTTAAGGCTTGAGCTTTTTCCACTTTTTTCTGTTTTTCAGCTTGCTCCTGCGACAATGATTGCCGCTTTTCCACTTCCCGTTCACTTCTTGAAATATTTTCGGATTCCGTGTCTTTAACGTTCATTTCCTCCTCCTTTAGGTTTAAGATTCCTTTAACTGTGCCGTCTTCCTGGTTTTGAAGTATGAAGCCCATTTTCCTTGTTAGGTTTATAGCTCTGTAGTTGTCTGAAAGCATTATGGCATAAAGGGTTTCAACGCCCATATCCTTGGCTATTTCTATAGCATAGTCAACCATTTTTGTTCCTAATCCTAGTCCTTGCCACGGGTCTGCGACAATGAAGGCTATTTCACCCTTTTTCCTGTCTGGTTCCAAGCTTACCCTTACAACGCCCAGTATTCTTCGGCGGTCTTCTTCGTTTAGCTCTGCCACTATGGCTATTTCTCTGTCGTAGTCGATGTTGCAGTAGCGTACCCTCACCTCATGGGGCGTATCCTTTATTATTTGGAAAAACCTGTATCTGATGGATTCCTCGGAGAAGTTCTGGAACATTTCAAGCCAGAGCGGCTCGTCTTCGGGTTTTATTGGCCTAAGCAGAACGGTTCTTCCGTCTCGAAGCCTCCATAAGGTTTCATACTTCTTTGGATAGGGACTTATTATCAGGTGTTGGTGAGGTTCAACTTTCTTGAATATTAAATCCTTGTCTATTGCTATTCGTACATCTAAGGCGTAGGCCTCTTTCTCGTTTATTAGAAGCGGGTTAATATCCACTTCCTTTATTTGCGGAAAATCTACAAGCATCTGAGAAAAGCGCACAAGTATCTCCTCTAAAAGTTTAATGTTGGCTGGGGGAAGGCTTCTATACCCTTTGAGAAGTTGGTAAACTTTTGTTTCCTCTATTAGCCGTCTTGCAAGGGTTTGGTTTAGGGGTGGTATTCCTATAGAGTAGTCTTTGAAGAGCTCCACGCCTATGCCGCCCATTCCGAAGAGTATTACAGGCCCGAAAATGGGGTCTTTTTTGGCTCCAATTATAACTTCATAACCACGTTTTTTAATCATGGGCTGAACTGTTACGCCGAGAATCTCAGCATTTGGATTATACTCTTTAGCCTTTTTAATTATGTGTTCAAAAGCTTCCCTAACATCAGCCTCGTTATTTAGATCGAGGGCAACGCCTCCAGCTTCGGTCTTATGGACGATCTGGGGAGAAAGAATTTTCAAAACCACTGGATAACCAATCTGGGATGCCGCCCTTACCGCTTCTTCCGCCGTTGTTGCAACATGAGTCCTCACAACTGGAAAGTCGTAGTATTCAAGGAGTTTTTTGGCTTCAGCCTCTGTTAATAGTTCTCGATTTTCTAAGGCTGCATTCCGCATAGCCACTAATATTGGACGTTTCGGCGGAGAAATGTCAACAGGGAGCTCTTCAGGGGTTTCGTAAAGCAGTTCAAGGTTCCGCTTGTACTGGTGCATATAAAGGTATGTTTTGACAGCTTGTTCAGGTGTTGAATACGTTGGAATGCCATTCTCGTTTAGAATGCGGTTTGCCTCTTCCACTGCTTCGTAGCCCATAAAAGACGTTAAAATTGTTTTGTTAAGGTATCTCTTGCTTTTACAAACCTCTACCACAGCCTTTGCTATTTCAACGGGTTCCGCCACGGCTTGGGCTGTATAAATAATAAGCACGCCGTCTACATTTTCGTCTTTGAGACAAAGTTCCAAAACTGCCTTGTAACGGTCGGCTTTAGCGTCTCCTAAAATGTCAATGGGGTTTCCTCTGCTCCAGTGGCTTGGAAGGATTTTGTTTAGGGCTTCCATGGTTTGTAGGCTTAACTTCGCAAGTTTACCTCCCCTAGCAATAAGTGCATCCGTAGCCATAACCCCAGGACCGCCAGCATTGGTGATTATGGCGAGGTTTGGTCCTTTTGGAAGTGGTTGAAGACCCAAAACTTCGGCGCAGTTGAACAGGTCGCCTATTTCCTCAACACGGACCATGCCGGCGCGTTTGAAAGCTGCATCATAAATGTCGTCTTCTCCTGTAAGTGAGCCCGTGTGAGAAGCAGCTGCCTTTGCACTTTCACTGAATTTTCCAGCCTTAACTACAATTATAGG
>JAWCLS010000012.1:0-16689 GCA_038850545.1 Bathyarchaeia archaeon
TTCTAGAGAGGGCTAGTTGCTATTGGCTTTTTCTTCAACCAAAAATTGATGGAAATTCTAAAGAGAGGATATCCAATTTAGCAAATAGACAAGCCATAAAATGACATTTAATAGGCGGTTTTTCTAGGCAGCACTGCGTAAACAATTATGGTCCTCTCAGACTCCAACTCAAATAGAACTCGATATTTACCAACACGCAGCCTATAATGGTTCTTGTAACCACGAAGCTTTACAACATTAAGTTTCCGCGAAAAACCCTCATCCCTTAAGACATGCAAAACTTCAACAATCCTATCACGGGTGTTCTCATCAAGTTTTTCAAGCTGTTTTAACACCTTCTTTTCTAAAAGAACGCGGTATTTTGGCAAAAAGGTTATTTCTCCTTCTTCTTTTCAAAATCCTCCAGTGGCAGCAGCTCCACCTTTCCCCTTTCCCTAGCTTTCATGTAAGCCTTAACAGCTTTAACCTCATCCTCCGAAGGCTCTTCCACCCCAATAAGCCTCTCCTCAACAATCTCCTCCAACCTCTCAACCTTCTCCCGAACAAGCCGAACCTCCTTCAAAACATCCTCCAAAACACCACCAGACATAAACCATCCTCACATACAAAATCATTCCCTACAAACTTAACCTTTTCTCCACAGCAAAAACTATAGAAAGCACCCAATTTTGCGGCACAGCAAACCATAAATTAATACTATGCGCAATAACTATCAAGATAAGGTGTGCAAGCATGGACGTAACAGTCACAGAAAGCCAGCTAAAACTCGTCCTGCAAAAACTGGACGCGGTTAAACTGGAACTTTTGAGGCTTAGGGCTATGCTCCTCCCAGAAGAAGAACTAACAGAAGAAGAAAAGAAAAGGCTTGAAGAAGCCCGAAAAGAGATAGCGGAAGGCTCAACAATAACCCTCGAAGAACTAATAAAGGAACTAGGCTGAAAATCTATAGAGGCGTAGTGTTTTTGTTAATTCGAACCAGCAACAAATATGACTTGCCCGCCCGAAAAAGGGACTATCCAACTTAGCAAAAAGCCGTAAAATTGACACTTAATGGAAAACTAGAGGGGCTAGGCTGCTATTGGCTTATTTTACAACCAAAAACCATAGAGGGATATTCAATTTGATAATAAAAGGAATTGTTAAAAACTAGATAGAGGCAGGTTGGTACAGGCTTTTTTCCAAACCATAAAACAGATGATTCAGCGTTTTGCGTTTTCCGCCAAGGATAACTTAATCTATTTACAGTTAATTTTAAAGGTTAAAAATTATAGAATTAATGCGTCATTTGAGAGGTGAAATGTCGTGGTTAAAGTTGACGGATACGAGGTCCCCGAAGGACTGTACTACACGAAGGACTTCGGATGGATAAAAATCGAAGGAGAAAAAGTGCGAGTTGGCATAACAGACTACGCCCAGAAACAGCTCCGCGAAATAGTTTACGCTGAACTCCCAAGCCCCGGAACAACCACCAAACAAAACGAGCCTTACGGCACAGTGGAGTCCGTAAAGGCTGTTTCAGACCTAGTAGCTCCAATAAGCGGAACCATAGAGGAAGTAAATGAGGAAGTCCAGTCTAAGCCGGAACTCCTAAACGAAGACCCATACGGGAAGGGCTGGCTGCTTGTGGTGAAACCCTCAAACCTCCAGGCGGAACTGGCAAACACCATGGATTTCAACCAGGCGGTTGAATGGCATAAAAGCCTAATAAAAGAAGGGAAATAGCCTTTGCCAAAACGCATAGTAATAATCGGGGCCCATGCAGCAGGCGTAGACGCAGCCTCAGCAGCTAGAAAAACAGACCGAACAGCAGAAATCACCCTAATAACAGAAGAGAAATATGCTGGATATTCACGCTGCGGCTTACCCTTCGTAATAGGCGGACAAATACCAAGCTTCAGCGACCTAATCGTTTTTCCACCAAGCTACTATCAAATGATGAAACTGAAACTGAAAACCGAAACAAAAGTGACAAAAATAGACGCTGGGAAAAAAGCCGTTGAAACAGTGGACAAAACCGGCAAAACTGAAGAAATTCCTTACGACAGCCTAATCATAGCTGCAGGGGCAAGCGCCTTCACACCCCCGATAAAAGGAAGGGAAAAACAGGGGATACTTCCCCTAAGAACCCTTGAAGACGGACAAAAAATAGATCAGGCAGTCAGAGAAGGCGCAAAAACAGCCGTAATCATGGGTGCTGGACTCATAGGCTTAGAAACGGCTGTAGCCCTCCAAGAAAGAGGCCTAAAAGTAACAGTTGTGGAAATGCTGCCCCAAGTCCTGCCAGCAATGCTGGACGCAGACACTGCAAAAATGGTTCACGAAATGCTTCAACAGAAAGGAATAAACATTTTAATAGGCAAACCCGTGGAGGAATTTCTCGGAGCAGAAAAAGTAACGGGCATAGTGGCTGGAGGAGAACAAATAAACGCAGACCTATTTGTAAGCGCCTTCGGAGTTAGAGCAAACACCCAACTCGCAGCGGAAGCAGGAATAGCCATGGGAGAGACAAGAGCCATTAAAACAAACGCAAGGATGGAGACAAACATTAAAGACGTTTACGCAGTGGGCGACTGCGCAGAATCCACCCACATAGTAACCCAGAAACCAACACTGCAGCAACTGGGCACAGTAGCCGTAAGACAAGGAAAAGTAGCTGGAATAAACGCTGCAGGAGGCTACGCATTGTTCACAGGAGTTTTAGGCTCAGCAGTAACCCAACTATATGACACCCAGGTGGGCGTAACAGGCTTAACGGAGGCAGCAGCCCAAAGAGCAAGAATAGAAACCGTCACGGGAACAATAGCCTCAAAAACGAAAGCAGACTATTACCCGGGAGCCAAGCCAATAAGAGTTAAGCTGGTGGTTGAAAGGGAGTCCCAACGCATAATAGGCGCCCAAATCATAGGAGGAGAAGAAGTAACCCAACGCATAAACGCCGTGTCCCTAGCGATACAGAAGCAGATGACCGTGCGAGAACTAGCAAAGGCAGATACAGCCTACGCGCCGCCATTATGTGAAACATGGGAGCCCCTCGTGTTGGCCGCAGAAATGGTTCTGATGAAACTCCGTTAAATATCCGCTAAAAATCCCACATTTTCTTTTAATTGCGTCGAAAAAATTAATTAGGAAAACCATTTCAAAATTAAACCGTTGGTGATTAAAATGGCAATAAGAGTTGCGATAAACGGTTTTGGAAGAATTGGAAGACTCCTATACAGAGCAGCCATCGAAAGAAATGCAAACATAGACTTTGTAGCCGTAAACGACGTGGCAGATGCAAAAACCCTCGCCCACTTGTTAAAATACGATTCAGTACACGGCCCATTCAAAGCAGATATCCAAGTAAAAGACAACAACATTATAGTAAACGGAAAAGAACTGAAAGTTTTATCGCAGAAAGACCCTGCCATGCTGCCATGGAAAGATTTAGACGTATACTTGGCCGTAGAGTCCACAGGATTATTCACGAAAAGAGAAGACGCCTCAAAACACTTGCAGGCGGGAGCCAAAAAAGTTCTGATATCAGCCCCAGCTGAAAACCCGGACATAACCATAGTTCTAGGCGTAAACCACGATAAGTACGACCACGCCAACCATAATATTCTTTCAAACGCCTCATGCACCACAAACTGCGTAGTGCCATGCGTCAAAGTCTTACATGAGAACTTTGGAGTGAAAGCTGGACTTATGACAACGGCCCACGCCTACACAAACGACCAGAGAATAATGGACTTGGTGCACAGAGACCTCAGAAGGGCAAGAGCCGGCGCAGTAAACATAATACCAACCACAACAGGCGCCGCCAGAGCCTCAGCCTTGGTCTTTCCAGAGCTTAAGGGTAAAATCGATGGAATAGCCCTCCGCGTGCCAGTTCCAAACGTTTCAATAGTTGACTTAACGGCAGTTTTAGAGAAGAACGTGACAAAAGAAGAGGTGAACGCGGCTTTCAAGAAAGCTGCTGAAGGACCATTAAAGGGCATAATGGAATATACGGAAGAGCCTATAGTTTCAACAGATGTAAACCACACGCCATACTCCGCCGTTGTCGATGGACTCTCAACAATGGTTGTGGCCGGAAACCTCGTTAAGGTGCTTGCGTGGTACGACAACGAGTGGGGCTTCTCCTGCAGAATGGTTGAACTAATAGAGTTGATAGGGGAAAAGGCTGGCTTTTAGCAAATTAGCTTGTAAAACTTAAAAATAAACTTCCCCTTATTTTTCTGTTCGCAGACGAGAAGGGAACGAGTATGACGAAGTATTTAACCCTAGACGACGTTAACGTGAAGGATAAGGTTGTTCTTGTAAGAGTTGACTTCAACTCTCCTGTTGACCCTGAAACGAAAAAGGTGCTGGATGACACGAGAATTAAAGCTCACGGCGAAACAACGATAAAAGAACTGGCGGAAAAAGGCGCAAAAGTTGTAATTCTGGCGCATCAGGGAAGAAAGGGCGACCCAGACTTCATACCATTAAAACAGCATGCGGAAATCCTAGGCAGAGTCCTCGGCAAACCAGTTAAATATGTGGATGATGTTTTCGGAGGTAAAGCCCAAAAAGCCATAAAAGAGCTCAAAAGTGGCGAAATTCTAGTTCTAGACAACGTTAGAAACTTTGCAGGAGAAACAAAAGAGGGAACCCCCGAAGACCATGCGAAAACAGAACTTGTTAAGGCATTGGCTCCATTAGCAGACATATTCGTCAACGACGCGTTTGCAGCAGCTCACAGAGCCCACGTTTCCATGGTTGGCTTCACCGCAGTTCTGCCAAGCATCGCGGGACGCATAATGGAGAGGGAGCTGAAGTCCCTAAGCAGAGTGCTGGAAAACCCTGAAAAACCATGCGTTTACGTGCTTGGAGGAGCAAAGGCTGACGACTCCCTTGAAATCTCAAAATACGTGCTGGACAACAAAATAGCAGACTACGTGCTTACAGGCGGGGTTGTGGGCCATGTCTTCCTAGTAGCCAAAGGATTTGACTTAGGTAAGCCTAACATGAAATTCCTAGAAGAGAAAAAATTGATGGACCTGGTGCCGGGAATAAAGGAACTAATGCAGAAGTATCCAGACAAGATTAAGGTTCCATCAGACGTAGCAGTAGAAGTGGAAAAGAAAAGGAAGGAGCTGCCAGTTGAAAAGCTCCCAGCGGAGTATCCCATATTTGACATTGGAGCAAAAACAGTTGAAAACTATGCAAAAATAATACGAGAAGCAAAATCAATCGTTGTAAGCGGACCTATGGGAGTCTTTGAAAACAGCGAATTCGTTTATGGAACAAAAAGCATATTCGGAGAAATTGCAAATTCAAAGGCTTTCTCCCTTGCTGGAGGCGGCCACACAATTGCAGCCCTCCAGGAGCTCGGATTATCCGGTAAGATTTCCTATGTGAGCACGGCTGGCGGAGCGCTTATCGAGTTTCTAATGGGAAAGAAGCTTCCAGGCGTGGTGGCCCTTGAAAAGGCAGCTGCGCGTAAACCCTAAACTTCCACTCTTTTTATATTCTATGTGTGGGTTATTTTCTCAAGCAGATCAACCACTTTGACTTCTTCTTGTTCTTGTTTGCGTTGAAGCATTTCATATATCTGTAGAGTCTGCTCTGCAACTTTTCGCCATGTAAAATATTGCAAGACTCGCTTTCTGCCGTTTTCACCCCATTTCCTAGCCCTGTCAGCGTCGCATAGAACCTCTTTTATGCCCCACGCGATGTCTGCAGGGTTTCCCCCATTAACATGAACCCCGTTTTGGTCCGGCCCGAAGGGTGCAACCTGCTCTCTGAAGCCTACAACTCCCTGAGCGCCCACAACTATAGGCTTCGCCATGGCCATTGCTTCTAGGCTTACTATGCCGAAAGGCTCGTATGTGGATGGGAAAACGCAAACATCCGCTGCTGCATAATGTATTATGCGTTCTTTTTCAGGTACGAACTCAAATCTGCAGATTACTTTGTTGCTTATTCCAAGTCTAGCCGCAGCCTCAATTATGTCGTTTTGCTGTTCACCCTTCCCCAAAATAACAAGTTTTGTATTGGGATATTCCCCTAAAATCATGGGCATTGCCTGAACAAGGTTTATAACGCCTTTAACCCATGTCAACCTTCCAAGAAAGAGAACCATCTTTTCTTCAGGCTTTATCCCGTATCTAGCGCGTATGGCCTCCACCTCTTCGGGCTTACATTTTTTTGGATTATAACGCTCAGGGTCCACGCCATTCCAGACAACGCTAATTTTGGACTTTGACCAACCATGCCTTACTAAGTCTTCTTGCATGGCGTGGCTTACTGTTATAATTCTATCCGCCTTCTCCGCCATAGCCGATTCTAAATAGGAAACAACCTGGGAGCCTTGTCCTCCGCTTCGACCCCATTCAGTGCTGTGAACATGAAAAACCACGGGAACGGTTGTCTCGTTTTTTATTATGATCCCAGCTATGCTGCTTAGCCAATCGTGCACGCAAACAACATCATAGGAGTATCCCTCTTTCTTCAACATGCTGT
Source organism: Bathyarchaeia archaeon (assembly GCA_038850545.1). Classification (GTDB taxonomy): domain Archaea; phylum Thermoproteota; class Bathyarchaeia; order Bathyarchaeales; family Bathycorpusculaceae; genus JAWCLS01. Next base: position 6,490 of record JAWCLS010000012.1, read on the forward strand.
TAATGAATTTGGCTGCGCTCAAAACGTTATAAATGAAGAGGTCGTTGAACAGGCGGATGTTTGTTCCCCACCTTTTCAAGTCGTCTATGACGAACATGGGAAAAACATTGCTTGCATCCACAATTAGGGGTCTGTGAACCTCAACGCCCTTAATGATCTCCCTTGTTTTTAAGTTTCCAGGGTTAAGTGTGAAAACTGTTACATCATTACCCATTGAAACAAATTGGCGTGTAATATAATCAGCATAGGTGCCTAAACCTCCAACAAGCGCTGGAGGATATTCCCAAACAAAAAAACCAATTCTCAATTAAAATCACCCAAACCTAAAAGTTAATAAAGTTTGGAACAGATGTGCCATGCACGCAAGTTTCCAAGCTGAGCTTTTTAAAGGACACGTTTCTCGCCTTAGCAGTTGAAAAGTGCACTGGTAAGAATAAATAGCTTTTGAATTCGAAATCCAAATTCAAAAATTAAATTAAAGCATAGGTTCAAGTTCACTTAGCAAACTAGAAATAACATATAAGATTATAGTGAATTGAGGGCAACGCTTTGACGGACATAGTTTTCGTATTTGAGGTTCACCAGCCCCACAGGTTAAGGGAGAACTACTTCTGGGAAAATAAAGCCTTCAGACGCCTAAAAAAGGAGGAACTATTTGACTACTATTTTAACCGAGAGCTGAACAGAGAAATTTTTGAAAGAGCATGTAGAAAATGCTATTTTCCATCAAATCAAATACTGCTCGGCTTAATTGACGAACATAAACGGGATAAAAAGCAGGTTAAAGTTTCCTTTAGCATTTCTGGAGTTTTCCTAGAGCAGTGTGAAATGTTTAACAAAGACCTTTTAGAATCCTTCAAGCAACTAGCTGAAACAGGCTGCGTGGAATTTTTAGGCCAAACCTACCACCACTCTTTGGCAAGCCTTTACCCAGAAAGGAAAGAGTTCATCGAACAGGTTAAAATACACCAGCAAGCAGTTAAAGCGCTGCTTGGGTATACGCCTAGGGTTTTTGAAAACACCGAGCTGATATACAACAATGCCGTGGCAAAAACCGTTGAAGAACTGGGCTATAAGGGAATATTTACTGAAGGCATAGAAAGAATACTGCATGGAAAATCGCCTAACTACATATACAAACCGAAAGGATGCAGAAAAATCAAGGTGTTACTGCGCAACTATAAATTGACAGATGATATAGGGTTCAGGTTTTCAGCCAGATGGTGGAGCGAGTGGCCTCTAACAGCGGATAAATACGCAAGTTGGCTGGCGGCAACCCCTGGACAGTGCATAAACATCTTTCCAGACTATGAAACCTTCGGCGAACACCACTGGCCAGAAACAGGCATACATGACTTCTTAAGATATTTGCCGAAGAAAATTTTGGAGTGGCAAAACCTCAACATGGCCACGCCTTCTGAAGTTATAGAAAAATATGAGCCTTCCGGGGAAATTGATGTTCCAGAGCTTAAGGGGACGGTCTCATGGGCTGATCTGGAAAGAGACGCAAGCTCTTGGCTTGGAAACACTCTACAGTGGGCTTACTACACTTCAGTTAGGAGACTTGAACCTATTGTTAAAGAAACCAACTGTGAAGAGTTTTTAAGAATTTGGAGGTATTTTCAGACAAGCGACCACCTACACTACATGTATATGGGTGGAGGAGCCCCGGGGGAAGTTCACTCCTATTTCAGTCATTTCAGCTCGCCAGCAGACGCCTACGTGACAGCCCAAGCGGCAATATTGGATTTCGAAAACCGTGTAAGGCTTGCCGCAGTGACAGCCCACGAGCCCTTCCTATTCTATAGGGGCGTTGGAGAAGAAAATTATACGGGAGTGATGGCTTGGAGCCTTCAAGGGTTCTTAAAAGCTTTGGAACACGTTGACGTGGAATCAATGGAATTTCACAGCAACCGCGGAGACTTTGAAAAATGGGCGGAGAGCTCTCTACGCGACGAAAATTTGGCTGAAAAGTTTGCAAAAGTTAGGCTTTCTGGGCTGAAGGGACAGAAGCTGAGAAAAGCCATTATTAAGGTTGTAAGGGGAAGATTCAAACAGCTTCTCCGGCAAGTAAAAGCAGCAACTCAATACTTTTAAGCGCACATGCGCCTAATTAGAGGTTAGCTAAGGTGGGGAAAATTTGAGGGAGGACCTTCCAATCCCGGAAAAGGTTTTGCAAGCACTTCACAACCTATGTGCCACAGCTCCTGATTTGGCGAGGAAAAGCGAGGAACTTGCACAGTTTTTGCAGTTGGAGAAAGTAGAAATTGAAAGGATTCTAGACGGGTATGGCTATGAAGGATATGTTGAAAGCTTTGCAGACGCCAACGGGAGAAAATGGTACTATCTTACGGGAAAGGGAATAATTAAAGTCTGCGCGCTCTTCACCTAACCGGCGATAATTTTATGCGTGTCATAATTTTCTCTTGGGAGTTTCCGCCAAGAATTGTTGGACACCTTGCAGACTACGTTAAAGATTTGGCGTTACAGCTTGCAAAAAACGGCGTGAAAACACACGTGGTTACATACCATGACTACTTAACTGGGGAGTTTGAAGAAAACGGGGAGGTTAAAACCTACAGAGTGACAAACCCTGTAAAAACGCACATAAGCGTCCTCACATGGGTTCTCACATTAAATCAGGAGGTTGAAAGGGCGGCAGCCAACATTTATAGGGCGAACAGGCAAGTGGATTTAATTGATGTGCACGAGTGGCATTTTATACCGGCTGCTGTTACGCTTAAAAAAGCACTTGGAATTCCCTTCATCTATTCTGTTGAAAGCTTGGAAGACCACCGTTCTCCTGGAGTAGACAATCCTTTCAATATGGCTATCAAAAGCATTGAATGGCTCGGCACGTATGAAGCACAAAAAATAATTGTTAAGTCTGAATGGATGGCAAGCGAGGTAGCCAGAATCTATAAGGTCCCTCTAGAAAAAGTGAAGGTTGTAACGCCGAAATCTGCAACATGGCTTAAAACAATTTTGGAAACCTACAATAGCTTACGTAAGGAGCGAAATTTAAATGTCGCATGAACTGAAGGTTATGATGCTCACATGGGAGTTCCCGCCAAGGATTATTGGGGGAATTTCCCCCCACATCTATCACTTGTCAAAAAACCTTGTAAAAAACCATGCGAAGGTTTATGTGGTTACATGTGATTTTCCAGGTGCACCCTCGCACGAGATTGTGGACGGTGTTGAAGTTTTTAGAATAGATTCTTACAAGAATCCTTCTCCAGATTTTGCAAGCTGGGTTTACCTAATGAATGTGAATATGCAGAAAGAGGCAGCTGCCATCGTTAACAGTTTAGGCGGAGTGGACATTTTCCACGCGCATGATTGGCTTGTAGCAACTGCTGGCATAGGCCTAAAACATGTTTTCAGGAAACCCCTCATAGCCACAATTCACTCAACAGAAATTGGACGGCGGAACGGCCTCCACTCTGACTATGAAAAAATGATTCATGAAACGGAGGCGTGGCTTACATATGAAGCTTGGAGGGTTATCTGCTGCAGCAACTACATGGTTTCCCATGTTAAGTGGGCTTTTGGGCTCCCAGAAGACAAGCTGGTTATGATTCCAAACGGCGTGGATATTAAAGAATATGAAAAATACGCAAATGTTGATTTAAACAGTTTCAGAAAGAAGTTTGCTTTGCCTGAAGAAAAGATTGTGCTCTTTGTTGGGAGACTGGTTTACGAGAAGGGCATCCATGTGCTTATCAACGCTGCTCCGAAGATCTTGGAGAAAGTTAATGCAAAATTCATCGTGGTTGGGAACGGTTACATGAAGGATTCCCTTTCAGCCCTTGCCAGAAAAATGGGTTTAGCCCACAAAGTCTTATTCACAGGATTTTTAGATAATGAAACTCTTAGAAAACTACAGAAATGCGCGGATGTCTCCGTTATCCCATCGCTTTTTGAACCATTTGGGATAGTTGCCCTTGAAGCTATGGCCGCAAAAAGCCCTGTTGTAGCCTCTGACGCTGGAGGGTTATCAGAAATCGTTGAGCATGACGTTACTGGCGTTAAGGTTTACCCAGGTGATTCTGACTCCCTCACATGGGGAGTTACGAGGGTATTGCTTGACGAAAAATACGCGAGTTGGCTTAGGGAAAACGCCTACAGAAAAGTTAAGGAAAACTTTAACTGGGAAAAAATAAGTCGGCAGACAAAAAACGTTTACAAAAGCGTTTTAAACGAGTATTCGAAGACCTTTTGGGCCTAAAATTTTATGGATAGGTAAGCCTAATCGCCCTGTTTGGGCAAGCGTCAGCGCATTTTAGGCAGTAAATGCACTCTGGGTCACTGAACTTTTCCCATGGAAGGTCTAAAATGCGAACCTGCATGGGACACGCCTTAACGCATTCGCGGCATTCACCCTTAACGCATTTCACAGGTTCTCTACGCAAACCTAGAAAGCTGAACTTGTTTAAAATAGCCATGATCGCCCCATGGGGACATAAATACCTGCACCAGCCCCTTGGAACATAAACCGCTAAGACGATAACACCAGCCAAAATGAATAATTGAGCCCAAAAGAGCGCAGGCAAAAACAAGACTCCACGTAAGGCCTCTGAAGCCGATTTTTCCGCAGCAGCCGTGAAAAAGCCTTGCACTGTTCTGGGAATTGTGGCGAAAAGCGTTTCCGCTGGACTCAGCCCAGTGAAAGGTGCATAAGCAAAAATGCCGAAAGCCCTTTCATAGCTTTCATAAGTTCCTAGAAGTTTAGCTGCTGAAAAAGTTAAACTAATAAACAAAACAACACCTAAGACAAAATATTTCAGATAGGTTATGCTTTCATGGGTTTTAGGCGAAATCTCCATTTTCTTGGCTTTAATGAAGGCTACTAGGTCTTGGATGAAGCCGAAAGGACAAACCCAACCGCAGAGGGACTTGCCTATTAAAACGCCGACTATTAAGAAGGAAGCTACTGCAAGCCATGGGAAAACAGTTGCTCTGGATTGCAGGGACCAGCCGCTAAGCATAAGCTGCACAGCCGTGAAGGCGTCTCCCACAGTGTTTCGCGGAAGACCCCAACTCCAAAGGACAGGTAGCAAAATCGGCAAAGAACTTATGTTAAAGATTGCTGCACTGAAGAAGAGTAAGGAAAGAAGCTGAACAATTCTGCGAAGTGTGTTGAATTTAAGGATTTTGATTTTCAAGTTTCCGCCACTTATATAGGTTGTTTAAGAGTTGAGTTATTTATTTTCCGATGACTTTAACGCTTTCCACAAGAATCCAAGGCGCTACAAGCGGCCCTATCTTTCTCTCGTTATTGGCTAAAGCGGAAACATTCTTCATCACCTCGAAGATGTTGCCGGCAAGCATTGCGCCTTTTACAGCGTGGACGATTTTGCCTTCCTTAATTTTCCATGCTGGAGAAGCCACGACAGAGAACTCTCCGCTCGCGGGATTGCTGCTGTGGGCTCCTTGCAGGGAATAAACCAGAAGTCCTTCGTCAACCTCGCTTATAAGCTCTTCAGGAGACTTCTTTCCGGGAACAAAGCGGAAGTTTGTCGGTTCGACATTCGGCGTGGATAAGTAGCCAGCTCTAAAAGCGTTTCCCGTGCTTTCCCTGCCCTCTTTTCTTGCAGTGTAATTGTCATAGATGAAGCTGCGTAGGACGCCCTTCTCTATTATTGGTGTTTTCTGCTGGGGTACTCCTTCGCCATCAAACCTCCACGTGTGAAGCCCGCCGTCGAGCAAACCATCATCGCAAACCGTTACATTTTCCGAGGCGACTTTCTCACCTATTTTACCTTGAAGAGCAGACTGGTTTCGCTGCACATAATCTGCCTTAACAGCATTCATCAAAGTGTAATAGAGAAGCTGCTGCAGCGCAAAATGAGCAAAAATAACCTTTACGCTTTTGGTTTCCGCTCTTTTGGTCTTCAAAGCTGAAACCGCAAGCCTAGCAGCCTCATCGCCAACCCATTCTGGATCCACCATGTAGCGTCTTTCCACGTTAAATTCGAAGCATACGGGAGTTACTTCACCTTTATCCCTGGCGATTGCTGCTAAGCTGCATTCGATGACTGTCCCATGATCGAAGCCCACGACGCCGTTAGAATTCGCCACAGCCCTGGAAATGTGGGAAGACCCGGCTCCGCCCTCTATTGGGAAGACCCGCACATCCCTTTTTTCAGCAGCCTCTAGCATCAAGGAAGCTATTTTCACCAAATCGTCGGCTGAAAGCTTCAAAATGCTACTGTCGAAAGTGTTTTTCACTTGTGGAAGAGGCTTTTTTGACGGAAAGCCTTGCCAGTCCTTGTCTGACCTGCTTGCCTTTGCAGATTTCAAAGCCTTTGTAACGGTCTCTTCAACAGCCGCATTGTCCACCAGCATGTTTGTGTATGCGAACCCCACCGCCTTGTTAATTATTGTTCTTATGCCAAGGCCTTGGTCAATTATTCGGGAGCTTTTCGTGATTTGTCCTCTTTCAATGGCTACAGTTTTTGTTAAGCCTTGGTAAATGAAGGCTTCCGCTTCGTCAGCGCCCCTTTTTAAGGCTAAATTCACAGCGGATTCAGCTAGGCTTACTGTTTCTTCTTCTTTAAGCGCTGCCACCAACAATCACCTCTTTCACCCTTATGTGGGGCCCGCCATCGCAGACAAAGGCCGTTTGGCCTTTGCCGCATCTTCCAGGCCAAAGTTCAAAATCCTTTCCAACGGCATCCACTTTACGGAGCGTTTCAAGGGTGTTCCCGCTTATGGAAGCGTTACGAACGGGTTCGCCGACCTCGCCTTTAACTATCTCATAGGCTTCTTGAACGCCAACTTGAAAGGTGCCATCTAGGTTTGCTTGGCCGCCTCTGAAGCTTTTAAAATAATAACCAAACTTTATGTCTTCAACCAGCTCCTCGAAGGAATAGTCTTTCGGCTCCATGAAGGTGTTGCGCATGCGAATTATAGGCTCAACTCGGAAGTCTTCAGCTCTTGCATTTCCAGTGGGCTCCGCATTAAACTTGCTGGCGGTTTCACGGTTATGCATAAGCCCAACAACAACACCGTCCTTTACAAGAAGGGTTTTCTGGGCTGGAACCCCTTCATCATCATACTTGAAAGAGCCGAAAGCTCCTTCCACGGTTCCGTCATCGTAAAGGGTCACCACATCTGAGGCTATCTTTTTGCCAAATTTATCAATAAGAACAGAGCCTGACAGCGTGAGATCCGCTTCAGCCAAATGACCGAAAGCCTCGTGGACAAAGACGCCGACAACGTTTGGTCCCAAAACTGCCGAGAACTTTCCGCCTTTTGGACTTTTCGCCTTCAATTGTTCCACTGCCCTTTTTGCAGCTCTTTCTCCAATCACTTCTGGAGCCTCAACATCAAAAACTTCGTAGCCCGCTGTTGAGCCTACCTCTTCGCGGCTAAAGGTTAAGATGTCAGCTTCCCTCGACGTGGCAGTTATTCTCGACCAAACATGGAGCTTATCCTGCTCTATGTAAGTGCCTTCGTTGTTCATGAAGTAGCTTGTTCCAACCACGTCAAGATAATCTATGGTACAGCTTCGCACGCGTCTGTCATAGCTTAAAATCGTGTCGGCAATAGTTGAAGTTGTTTTTATCTTGTCTTCTATGGAAATTTGCGAAGGGTTTTTGCGGGGTTTAGCTGAGACTTTATCTTCAATAGCTTTGCCTTTAACAAGTTTTATTGGAGTTTTAAGCTTTAGACTGGCTGCTTTGGCCATTTTACAAGCGTCGGAGAGGGCGCTTGTTAAAGTTTCAAGGGTAAATGCCCCAACAGAAGCAAAGCCCCATGCGCCATTAACGAGGACACGTAGCGCTGCACCATTTTCAATACCTTCTTTTGCAGCCTCAACCTTCTCCTCTTTAAGCGTAAGCATAGTTTTAGACAAAAATTGCGCGCGCACTTCCACATATTCTGCGCCGAACTTCTGGGCTGCCACATCCACAACCCTTGCAAGAATGTCCTTCAACTTCCCTCTCCCCAGCCACAATTTTGAAGGATTTATTCAGGGGAGAAGCTAATAAGAATTACCACATTGGGTAAAACATGTTTGAACAGAAAAAGAAAGGACAGAGTTCTAAGTTTTCCGCATCAGCAAACGCACTTGACTGGCGAAATCTTGTTCCTTTAACTGTTCGAGATGCAGTTTGTGAAGCATCCCGTAGTTAGAGGAAATGTCCTCCAATATTTTCTGTTCAATGAGATAGGCGCCAGAATTCAAAAAATCTTCAAGTCCCTTTGCAAACAACTCAACTTTTTCGCCTATTTCATCACGTCTAACGGAATATTTGCTCTCTAAATATAGGTAAATCAGACGTGTGGCTTCCTCCCCAAACACCTGCCTTAAAACCCTATCTATAACTTTAGAAACTTTGTCGCTTTCTTTGCGTTTTTGCTGGGTTATAACCGTTACAGTTTTCATGGCTCTCAACTATCGTGCGTATTGCTACTTAATAAATATTGTCGCATATTTGCTCAACACATAAACATGTAAAGAACATGAAAAATCAAACTACATAAAGTCTGTTATATTCAACTGTTGAACTCTTTCGGGTGCAGTTTTTGCTGCAGAGGCTTCTTCGAAAATTATGGGGCGCCCGTAAACTCCATCGTATCCGGGTATAACTTTAATTTTGTTCTCTCTAACTTTAACTATTGCCTCGGCGATTCTTCCGTTCACGACCTCGCCCAGCGTTTCTTTTGGAGCTTCGATTAGCACCGTGTACTCGTCTCCGAACTTTTCGACAAGTTTGTTGTAGATGTTCCATACTTGATGTGTTGATGGAGAGTCGACGCCTAAAACTGTGGCGATTATTTCTGAAAGGGGAAGCAAGTGCATATAGCCTATGGCGTTTTCTGGTTTGAATCCCGCCGGGCGGTCGGCGAGTTCCTCAACTCTCTGCTCAACACCTTTTGTTAGTTTTTTGCGGCAGACTGGGCATATGTTTCCAAGTTTTATGGCCTCTCTGGGAGAAAGTGAAACGTTGCAGTTTCTATGTCCTGTCCAGTGATATTTTCCGTAGGCTGGATCTGTTTCCACAGTGAATTTGAATTTTTCTTTGTCTTTTCTGCGAACAGCGTCCACAATCTCCCGGTAACTTAGCCTTTCAAGTTCGAAGACGTTGGCTTCTCTTCCCATGCGCCACGGCCAAAAGCTGTGGCTGTCGCTGTTTGAAACCAACGTGAACTTGTCTAATTTGCTTAAACGCCAGTTCATCGGCGGATCCGAAGAGAGCCCAGTTTCAAGGGCGTAAATGTGTTTTGTCATATCTTGATAACAGTCTTCTACGCTGTCAAAGCCGCTGAAAGCCCCAAATATGCTGAACCACGGCGTCCAAGCGTGCGCCGGAAAAACCATGTTCTCCCCTGAAACTTCCATGACCTCTTCAACGAGGTGGGGGGCGCTCATGTTTAATGTCGGTCTGCCGTCAACCGCAAGATCGCCGTATTTGCTTAGCCTCTCGTTGATTTGGATAGCTGTTTCTATGCTTGGCGTTAATATGACATGGTGAATTTTCTTTACATCATTTTTAAATGTGAATATGGTGCTTACTTCTGTTGTTATCATAAATGAGACCGGGGATTCCGGATCTTTAGCGGTTTTATATAATTCAATGTCTGGCTCTTGGGTAAGTGTTTCCTGCAGTTCCCTAAGCCATTTCGGGTGAGTGAAGTCTCCAGTACCCACAAGGTTTAAGCCCTTGATTCTTGCGAAGCGGGCGATCTCTTCAATGCGCATGCTTTGGCTTGTTGCACGGCTGTAGCGCCCGTGAATATGGAGGTCAGCTATAACCCTCATAGTTTTCCGTCAACCCTCAAGTTTATTTGCGCCTTCTAAAGAAAATTAAGCCGTCTTTCTCACATATAAATTCAAATTCTCATCTAGAGATTCTTTATTTCTGTGATTTTCCGCAGTTTGGACAGAAGGTTGTATGAGTGGGAATTGTTTTTCCGCAGAACTTGCATTTTGCTTCCTCAGTGAACCAGCGTGGACGCCTAAGTTCTCCTTTCTTTTCATAGCGTTTTGCGAAAAATATCCCGGCTTCAAAAAGTGCAACCATTACAGCCAAGAGCATGAAATTTGCAAGACCGCCTTCTCCGGGTGTTATAAGGAAAACGATTATCATAAGGCCGACGTAGACGTATTTCCGGTTCTTAGTTAACATTTTTGTTTCAATTATCCCGTATTACACGAAAAGGACTAGGAATACTGGGAATGTGGTT
>JAWCLS010000013.1:0-16367 GCA_038850545.1 Bathyarchaeia archaeon
ACCCAGAGGGGGTGTCCCAACTGTAACATGACATGCGGCAACGTCGTGGAAGACGCCGACGGCATGAGCTCTGAGCTTGACTATGAAAATGTTGCAATGTTAGGTGCAGACGTTGGAATTGGCGACTTGAAAAAGGTTGCAGCCCTAAACAGGCTCGCCGACCGGCTTGGCTTAGACACGATTTCCCTAGGCAACGTCATAGGCTTCGTGATGGAGGCTTCTGAAAAGGGGCTTGTGAAAGAGAAGATTTCATGGGGCGACTATGAAGCTGCTAAAGCCCTAATCGAAGACATTGCTTATAGGCGTGGCTTAGGCGCAACCCTCGCCGAAGGCGTGCGTTTCACATCTGAAAAAGTTGGCGGGGGCTCAGGCCAGTGGGCTATGCATGTTAAGGGGCTGGAAGTCTCCGGATATGACTGTCACGCTGCACCTGCCATGGCATTGTCTTACGCCACAAGCCCATTGGGCGCCCACCACAAAGACGCTTGGGTAATTTCATGGGAGGTTAAAGCTGGAAGAGAAAGCTACGGCGAAGAGAAAGTTGATAAGGTTATTGAGTTGCAGCGTCTCCGCGGAGGCTTCTTCGAATTCGCTACAGTTTGCAGGCTTCCATGGGTAGAGGTTGGCTTTGAGCTTGAATGGTACCCGAAGTTTCTAAGCGCAGCAACAGGCCTTGAAATGACGTGGGAAGACTTACACATGATTGCTGACAGGGTTTATGCGCTGATTCGTGCCTTTTGGGTGAGGGAGTTCGGCAAGGCTTGGACTAAAGATTTGGATGTCCCGCCAGCAAGATGGTTCAAGGAACCGCTAACGAAAGGGGCATTAAAAGGCGCAAAGCTTGACAGGGAAAAATACGAAGCAATGTTACAGACATATTATCAGAAAAGAGGATGGGACGAAAGGGGAATTCCAACAAAGAAGACGTTTAATCAGTTAGGCTTAAAAGATGTGATAGGTGAGCTTGAAAAGAGAATTAAGCTGTCCTAGTAAGACTTTGCGAAATAAACTACTTCCTTAGCTTCTCCGCCGCAGTAAACGCAGTTTGAGAAGGGCTCTTCTCTTTCAAAGGGAATAAGCCTAACTGTTGCTCCAGTCTCTTCCTTTATCTTCTCTTCACATTTGGAACTTAAACACCATGAAGCCTTGATGAAGCCGCCCTTCTCGCTTAATGCTGCCTTAAAATCCTCATAATTCTTCACTGCTGTGATTTTTTCCTCAAGGAATTTCTTTGCTTTATTGAACAGGCTACTCTGTATTTCTTCAAGAAGCTTTGACACAGCGTTTACGGCTTCCCCTTCATCTACGGTTGTTTTCTCAAAATTGTCTCGTCTAACTAATGTTACCTGTCCATGTTTCAAATCTTTTGGGCCTATTTCAACTCTCACAGGCACGCCTTTTAGTTCCCAGTCGTTGAACTTCCAGCCTGGCGTGTACTCTTTTCTGTCGTCGAGGACTGCGGCTACTCCAGCATTTTGCAGTTTTTCAAGGATTTCTTTTGCCTTAGCCATTATTGCGCCTGTGTCAGCATATTTATAAGGTATTGGGATTATTACTGCCTGTATGGGGGCTACTTTAGGCGGCAGAACAATTCCCTTGTCGTCTCCGTGAACCATCACTAATGCACCTATGACCCGTGTGGATATCCCCCAAGATGTTTGCCAAACATAATGTTCTTTCTCGTCTTCCCCTATGAATTTAATGTCAAAAACTTTCGAGAAGTTCTGTCCCAAATTATGCGAGGTCCCCATTTGCAGGGCTTTCCCGTCGGGCATTATAGCTTCCAAGGTTGTTGTGTAAAGGGCTCCGGCAAACTTCTCGCTTTCCGTCTTCTTTCCCACAAGCACTGGAATAGCCAAATAATTCTCCATCAAGTCGCGGTACTCGTTTAGAATTTCCATAACCTCTTTATCAGCTTCCTCCTTTGTGGCGTGGGCGGTGTGGCCCTCCTGCCATAGGAACTCCCTTGTCCTCAGGAAGAGTTTTGTGGCTTTTGTTTCCCATCTTACAACGCTGCACCACTGGTTCAGCTTTATGGGCAAGTCCCTCCAACTTCTAATCCACTTGGCATATGTGGCGTAAATTATTGTCTCAGATGTCGGCCTTATGGCGAGTCTTTCCTCTAGCGGGGTGTCTCCGCCCACAGTGACCCATGCGACTTCTGGGACGAACCCTGCGAAGTGCTCAGCCTCTTTTTTTAAGAAGCTTTCAGGTATGAATAGGGGAAAGTAAACGTTCTTATGGCCTGTCCTTTTTATTTTTTCATTAAATATCTGCTGGATTCTCTCCCATATGGCGTATGAAAGTTCTCTGAAAACCATACACCCTTTTACTGGGGCGTAATCCGCAAGACCGGACTTTAAGACTACCTGCGTGTACCATTCTGAGAAGTCTTCAGATTTTTTAACGGTTATCCCTAAGTCTGACATTGCTTTCCCCTCGTTTTCAATTATTTTGCCAAATATAATTCTAGCGCGAGGAGTTTATCTTTTCGTTTTCAAATCTTTCCCTGCCTTTTAAGCTTTCAGGGCTTTTAAACATGATTCTGATTAAGAAACTGCCGTCTCGAACCTGGAAGAACGAGTGTCCTTGTTTTCATGAATATGCACGAGCAGTAACACATTATGAATAGTAAGCGTTTTAACCTTCTTTAGTATTTTAAGTTGAATATCACTTGGGAGGCGCGGTCTCGTTGAAGGTTCTCCTAATAGTTGTCGATGGAATGGCTGACAGGCCTTTAAAAGAATTAGGCGGTAAAACTCCTTTGGAGGTTGCCCGCAAGCCCTCAATGGACCGCATGGCAGACATGGGAGTTTGCGGTATAATGGACCCCATTTCTCCAGGTGTGCCAGCGGGAAGTGACACTGCCACGCTTTCGCTTCTCGGCTACGACCCGTTAAAATATTATTCAGGCAGGGGCGCTTTAGAAGCCTTAGGTTCAGGCTTGAAAATTGAAAAGGGTGATGTTTGCTTCAGATGCAACTTCGCCACGGTGGATGAAAGTTTAACTGTTCTTGATAGGCGTGCAGGTAGAATTGCCAACGAAGACGCTTCTAGGCTGGCTGAAAGCCTCAAAGCGGTTAAGCTTTCAAATCAGTCCGTTAAATTTTTGTTCCAAAACACTGTCCAACACCGCGCAGTCCTTGTTTTACGCGGTCCAAATCTCTCAACAGCCGTAAGCGACTCAGACCCGGAAAAGGTTGGAGAGAAAGTTTCAGAAATAAAGCCTTTAAACGGCAGTTCTGAGGCACAGTTTACAGCGGAAATTCTCAATGAGCTTCTGCAGAAGTTCAGCAAAGTTTTGAAGGAACACGAAGTCAACATGGATAGGGTTAAACGGGGGCTGCCCCCGGCTAACATGATTTTGTGCAGGGGCGCTGGAAAGATTCCTGAAATTAAGCCTCTGCGAGAAATTTACCATATAAAGGCCGCTTGCATAGCTGCTACTTCTCTGATTCGGGGCGTCTGCAAGACTGCTGGGATGCAGTTGCTGGATGTTGAAGGCGCCACTGGAACTCCTCAGACGGATTATTTAGCTAAGGCTAGAGCGGCTGTCCAAGCGTTAAAAGAGAACGATTTTGTATTGTTGCATGTCAAGGCTACCGATGTTGCAAGCCACGATGGAAACCCAAAACAGAAAACTGAAATTATCGAAAAAATCGACTCCATGATTTCCTACATACTTGACAATGTGAATTTAGATGAGACATACGTGGCTTTAACAGCCGACCATACGAGTTCTTGCGTCACGAGAAGCCATGAAGGCGACCCCGTTCCAGTGGCTATAATGGGTCCACATGTCCGCAGGGACGATGTTAAAGAATTCGGCGAGAGAAGCTGCGCAAAAGGCGGTTTGGGAAGAATAAGAAGCATAAACCTCATGCCCACCCTCATGAACCTTATCGGCAAGGCTGAAAAGTTCGGAGCATAGTCCTACATTTAAGGAGCATAAACATATTTGACAGATGAAAGCGGGACATTTTCAATTTTAGCTCTTTCAGACGAACCGCGACTAATCGGAGTTGCTGTGGCCTCAGGCTCAACATCCGTCGGCGCCAGAGTCCCTCACGCCAAGCCAGGCGTAGGCGCAATAGCAACCCAAGCATATACGAACATCACTTACGGGGTTGAAGGCCTAAAACTGTTGGCCACGGGACTTCCGCCTGCAGAAGCCTTAAACAAGCTTTTAAAAGAAGACTTGGAAAGGGAAATGCGGCAAGTGGCAATCATGGACTTCGCTGGGAGAAAAGCTTTCTTTACAGGCTCCCTAGCCCCAGAGTGGCGTGGAGAAATTGTAGGCAGAGACTACATAGTTATTGGCAATCTTTTGAAAAGCGATAAAGTTCTCGAAAGCATAGCTGTGGAGTTTGAGAGCACTGGTGGAAGTTTGGCTTGGCGAATGGCTAAAGCGTTAGAAGCTGGTAGCGTCAGCGGCGGAGACAAAAGAGGAGAAAAGTCTGCGGCACTAATCGTTGCCAATTCAAGTGAGATAATTCTAAATTTGAGGGTGGATATGCATGAAAATCCAGTTCAAGAGTTGCTGCTTCAGCTTAAGACTCAGCTTTAAGCAATCCTAAAACGTTAAAGCCTTCTTTCACATTTTTCCATTTGGGATGTCCATAAATATACGTGAGAAAAAACAACGGTTAAGAGAGAAAATTTGGAGCGAAATGGAACGTTCTGGAGTGGCAGCTTTTCCGTTGCCGTGCAAAGGCAGAATACCCAACTTTGCGGGGGCTGAGGTTGCAGCTGAAAAATTACGCCAGCTTGAGGAATGGAAAAAAGCTAAAGTAGTCTTTGTTAACCCAGACTCGCCGCAGCGGAAAGTAAGGGAAAACGCCTTAAAAGACGGAAAAACCCTAATAATGGCTTCTCCAAGGCTAAAAAGAGGCTTTATATTGATAGATTCCATTCGCGTAAAGGGCAAAGAGCACTTGGCATCCACAATAAAAGGCGCCTTCAAATTCGGAGCCGAAGTGCAAGATTTTCCAAAACCAGACCTAATAGTAGAAGGCTCAGTGGCTGTTGACCCGCAAGGTTACAGGCTTGGAAAAGGACACGGCTACGGAGACTTAGAAATAGAAATTCTGAAAAGAAGGTTTGGAGAAATCCCCATAGCCACCACGGTTCACGACATGCAAATAGTTGAAAGCGTTCCCTTTGAAGAAAACGACCAAAAAGTCTCAATAATAGTCACCCCAACAAAAATTATTCGAATAACAGCCTAACTCTCTCAAAAACCTAGAGGGTAGGGTCACTATTGGCTGTTTTCTAAACCAAAAAATGTAGAGAGGGCATCCAATTTGGCAGCAACTCAAACCATAAACCTGAATATGGCTTTTTGCGAAACAATGTTCTTGCATGCTTTGAGTTTACGGTAAGTTCTTAAGGATGAAGACTGTTAAAAAGGAGAGAGGTTAAAGCTTGGCCATTGAGGATGCATTTCAACAATTTGTCGGATGGATGCAAAATCTTTCTGTGCAATATGGCTATTTCGGCGTTTTCCTCATAAGTCTTTTAGGCTCAATGTCAATATTCTTTCCAATCCCTTACACCGTGATTATTTTCACCTTAGGCTCGGTTGAAACTTTTAACCCCTTTTTAATTGCCATAGCATCCAGCCTAGGCTCAGCGGTTGGAGAATTTTCAGGCTATTTGCTCGGCTTAGGAGGCAGAAAAATAATAAGCGAAAAACAGAAGCGTAAAATGGAGTTTCTCCTAAAAGTTTTCGGAAAATTCGGTCCAGCCGCAATATTTCTTTTCGCCTTAACGCCTCTCCCAGACGATCTTCTTTTCATCCCTTTAGGTGTAATGCGCTACAGCCTTTTGAAGGCTTTCATCCCCGCACTCATCGGAAAGCTCTGCATGAGCCTGATCATAGTCTACAGCGCCCGCTTCACAATAGAAATTATCCAAAAAATTTTCGGGGTGGAAAGCGACTGGGTATCTGCACTAATAGGCATGGCTATCGCATTAGCCCTACTAATAATAATCTTCATAATCATGTTCAAGCTGGACTGGGAGAAAATTTTCGAAAAATACGCTGCCAAAAAAGACATTAACATAAAAAATGAGTGTGACGGCTAAACCCGTAAATACGTGAAAAGAATAATGTTGCTCAAAACTTACTTAAGCACTTTTGAACATCATGAACAAGCCAAAGAGGGCTTTCGATAACTGTGTGTTGAATAATAACAGTTCCGAAATCTAGCTCATAATAGTAGAGGGTTTAAGTCTGCTCCCATGACCTGCATACTATAAGAATATCCTTTAATATCCTAGAATTCTTCGGCTGAACAATAATTTTAAGGCGCTTCTTTACTGCAAACATTACACCGTTATTCTAGGCAACAGACATAAATCTAAAATAAAACTTTCCGCATTTCCTTTTTACTGTGAAGTGAAATGAAAGAGCTAAACATAAAACTTCTAACAAAAGAGAACTTTGAACCCTTCGGAAAAGTTATTGAGCTTCCAAGCACTAAACCTGCAATCTCAAATGAGGCGCTGGATTATTGGGGTGCACTTGCCGATTTAGACATTGAAAAACCACAGGTAAGCTTTCTCGTAGTGAAAAAAAGAGACTTTGTTGTAGATAAGATGGAACGTCATATAAAACCGACAGAGGTTTTCATCCCTTTGGAAGGGGCAAGCGTGTTTCCGGTGGCCCCTCCAAAAAATGTTAAGAATCCTAAAGCAGAGGTTCCAGTGGACGAGGTTATGGCCTTCCTATTGGATGGAAGCAAGGGTGTGGTGATGAAGAAAGGAACCTGGCATTGGGTCCCATTCCCAACAACAGAGAAAGCAACGTTCGCCGTCATACTTGGAGCAGAAACCGTAGAAAAGGATTTAGACATAAAGGACGTTAAACCGCCCATAAAAATACGCCTATAATAATTGTTGAGACAGCCATAAACTGCTTCATTTTTCTAATAACATCAGCAACGAAGTGTACGCTTTCACCTATGTCTTCCAAGGTTTTTCGCTTAGAAGTTGATCCCTCTTCTTTTTCCCTTAAAGAGTGTGCCACATCGCTTTGCAGCGAAGTTGACTTATCAGCTCTAAGCTTACATTATTCAACGGTACAAAGGCAGCTTTAACCTTAAACTGGTCCAGCACTTTGCCAGCATTTAAACCAAAGAGTTCTTTGAAGGTTTTTAGCGCCTTTTCAAGTTTTCTAATGCGATGCCTATGTGATTAACACCCTTCGCTTCAAAATAGTCACCTTAACTTCAATTTCAATCTTGTAGAAAGTATTTAAGTCTAGTGGGCTTTAAATTTATTGAATACTAAAGAACACAATAGCGAAAAATTTTTAAATAGTATACCTAAACTAATCCACGGGTTTGGTTATGAAGCTGAAAGATAAAGTTTCTATAGTTACGGGCGCTGCCCGGGGAATTGGCTTTGCAATTGCTTCTCGATTTGCAGCAGAAGGCTCCAAAGTAGTCATTATAGACCTTCATGAAGAAAGTGTGAAAGAAGCCGTTAAGAAAATTAAGGCTCAGGGAGGAGAAGCCATAGGATTCCAAGGAGACGTCACTTCAAAGGAAAGAATAGAGGAAATAGTTTCCCAAGTCCTTAAAGAGTTTGGGACCATCGATATACTCGTTAATAATGCGGGAATATATGTTGGCAAGGCTTTCTGGGAGGAACCTCTGGATTTCTACGAACGCACATTTAAAGTAAACGTGTTAGGCACAGTTATTCCATCCCAAGCGGTAGTTCCACACATGATGGAGAAAAGAAAGGGCAAGATTATTAACATCTCCTCGAAGGCAGCGATCTGCGGAGAACCGGGACATGCTGCATATAGCGCTTCGAAGGGTGCTGTTCTGTCCCTAACTCGTGCCATGGCGATAGAGCTTGCTCCATACTGCATAAACGTGAATGCAATATGCCCAGGGCCGACGGAAACAGCAATTCTGTTCAGTTCAATGACTAAGGAACAGCTTGAAGAGTTAAAGAAGAAAATTCCTCTTGGGAGGTATGGAAAACCAGAAGACATAGCTGGGGCAGCACTCTACCTCGCCAGCGATGACTCCGAATGGTGCACGGGACACGCCCTAAGCGTTGATGGCGGGATGTCCATTCTTCTGTAGATTAAAGCACTAGCTTTTTTCTCTGCTTGTTTCCTCCGCTGCCGTTTTTCAAATTAAATATGCTACTTCGCTTTTGTGTGTCTTTTTACAAAATTTTGTAGGTGTTTAAGTTTCCTTTTCAGGCCTTTTTGCATATCTCGTATCGACTATATTATCTACCCTCAGTATCATTGATGCTGTTTCTATGCAGGTTTTAAGAACTTGTTCTTTCACCTTTAAAGGCTCAATGATGCCGATTTTGGCCACGTCCTCAACTTTTCCAGTAAAAGCGTTAATTCCGTAGTTGGTCATGCCCTTTTCATGCCACATCCTAAGTTCAGCAAGTATTTCAATCGGATCAAATCCAGCGTTTTTAGCGAGGGAAATTGGCAGTATCTCTAATGTATCGGCAGCAGCCAGCATCGCAAGCTGCTCTTTACCAGGATATTTTAGAGCTTCTTTTCTGACGGCTATTGCCAGTTCCTCCTCAACGGCTCCTCCGCCTGGAACATAGCTCGGGCAATCCGTTAAAGAGATTAGGCTTGTTATCGTGTCGTTTAACGCATGCTCGGTTTCGTCCAGCTGCCTTTCAAGTCCTGCTCTCAGTAGTATGGAAGAAACCCTTGATTTTTCACCGCCCTCAATAACTATCATTTTTTCTTCGCCGATCTTCCTTTCCTCTACTAGAGCAGCTCTTCCCAGATCTGATCTTGTAAGATCAGCCAGATCAGCAACCATAGTGGCTCCCGTGGCCTTTGCCACTCTTTCTATATCCTCTTGTTTTAGGAGACGGTGGGCTGCCATTACTCCCGCCTTAGCCAATAAATCTTTAGCGAGTTTTCCGATTCTTTTCCTGCAGAAGACAACATTGGCGTCAACGGACAGCACTTTGTTAACCATATCGCTGACCACCCTTGCTTCCTCGTCTAAAAAACGCCTAACCATAGGGGCATCGCGAATCACTATCTCCTGTTTCATTGGCTGTAAATGCTTGAACTCATCGATTTTGAGCGCCATGTCTAGAACGGCTATTCGAGCGTTCTTGACACTTTTTG
The DNA here is from genome assembly GCA_038850545.1 of Bathyarchaeia archaeon. Classification (GTDB taxonomy): domain Archaea; phylum Thermoproteota; class Bathyarchaeia; order Bathyarchaeales; family Bathycorpusculaceae; genus JAWCLS01. The sequence continues at coordinate 9,137 of JAWCLS010000013.1, forward strand.
GCATGGCATCATGAACCACCCTTCTATTCACTATTGTCCCTATAATTAGCTCACTTTCGAGGAGGCTTTTGCCCGACTGCTTAACTATCTGAACGTTTTCTTTATAGATAACTACTCTACCATTTTTGCGCTCAGCGACTGATTGAACAGCTTCAACCGCAAGATTAGCCAAATGCTCCGTCGCTGCTCCTACTGTTCTCGTACTTAACATGGTTGCAGCCATTCTTTTCAAAAGCTCTTTATCTTCAAATTCCACGGGCATTGAAACTTTCCTTAGATTTCTTAGCGCTACTTCGTAGGCCATTTCATATCCGCGGATTATGGTGTTCACATGCAGTTTATTTCCTATAAGGTCTTCAGCCCTTTTCAAAAGTTCCCCTACAAGTATCGCCACGGTCTTCGTGCCGTCACCAACCGTCTTCTCAACTGTTTTGGTGATCTCCTTGAAGACCTTGGCGGTTGGATGATAGACATCCATTTTATCAAGTATAGTGGCTCCGTCGCTCGTAACCGCCATCTCTCCAAACTTATCGACCAGTAACTTGCTCATTCCTCTCGGCCCGAGGGTAGGCTTCAAACACTCCGAAAGGATCTTAGCTATCAAAATGTTGCCGATTCGAGCCTCTTCTCCACGAGATCTGCGAACGCCTTCTCTGTAAAGCAAAAAAGGATTTCTAATGAAAGGTTTGGACGTATGCGATCCCCTAACGCGCGCTTAATATGGACAATAAAGCTTATTAACATTTTTGACCTCGCGCCGATAGTTTAATGCTATCCTTTAGCAAATAATATAAAGTTTGAATCTGGTATTAATGTACAGTGGTGCAATTTATAGGAACAGACATTTCAATTATGATAAAGTTTGAGTTGAGGAAAAGCTCAGAGAAGCCGCTTTTGAAATGTGGAAAAATGAGAATAATGTTTTTGTCAATCATAATTACAGTACTGTTAACAGTTACGCTTACATTTGCCTTCAACAGTATTGGGCACGGCGGAATTGTTTATTCATCGACATCACCTGTAAAGGTTAGCAAACTTTCCGAAGCCCCTCTATCACAGTGGAATAAAACATACGGAGGGATAAACCAAGACAGACCTTTAGCTTTGGTTCAGACCTCTGACAAGGGATACGCTATAGCATGTTCCACATACTCTTACGGTGCTGGGAGCGCGGACGTTTGGCTCATTAAAACCGACGCTTATGGAAATATTGAGTGGGATAAAACTTACGGGGGGCCAAGTAGCGACTGGGCTTCCGCTCTAGTTAAAACTTCCGATGGGGACTATGTAATATTAGGATCGACGTATTCTTACGGTGCTGGCTTATCTGATGCTTGGCTCATCAAGACTGATGCTTACGGCAACGTGAAATGGAATAAAACCTACGGGGGAATGTACAGGGAACGGGCCTGGGCTTTGGTTCAGACCTTTGACGGAGGATATGCTATAATAGGTTCCACATCATCCTATTGGGGCGAAAGTGCGGTTGTCTGGCTTGTTAAGACTGACTCTTACGGAAATATGGAGTGGAGCAAAACGTATGGAAGAACGGACTGGAGTTGGACTTGGGCTTTGATCCAATCTTCTGATGGAGGCTATGCGATGGCGGGTTCCACATCGGCTTATAGGGTCAAAAGTGCGGATATTTGGCTTATCAAGACTGATGCTTACGGCAACATGAAATGGAACATAACATATGGAGGACAAATGTATGAAGGAGCTTCGGCCTTGGTCCAGACATCTGATGGGGGCTATGCGATATTAGGATCGACGTATTCTTATGGTGTTGGAAGTGCGGATATTTGGTTCATTAAAACTGACGTTTACGGCAATATGGAGTGGAATAAAACCTATGGAGGAACAGACTGGGATTGGGCTTCCGCTTTAGTTAAAACTTCTGATGGAGGGTATGCAATAGCAGGCTGTACGCGTTCTTCTGGCGCTGGGTTATGCGATGTTTGGCTTATTAAGACTGACGCTTGTGGCAATATTGAGTGGGATAAAACTTACGGGGGGCCAAGTAGCGACTGGGCTTCGGCTTTAGTTCAGTCTTTTGATGGGGGCTATGCTATAGCATGTTCCACATCGTCTTATGGTGCTGGAAATGCGGATATTTGGCTTGTTAAGCTTATAGTTCCGGAATGTTCATCATTAACGATTCTGTTAGTACTCACGGCTCTCATAGCGCTAACTGCAGCATTCGTGAAGAAAACTTCAAGAAAACCAAAACCCTAAATCAAATTAAGACGTTGTGAGCGACAAAACTTTGGTTTCGCTTATAAGAATCGTCCCATCCATGCGTAAAAGATAAAGGTATTTGTGGGTGTATGTTAAACTCATCTCATTAAGTGTTTGAGGCTTAGCAATGAAGTTTACCGCTAGAGAGTTTTGCCTAATCAAACCATTCAAGTTCGCTGTAAGGGAAAGAATAATTGATTTTATTCCTGAAGGTTACCTCTTGCTAAAACCGGTTGTTGCAGGTATCTGTGGAAGCGACATCTTATATTTTAAGGGTAAGAAAGAGCGGGAGAAACTTGAGAAGAGGCTGCCAGTCTGCCTTTTACATGAGGGAGTTGCTGAAATAGTTGAAGCTGGTGAAGCAACAAGGTTAGGCGTTGGGACTAAAGTTATTGTTAACCCAATGATTCCATGTGGAGAATGCTACGCATGCAAACGCCACAAAGAGAATTTATGCCAAAACCATAGGTATATGGCTGCCACAGCTGACGGGCTAGCAAGAACATTTTTCCTATATCCAGAGGAACGTGTACTCCCAATTCCGGAAGGTGTAGAGTTAGAGGTCGCAGCATTAACTGAGCCGCTTACGATCGCCCTAGCAGCATTTGAAGAATCATGCGTTGAAGCAACAGACTCGGTTGCGGTTATAGGTGATGGACCGCTGGGTTACTTTTTAACTTTGATAACCTCTTATGTCGGGAAGATTCCACGAGAAAACTTATACTTCATTGGCATAATAGATGAAAAGCTTTCCTTAGCTAAAGAATTTGCTTTAACAATCAACTCAATTAAGGAGACTGCAAGACTAAGCGAATTTTACGGGAAGGTTGATGTTTCCTTTGAAGCCGTAGGTGGAGAAGCCCATAAAACAGCACTGAAGGAAGCCGTAAACCTCCTTAAACCCGGCGGCAAATGTGTTTTACTTGGGATTTCAATGGGGGAGATACCCGTTGAAATAACTAAGATAGTAAATAAAGGGCTAACTTTTAAAGGTTCTATGTATAGCCGAATGGAGCATTACATCAAAGTCCTAGAACTTTTTAAGTCTAAGGAGTTTCAAGAAAAGGTTAGACGGGTAATCTCGGCAAGAAAGTTTATTGTTAATGGAGTGGAGGATTTAACTGATGCCTTTAAATACGCTGATACAACAGAGGGTGAAGCCAAAACTAAACCTGGAAGAGTTCTGGTATATTTCCCATGAGGCTTGAACGTTACATCCATGGATCAATTATTACTTTTATAGCATTTGAACTTCTATCTTCAAGGAGATTCATGGCTTCAGCAATCTTTTCCAATGGGAACTTGTGAGTTATAAATTTCTTAACGTTGATTTTCCCAGAAGCTACAAGGCTCAACGCTTGTAGGTATTGTTTCTTGTTTGAGGCGTTGGCTCCATGAACATGGAGCTCATTATAATGTATTAGGTTTGTATTAAGCATTACATATGGATCTTTTTCAGGTAAACCTGCGAAATAGCTCACGTCCGCGTCCACTGCGGCCATCTCAAGGGCCCCCTTCTGAACATCCTTAGACGGAGCGGCACATATTACGACATCAGCACCTAAACCATCTGTGAGCTCTCTAACCCGTTTAATAGGATCGCACTTGCTTCCATCAACGAATTCGTCGACTGGTAAACCAATCTTTTGGGCTAGAATTAATCTTGGAGCGGTGCGGTTGATAAGGATAACCCTTGATCCAAGATATTTAGCGTATTCAACATGGAGCATACCGATTATTCCGGCCCCAATTACAGCCGTTGTGAAGCTTGGCTCCCTCTTCTTGAATGAAGACCAACCATTGATTACACATGAGAAAGGCTCAACAATTGTGGCTTCCTCAAAAGACACGTTATCCGGTATCTTGATTATGCATCCCTGCTTAACCGCTTCTTTCGGAATGAGGAGGAACTGGGCATAGCCACCGTTATAATGGAAACCTATGGCCTTATACCCATGTCTGCAGCGGTTCTCCTCTCCTCTTCTGCAAGCGTCACATTCACCGCACCCGATAACAGTTTTAATTATCACCCTGTCGCCTACGGATAATTTTTTAATGCCGTCGCCTGTCTCTTCAATCACGCCTGAGATCTCATGTCCCGTGGTTGGGACGTTAATCTTTCTCTCACCATGGAAAATTTTTAAATCTGTGCCGCATACGGCACACGCCTTAACTTTAACCAGAACCTCCCCATAGTCACATTTAGGCCTTTCAACTTTCCTTATTTCAAAATGTTCCTTTCCAGCAAGGATTGCCGCTTTCATCTTCATAAAAACTCACACTTTATATTCTATCAGCGAAGAAAAAGTTTTTGGTTTGCAGCTGACACTATTTTAGAAGAATCATAATTGGGCTTTGAGCGTGGCTACTTCATTATTTTGATCTTTTCCTGTCGATAGTTACTATGGCCATAATTATGGCGACAGCATTGAAGACTATCATTCTTATGTTGTTATCCACTCGATCATGCTCATTCCCGAGTGAAGCTAGCGGATTACGCGATTCCTTGGTTAATGGGCTCACACTACAATGTCCGGAGCTTAATATGATACTCCTTTTTACCACAGCGGCAATCAAGAGCCTGCCGCTTAACCGCTAGGATTTATCTCCAGTATTTGCGAAAAATTTAAAAACAAAAAGGAACAATACCCTTATCGCGGTGAAGTTATGAAGCGGAAATCTGAGGAGAGTAAACCCGCCGATCCCGATCCAGAGGAGAAGGCGAGGAGGGAGTACCTGAAGACTGTTGGCGCTCTTATTGCGGGGCTTGCTGTTGGTGGAGCTGCTGCTTGGTTTGGCAAACCACGAGAAACCGTGGAGAAAACTGTAACAACAACTGTTACCGGGCCTGGTGCAACGGTGACTTTGCCCGGTGCAACGGTAACCGTGCCCGGCCCCACGGTGACTGTCACCGCCCCTGCTGTTGAGGGGTTAGCTGAGAAAAGACGCGAGCTAGCGCAAAAATACGCAAATGCCAAGCCTGGAGATAAATTCTTGGTGGGTTACGTCACTTGGACGCTAGCTCAGGAAGCGCCAAAATATGATTATCAGGCTTCTGATCAAGCGGCTAGGCAGCTTGGTTTAGACTTTAGAGGAATAGAAATAGGAACTGAGGCTTTAAAGGCTGTTGAAGCAACAGACTCGCTGATCGCCGCTGGGGCAAAAGGAATTTCATACTGGGCTCCAGCCACCGCAGCTATGGAGGAGATTGTTAGAATCTGCGAAGAAAATAAAGTGTTTGCATCAACTGCCTGGTGCATAGATCCAAACCTTTTACCAGGAGACAGGGGACCCTACTGGTTTCTAGAGTTCAGCACAATGGCTGATGAAATGAGCTTTCACAATATGACCTTACTCTTCGAAAAAATGAGGAAATACGGGAAAAAGAAGGTTTTACACGTTCAAGGTTCCAATGTTATTGCGCCTGCCGGGAACGCCCTCGTTAACCAAGGAATCGGAATAGCCTGGCAGAGATACCCAGAGATGCAACTACTTGGCCATTATTGGGGCGAATTTTATTACCCGGGTGGAAGGAAAGCGGGTGAAGATGCACTCGCTGCTAGGACGGATTATGAAGCTTTATGGGGCCAAAACGACGACCAAGCAATGGGCACGGCGTCCGTCTTTGAGGAAAAGGGGATCGAAATAGGTCCTTTTGCGGCTTCAAGAGACGCTATAGTCGCTTGCACTACTAGGGTAGCTGATGGAACATGGTTTATAACTTCCTTAACTGAATTCCAGTATTTCGGTGGAAAACGCGTCACAGCTATTTATGACGCCGCTACTGGTTACTCGTATCCACTAAGAGACGAGATGCTTCAATCCCCATGGGTGACAACAATCTTAAACATGACTGATCCAAAAATTAAGGCTGAAAATGAAGAGTTAATAAAAAATTCGGGTTTATGGTGGCATAGGAACTTCGTAGTAACCGACGCATCCAAATTACTTGATTTCCTGAAAATCAGCGAGGTTTATCCGACGCGAGAATATCCATATGACTTTAGGCTAATGTCCGTAGGCAAGTCCAAAGAACTTGGCCTAACATACGACAGGCATGCGGGAAACTATCTAACTGCAAACGACTACTACAACATACCATTAATGTCCAGATTCAAAGTGACGGATGACAGAACTGCCGGCAGAAACCTGGAGGAATACAGAAAGCAATTCTCACTCTGGATGGATCTATTCTTAAACTTCAACATTGACACTCATGAAGATTTCATGAGGAGACTTGCTTCAGCTCAGGTTGCAGGCCTAAAGATTGATCCATTCTGGGGAGGACCTGAGCTACTCTAAAAAGCCATATCCCTTATTTTTTCTATTTTAAAAAATTAGCTTATTACAATGAGGTAGATGATGTTGAGTGTGCGAAAGGTGGGTTAAGGGTGTATGATGACGCCTAGGGAAAGAGTTAAAGCGGTGATAAACTTCAGAAAACCAGACGTATTACCATGGTGTGAAGTTATTTGGGATGCAACTCTTTATGCTTGGATTGAGCAAACAGGAGGAAAACTCTTAAAAAAATGGATAAAATACGAAATCACCGATTTCGATGAAGGAGCAAATCTTGAATCTATAGCTGTAATTAAAGGATTAGACCCTTATCCTGATTTGGAATGTATTAACATTCAAAGCTTGTATGTGCCTGTTGATTTGTCACCCATACCCAGATTCAAGGGAAGAGTCCTAAAAGAAACTGAAAACTACATTGATTATATGTCTCCAGTGGGCGTGATTGTAAGGGTAAATAAAAAAGCTGAATACTTGGGTTATAACATGCCAATGTATATTGATTTTCCAGTTAAAGATCGTAAAAGCTGGGAAGAGTACAAAAAACGTCTAAACCCAGAAGATCCAAGAAGGTACCCAAAAGACTGGGAAGGAAACAAAGACGAATACAGAGAAGTATTTGAAAAACACCAGTCTGGTCCAACTATAGTTATTTTCAATGGTTTATGGTCTTTTATAATGTCAATTATGGGAATTC
>JAWCLS010000014.1:0-15474 GCA_038850545.1 Bathyarchaeia archaeon
GACTTCCACCGGCACTCCTTTAGCCGCGCGTTTAGCTACGACTCCAAGTTTTGTTGTTGGCGTGTATGCTCCGCCAGTAAAAGTGAAACCACATTTTCTGCATTTCCAAACGCCGACGCTTACTCTTTTAACCCGCTGAAGACCACATTGAGGACACTTATGTTCTCTTTTCATCTCAGTGATTATTTTTATGTAGCGTTTTCTTACGGTGGCTCCATAGCGGGAGCCCAACCCCCTTGTTGGACCAACCTTTTTAGTTCTCTTTCCCATATCCTTTCACCATCCTAACTTCTTTCGTATCTCTTCAGCTTTTTCCCTGGCAATTTGAGCAGCTTCCATAACTTGTTTTGGCGTGAAGTATCCGCTTCCTCCTTTCTGAAGTGCACATATGTTTCCGTCATCGTCGATTGTTATGGTTATTCTGGCGTCCATTATTTGTTCCTCTTCAAGCCATGGGTCTACGACGAGATTATCGTTTATTTTTGCAAAGGTGACTGCTATTGGATGTTTTCGTATGGGAAGCGAGGTGTAGCCAGGCTTAATTTTAACTTCGCCCCCCTCCGTTTCATAGTTGAACATTTTTGTGTTAAGCAGTGCAGCCAATGCAGCTAGTGCCGAGGCGTCAATTAAGTTTCCATCATGGTTGAGCACGTAAATGTCTATAAAAAGTACAAAAACTTTTTTCCCAGGTTCTATGCACAGCTTTTCTAACTCAATGGCTTTTGATTCCCTTATTCCTCTGTCAACGACCCTTGCAAGTTCAATAGAGTTTTCGTCTGGCGGTCCAGGCTCAAATGTTGGCGATGCCAAAGGTACAAGTTCAGCGTTTACTGTCAAAACTCCTTCGTTAGGCGTGTCTGAGAACGGTTGTCCAATTTCGATTTTCACTCCAGCCATAACTTCCGTTTTTCCAAGAAGAACCCTCGCAGAACCCTCTGCCCTTTCGATTATTCCTTGTTCAATTGCTATTTCGCGGTAGTCTCGTAAGCCTCTGCCGTCTAGGCGTTTTCCCTTTGCGATTAGCTGTGCGATTTGTTTCTGTTTTACACGAACAACTATTGACATTACTCTTCAGCCTCCTTAACGCTTATGTACTTGGCTTTTAAAGCTTCCTTTTGCAAATTGTAAATTTTCCTGCAGCCTTCAATAGCAAGGTTCACTGTTTTTTCAAACTCTTCAAGGGTTAAGATTCCATCCATCTGGAGCAATGTTATCACTTCAAGATTCGGCATAAAAGCCACCGGGACGTCTGCAGATCCAACTTTATCTTCAATATCCATCAAATCCAAAATTATTGTGTCATCAACTTTTCCAGCTGAGCAGGCTGCCACCAAGTCGCGCATGGGTATGCCAGCGTCAGCCAGAGCCAATGAAGCAGCTGTTATGCTTGTACACCTTGTGCTTCCGTCAGCCTGCAAAACTTCAACAAATACGTCGATAGCTGTCCTCGGGTAATATTCCACGAAGATGGCGGGTTCAACGGCTTCTCTGATAACCTTTGACAGTTCAATTTCTCTCCGCGAAGGAGCTGGCGATTTTCGCTCTTGAACAGAGAAGGGTGCCATATGATAGCGGCATCTTAAAACCATGCGGTCTGGGAGGGCCATATGTTTCGGATGCAACTCCTTAGGCCCATAAACAGCTGCCAAAATCTTGTTTTTACCCTGTTCAATGTAGGCTGAGCCGTCAGCGTTTGAAAGGACGCCTACTTCAATTTTTATTGGTCTCAGCTCGTCTGGCTTTCTTCCATCAAGCCTTAAACCCTTTTTGTCAATTAACTTTTCAGTTTTTTGGCTCATTTAACCACCCTTTTTTCCTTTTCTTTCTTAATCATCTGGGATATGCGGTCTGTTAACCCGGTCGTGTGAGATTCTTCCTCAATCTTGCGGATAGCCATAATTGCAAGTTCCTCATCTTCTAGGCTTTTGCCAGTGATTAATATGATTCCGTTATGTCCGAGAATTATGTGGCATCCCGTTTCCTGCTTTATTAGGGAAATCATGGAGCCTTTCTTCCCTATTACGCGGGGAATCTTTGTGGGTGTTATTTTCACTATCTGTCCACGGGTTATCTTTCCCAATCCCGGCTCGTTAACGCTTAGCTGTGGGTTGTGCGTTCTGTCGTAGGCAATTATTTTCGCCACAATCAAGTCTCCAACATCAAGAACTTCTGTAAGATCGTTTTTCTGCGGTTTAAACGCTCTAGTGAGGGCGTCAGACGCCCTTAAAATAGCCAGATACGGCGAGTTTATGTCAACAGTCCATCCGCTGAAGCCCACTTCAACCACTGTGCCTATGACTGTGTCTCCTATTTTTGGAATGTAGAAGGCTCTTAATGCGACGACATTAACTCTTTTGTCTTCGTAGTCAACAAGCCCTGTTCTCGCCGCGTAAACTTTATCACCTTCTTTATATGCGTTTTCGCCGGCTATGTAATCACCTTCAGCCAGCAAATCTCCGGGAGTTACAAGCTGCCTTCTCTCAAAAAATGTTGGCATACTATACACTCTTCCAAAATCATATAAGTTAGGATATTACCTTCGCTTCTGCATTACCCTTTGTAACTGCACCAATTTTGTCAAGGAATGGCCCATAAAGGCCAGCTGGCATTTCTAAGATTCCATGCCAGGAACCGTCTGCCCGCCACTCCTCACGTTTTATCGCTCCAAAGGCTTTCAGTGTTCCGTAAGCTCTGGCTGCGTATTCTGCGGGTATGTGGACGCTGACCGCCACTTGTTCCATTTTTAACGGGAGAATTTGCCGCAGTAGCTTAATTACTTCTCTTGCCTGCTCTTCTGTCGGCTTGAATGGATCTATTGAATAGTGAATTTGCTCCATGGCCTGTTCAACACGTAATGGTGGATGCGGAAGGTTTGTCCTTGGATCTACACAATTTTTCGATATGAAGGCTACTATCTGCCTCCTCTTATCCTCAATCATTTTTCTTCGCTGCTCTGTTGTCAGCTGCAACGTTCCCTTTTTTAGAATTATATCAGCCACTTTAAGCTGATCCGTCGTCCCGAAGGCTTTGCGGAGGGCCTCTTCGGAAACTTTTGTTCCCTTGTTTGCATCCGAGAATATGGTCTCGGCGACTAAAACTTCTGATATGGCAGATATCTTTCCAAGACGGTAGTCTAACGCCTTCTCTGGTTTTACAAGAACCTCAAAATGCTCATTATCCTTCGTAATGCGTGCAACAGTATATTTTTCTCCCATCTCAGTTTCACTTACTTGCGCCTAAATTTTTCATATACTTTTCAATTTTTTCATCGCTGAGCATTTCCATTTTCTTTGTTGCTGAGGGAATGACTGCTATTTTTATTCTTGGCGTAAGCTGCCTTGCTTCAAGAGCTTTTACCAGACATTTCACTCCAAGTTTACAGGCATCTTCAAGGGGCATGTTTTCACGGTACTCCTCTTTCAAAATGTTCATCACAGTCTCTCTTCCTGCGCCTACGGCTACAGCCTTATGTCCTTTATACGTTCCGCTTGGATGCGTTATGAATAGGCGGTTTCCAGTTTTATCAACCCCGCCGAAGATCAGTGAAACTCCGAAAGGTCTCACGCCCGCGTGCTGCGTGTAAAGCTGCTGTATATCGCATATGCGCTTAGTTATAACTTCAACATCTATTGGTTCATCGTAGGTTAACCTGTTACTCTGCGCGTATATCCGCGCTTGGTCTATCAAAACCCTTGCATCTGAACTTAAACCAACTATGGCGGTTCCTATATGCTCGTCGATCTTGAAAATCTTCCATGAAAACTCGGACTCCTCAAGGGGCTCAACTATTTCTTCAGCTCCCAAAATAACACCCTCAGGGCATTTTATACCCAAAATTGTCGCTCCACGGTTAACTAGCTCCATGGCGTACTCAACTTGGAAAAGCCTACCATCCGGTGAAAAAACAGTTATGGCACGGTCATATGCTCCTGGAGCCGCAAACACCGACATCAAACATCAACCTCACACTAAACTAAACCCTTGCAAACTCTCATATAACAACTAAACTAAAAACCTTTTCCTATTAATTACTGCTTCTAGTAAAGTTTCTCATAAATTGCTGCGAAAGATTTTGCTTTATCAGCAACCGATAATAAACTCTTTATAATGGCCTACATTTATTAAATAGTTGTGGGTTAGCAGCTTATGGGTTACTTGGCTGTTTGGAAGGTTTTAGAGGAAATGATTATTGATTTTAGGAAAAGGGGGATTGTTGTCCCCGCTGATGTTATTGGTGATTTAAAGTATGCGAGAACGTTGATTAATGTTTTAAAGGCTGATCCTTCCAGCCTCGAAACAGGCCGAAGGGTTGAAGAATACCTCCGCAATGTAGAGTCATACCTTATTTCCGAGGGGATTGAAAAGCTTGGAAACAAGTATGTAGATGAGTGGCTGAAGCAGTTAGATGAAGCGAGCAAAAAGGTTTTTGATGATGAAGGAGAAGAAGTAAGGTTTATTCACGGAGTTCCAAGAGATAAGCGCTGGATTCGCGTCAAACCTTCTGACGATATGCCTATTGAAATGTTAAAAGCTTTAGCTGGAGAATTAAACCTTTCATTTAATGTGCAGAAAGATGGTTGCCTAATCGTCTACGGTGAAGAGGAATATGTCAAGGATTTTGTCAAGAAAATGGCTACAAAATATGGCTTAAAGGCTGGAAAATAGCGCTAAAAAGTGCATAATCGTTAAAACTTAATGATGCAACACTTTTATAGAGAAATTGTATAGAGTTGACTCCGACAGCATTCATGATTTCGCAGTCGAGGGCTTGGTTTAATGCCCTACATCAAAAAAATAGAGCTTAAGGGATTCAAATCCTTCGGACCGCAAACAGCCAAAGTAGTTCTAGATAAAGGTTTTACAGTCATAACGGGTCCAAACGGAAGTGGAAAGACAAATATTGTTGACGCGGTTTTGTTTGCCCTAGGCGAATTGAGTACTAAGAGGCTTCGTGCGGAAAATGCTGCTAAGCTGATTTTCAGTGGTTCCGAAAAGGCTGGATTAGAAAAAGCTAGAATGGCTAAAGTGGTAATACAGTTTGACAACACTGATGGGCGCATACCCGTTGACACCGCAACCGTCACCATTTCCCGTGAGGTTTATAGGAATGGTCAAAGCGTCTATAGGCTTAATGGCAGAAGAATTTCAAGAACCCACATAATGGAAATCCTTTCCATGGCAGGGATAAGCTCCACAGGCCAAAACATAATTTTGCAAGGCACAATAACCCGCCTGACGGATATTTCCCCAATAGAAAGGAGGAAAATCATCGAGGATTTGGTCGGAATAGCCCAGTATGACGCGGAAAAGGCTGAAGCTGAAGAAAAGCTGCGGGCTGCAGACATATCCATACGCACGGCCATGGGCAGAATAGACGAAGTGCAGAGGCGAGTTGAAGACTTAGAAAGGGAACGCAACGAGCTTTTACGATATAATTTTCTAAGGAACGAGGTGAAAAAGTTTGAAGCTGTCAAACTTTCGTATGATATTGCGCAGATGCAGGAGAAAATCAGATGGAACTCCATTCAAGTGGAGAAAATAAAAAGCAGACTTGAAAAGATAAGGGCATTGCGTGAACAGCGTAGACTAAAACGTAGGGAAATTGAAGGGGAATGGCGGAAGCTTAGCTCGGAGATAGTTGAGGAGGGTGGTTCGAAAGTTTTAATGGTTCAGATGAAAATTGGAGAGCTGAAATCTAAGCTAACAGAGTTGACAACGAAAATAAGCTCGGGAAGTACAAGCCTTGAGGGGTTGAAGAAAATTAGGGAAAACAATGTCCAGCAAATCCAGTCTATTAGGAATGACATTCGCGAAAACAGGTTGAAAATAAGGCGTCTAAGAAGCGAATATGAACGCATTTTAAACGAAATTAATGCGAAGCAGGTGGAGCACGATGCTCTTGCACAGGAGGCTGCCCAACTTTGGGAAAACCTTGGCGAAAACACCAAAAAAATCCGGGAGATGGAGCTCCAGCTTGATAAAAATTACAAAAGGCTCACATATTTAAGGTCCGAACATGCCAAAAGCCAAACAGCCATCAAAATTCTGGAAAGGAGACTTAGAGACTTAAATGGCCGAAAAGAACGTTTTGTTACAACGCTCAGCGAGCTTGGAAAATCTTTAGCTGAACTCGAGAAGGTTCAAAAGGAACAGAAAACCCAGCTTAAAAATTTGGAGCGCATGCTTGAGCGCAAAATAGCACAGAAGGAAGCCGTAGAGAGGGAGATAGCTGAAGCTGGAAAAATAGCCGACTCAGCTCGGGAGGCAGTTGTAGAGTTTGCCACCCAAAGGGAGCTTGCAGAAACAGTTGCTGCGGAAGAAAAAGCCCTAAGAAGCATAGAAGAGCTAGGCGAGCTTGGCGTTATTCAAGGCGTATATGGAAGGCTGCGCAATCTAATTAAAGTTGACAAGGCTTACCAGCAAGCAATTGATGTTGCTGCCGGAGGATGGTTAGACGCCATAGTTGTGAAGGATTTTGACACGGCTTTCACATGCACGGAAACTTTGAGGAAAATGAAGCTCGGAAGGATAAAAATAATACCTGTTGAAGGAATCTCAAACACGAAGCCCATTAAAATTCCAGAAAACAAAAACGTCAGCGGGGCCGCTTTCTCCTTTATAAAATGTGCAAAAAGGTATGAGCCAGCTGTCCACTTCGTCTTCGGCGACACGCTAGTGGTTCCAGAAGATAAAACAGCTTTTGCTTTATCAACCGAAGGCTACCGTGTAGTCACAGTTAACGGTGATCTTTACGAGCCTGGCGGCGCCCTGGAAAGCGGTTACTATCGTGCTCCAATAGACTTCTCCGCCATAATACCAAGCGAGGCGGCAATAAAAAGCTTAGACGAAGCCGTCAAGGCCCTTCAGCAGCACCTTTCCAGAAGGGAAAGCGACATAACATCTCTTGAAGAGGAAATAGACAGAACCCGCGTAGAAATTGCCCGTTTATCTGAAGCCATAACCACCCTTGAAAGGGAGATAGCCAGAGTTAAAAGAAACATTAAAAGAACAAAGGCAAACGTCAAAAGGGTGGACACCAATATCAGGGGAGTTGAAAAAGGCATCGATGTTGAAAAAACAAGGATTTGGACTTTTAGGGCTGAAAAAAGCGCCATTCAAAGAGAAATGCGGAAACTTCAAAGTGATTTAGCCGCTTTAAGGCGGAAGGTTGATCCTGCAAATATTCAGGCGATGGAGGTTGAAAGGGAAAAGCTTGCTGAAGAGATAATCACTTTAAGGCAGAAGCTTGGAACGGTTCAGACGGAAATTTCAACTCTTCAGTCACAATTTGACAACGTTTTAAGAGGCGCCTATAAGAGCACGAAAATCCAGCTGGCGAAGGTTGAGCAACAGCTGAGAAAAGTTGAGGGCGAAGTGGAAGCGGCACTGCAAGAGAGGGAAAAGCTAAAACAAGAGCTAGAGGAACTGGAGAAAAGCCGTGTTGAACTCTCAAAAACTGTTTTGTCAGCTAGAGAGGAAGCTAAAAAGTTTACTTCTCAAATAGACGATATAGATAAAGAACTCCGCAAACTCGACTCCGAATACGAGGAAACCGATCGTCTTCTGAACCAGTACCAGCTAAACGTTCAAACATCTTTAATACAGCTTGAACAGTGGCAAAACCAGCTAAAACAATTGGGCTACGAAAAACCCTTAGAAGTTACGGTTAAAGAGGTTGAAGAAGCAGAAGCCTCTTTGAAGATGCTCCGGTTTGAACTTGAAAGGATAGGCGCGGTAAACCAGCTTGCCCTATCCCATTATACGGAACAAATTTCCCGCTATAAAGAGCTATCTTTAAGGATGAACGAACTTGAAAAGGAAAAACAAGCAATTCTAAAGTTTATGGATGAAATTGAAAGTAAAAAACATAAGGTTTTCATGGAAGCCTTTGAAAAAATCAACCAAAATCTGCAAAAATACTTCTCTAAGCTTACCGGAGGAGGAACAGCCACTTTAACGCTGGAAAATCCGGAAGAACCTTTCCATGGAGGTATAGACATGATTGTGCAGTTCCCCCTCAAACCGTCGATAGTTGTAAGCGGAGCCAGCGGTGGCGAACGTTCCGTTGCCGCTGTTGCCTTCATATTCGCCCTAAAAGAGTTTACTCCCGCATCCTTCTATATTCTGGATGAGGTTGATGCGCATTTGGATGCTTTCCATGTTTCCAAACTCGCCGACCTCTTGTTAGAGGAATCGGAAAAAGCCCAGTTTATTGTTATCACATTAAAACCTGAAATTGTTAACAAAGCCCAAAAGGTTTATGGGGTTTATGGGCGAAACGGGGTTTCCAACGTTATCTCAGCCAAGTTTCTAGAGGTGCCAAGTTAAAATGGCAACTGCAGTCAAAAAGCCCTTTTATCTGCGTCCTCCATGGAACATTCTCTTCGATTTTCATAGGCTGGAAAAACTCACTCCGTGGAACATTAACATTGCTTACTTGCTTACAACTTTTCTCGCTGAAATGGAGAAGACTGGGCAGATAGATTTTAGGGCGTCCGGCGTGGCCTTGGACTCCTCAGCCCTCATATACCTCATGAAGTCTAAACTTTTGCTGAAACTTGAAGAACCGCCGCAGCCTCCTAAAACTCCACAAGATTTTATTCCCCCACCGCTTTTCCTGCCGCTTAGACATGAGCTGACCTCAACTACTATAAGGCATCTGCTGGAAGTTTTGGATGAGGTTTTAAAGGGCGAAAAACTTTATCATCTCGAAAAAGCCGTGACAAAGCCTATTCTCCCAACACCCTCAGAGATTTTCCCGCAAATCGACTATTATTTAATGGAAATTGAGCTTAAAATGGATAAGCTTTACAAGTCTCTTTCTGAAATGGTGAAGGGCGCTGGGATAATAGAATTTTCGACTTTGATAAGGGGAATGACGAGGCTGGAAGCCATACGCACATTTATCCTCCTACTATTTTTGGCTCAAAATGAGAAAGTAAACTTGTGGCAGGATGAAGAATCCGAGGAAATTTACATTGGCGTCGGGGGATTTGGCGCTGCAGAAAATGAAAAAACCGCTTAACAATTTGGATGGGGCCTCGCAGAATAAGCAATTTTCTGAAAAGCTCAAAAGCGAGCTTGCTTTGGTTGAAGCCGCGTTATACGTTGCAGGCCGTCCCTTAGACCTTTCAGAGTTATGTTCAGTTTTGAAGACTAGATCGAAAAATAAGGCTAAAAAACTTGTTGAAATGCTTGCACAGGAGTATGCCGGCAGAAACACAGCCCTTGAAGTTTTAGAGTTAAAGGATGAAAGATATGTTTTGCAGTTAAAAGCCGATTTTACTCCTCACGTTAGAAAGCTTGTTAAAAGGCCGCTTCTCTCCACCGGACCATTGAAAACGTTGTCTTATATAGCGCTGAGACAGCCAATTTCTCAGAAAAGGGTTACCGAAGTGCGTGGGCGTCACGCCTACGGGCATATTAAGTTGCTCAAGGAAATGGGTTTAGTCGCGTCAGAGAGGAAAGGGCGTTCATCAATTTTGAGGACGACGGATTACTTTGCAGATTATTTTGGCTTAAGCCACGATGTTTCAGTTATGAAGAAGGAGTTAAAGAAGATTCTGGAAGGAGAAAAAGCAGCGGAAGAAAGTGATAAAAGCTCAGTTACAAGTGTTGGAAACGGATAGGTTTATATGTAAAACAGCGTGATAGTGAACAAGCTTAAAACATGTACTGCTTAAAAGAGGAATGACCATGTCTGTTTGGCACGGCGATTTGCATAAGAGAAAGCCGTCCGGAGGCAAAAAGCGAGCGTACAGAGGGAAAAGAAAATTTGAGCAAGGCTCATTTCCAGTGGAAACCGTTTTAGGCGAGTCTAAAAGGAAAATTGAGCAGGGAAGAGGCGGCAACATCAAAATTAAAGTTTTAAGCGAAAAATACGCTTGTGTAACCGACTTGAAAACTGGAAAAACAGAGAAAGCCGAAATTCTACGCGTTGTCAAGAACCCGGCGAATGTTGACTACGACCGGAGAGGCATTATAACAAAAGGTGCAATAATAGAAACCTCCATAGGTCTGGCACGTGTAACTTCCCGACCAGGCCAAAATGGGGTAATAAACGCGGTTTTAATAGGGAAAGAAGTGAGCTAAACCTGTTTTGAGGCGGCAGCGCGGGTTTTCAGCAGCTGCTTGGCGATTTTCTTTAGCATTTGGTTTTTGGTTTCTTTTTTAGTTACTAGAAGCATGCCTGTTTTCAGCCACGGCGTCTTAGGGTAGCTGGCATCCAAAACCAACTCATGTTCAAAACCTAGCCTTTCAGCGATTTCCTTTAGTTCTGAAATTTTCGGGGAGGGCACAGCTAGGTTTTTTGGAATTTTCCTTCCCTCGCCCCTAGTTTTTGTGGAGTCAAAATATGCTGGCCATAAAATCACTTTTTCTTGTTTTCGCATATTCTCCTCATTCTCCTTCTACTTGTGGGCGTAATAGGCTATAAGTTTCATGTTAACTTCATCTATTCTCACGAAGCCGAACCTTTCAAACTGCACTATATTGTTTGGCTTTAACCCTTTGCAGGCGCTTTCCGCTATTCCTTCAGTTGTTGTGGCGTCTGGCATAACGACTTGGCATGGCATGTCCGCGCCTATAGGTATCCAGTGAATCAAAGGGGCTTCCGCCTTTTTTGCCTCTTCGTAGGACTCGCTTATGAAGAACGCCTCAACGGAATACTCCTTAATCTTTTCGATTTTTATGTTAAATAGTTCCATGAGGCGGACGGTGCTTCCAACCTTTAAGGCATCTGCATCCTTTTTTGAAATCCAGAAAAGTGCCGTGTTATCTGCCCCGGAAGGCTTTATTGAGTATTCTCTGAAGCCCCTCTCTGGATTTTCTGGGTGTAAGCGAAGCTTTGCGGTGAATGCTTTTGGAATTTGCCCAACTGAAAGCTGAATTGGGTTTTGCACGAAGAAGTACCTGTTCACTTTTGGATCTAGAATTTTGCGGTTGTATGCGTAAAGGTTTTCCCAGCTTAGGATGATGTCTGAGGTTTTTGGTCCCACATCAATTATGAGTTTTTTGATGGCTTCAGGGGTTATTCCCCGCCTTTTTAAAGCTGCAAACGTTGCCAGCCTCGGGTCGTCCCAGTCTTTGTAGAGGCCTTCCCTTATTCCCTGAATAATTTTTGATTTGCTTAGATGTGCGCCCTTAATCTTAAGCCTACCGTAGTGTATTGCTTCGGGGTACTGCCACCCAAAATGCTTATACATGTACTCTTGCCGAACCATGTTTGTTAGGTGTTCTTTTCCGCGAATTATGTGGGTTACACCCATTAAGTGGTCGTCTAATCCGCATGCGAAATTGTATAGGGGCCAAACATGGTATTTGCTTCCAACCCGCGGGTGGGGGCATTTTTCGATTTCTATGACTCTGAGGGCTGGCCAGTCTCTTACAGCTGGGTTTGGATGGGTTAAGTCTGTTTTTACGCGGACTACTGCTTCACCTTCTTTGCACTTGCCTTCGAGCATGCGGCGCCATCTTTTAAGATGCTCCTCTGGCGGTAGGTCACGACATGGGCACGACTTTTGAGCTAGTACTTTCTCTCTGAAGGCTTGTGGTTGGCATGTGCAGACGTAGGCGTTACCATCCTTTAGCAGCTTTTCCGCATATTCGTAGTATACGGGGAGTCTGTCGCTCTGAATGTACTCCTCGTCGGGCTCACACCCAAGCCATTCTAAGTCTTCTCTTATGCGGTCGTAAAACTCCAAAACAGGCCTTTTCAACTTAGGGTCTGTATCTTCAAAGCGTAGAATGAACTTTCCACCATACATGCGGGCGTATTCATGGCTCAGTATTATGGCTCTGGCTGAGCCTAAATGTAGAACGCAGTCAGGATTAGGTGAGAAACGCGTGACAACTCTTGGATATTTATCCACATTGGGCAGAGGCGGAAGCCTTTTCTCCTCTTCAACTTTTTCTTTCACAAGGGCTTCGGGCCATTTTTCCTCAATTATGCGTTTTTGCTCGCTTAAAGGGAGAAGGTTAACTTCCTCAACAATTTTGTTAACAAGTGCGGTGATTTCCTTCACTTTTGTTCGCATTTCTGGTTTTTCAGCCAGAACCTTTCCGATAACGGGGCTTGCTTGGGCTTTTCCATCATGTTTTATAGCGTTCAGTAACGCGAATTTCCGAATTAATTCCCTTACTTCAGCATTTCCTTCCGTTTCCAGCAAGGTTTAGCACGCGCTTTAAAGTTTTCTTTCAATAAGGAATTGCGCGAAAGCGTTTAACTTTTCCTTTGCCTCAGAGTCTGGAAGAAGTTTTTCAACTTCTCTCCAGCTTTCATCCACGATTTTTCGAGCAAAGTTTTTGGCGTATTCAATTGAGCCGTATTTCTGCATTATTGCTATGGCTTCGTCCCTAAGTTTTTGGTTTGAAGTGTGCATTTTAAGAATTTCAATAAGCCTCCTTCTATCTTCGGCGTTTGAAACCTTTAAGGTGTGGATTACCATTAAAGTGCGTTTTCCTTCGGTTATGTCTTGTCCGCGTCCCCCTTTCTTTTCCGCAAACTCTTCGCCTGTTAAATCTAAGACATCGTCTTGTATTTGAAAGGCTATTCCCATGCTCTCCGCGAAGCGTCCAAGTTTCTCGACAAGCTCGTTGCTTGCGTCGGCTAATACAGCGGCTATTTTTGCACTCATCCTCGCCAAAGTTCCAGTCTTGTAGGCGCACATCTGCAAATAGTCCTTTTCCTCTATCTTGTCAGCGTCTGCCAATCCTCTGTGCCACGCTATGTCCATGGCTTGGCCGAGGCTTAGGTTTATCATTTCTTGCACGTAGATTTCATATATTTTTGCGAGTTTTTCCGCGCCTATTTTTTCTCGGTTTTCTATCAGCGGCAAGAGGGGAAGATAATACATTGCGTTTCCAGCGTTTATTGCTATGTCTAAGCCGTAGATTTTGTAGGTGCATGGTTTACCCCTTCGGAATTCTGAGGCATCTTCTATGTCGTCTATTATTAGGGTTCCGTTGTGAATGACTTCTGGGATTATGGCGTAGTCTATGAAGTCTTCAGGGTTTTTCCCCAAGGCTTCGCATATTAGTAGGAAGAGGGTTGGACGCCACCTTTTTCCGCCCCTGTCTAAGAACTCCCATAATGGTTCGGCGACAGCCTTGTTTATGGCTTCTATGTTGTATGAGTGCCTTGGCGGGTTAACTTTGAAAACTGTGGCGTTTTTGGAAAAGATTCTTGGAATGTACTTTTCGATAGCCTTGTTTATGAGGGGGGCTTTCTCCTCTAGAAACTTTTCAACGTCCATATTCAAATTCCGCCTCTCCTCGCGTAATCCTCTATTTTGAATCCTCTTGCCCTTAGCCACTCAGCTGTTTTTCCCGTTATAACAAGAGAAGCCTTTTGCAGTTGCTGCGGGTTTTCCGCTCCAACTAGAAACATGGCGCTCCTTAACTCTTCAATTAATAGGTTTAGCAGCTTTTCTGTCTCTTTTTCACCTTTGACCGCCGCCTCCAAAACTGGTTGTGCAAGGCTTACGAGGCTCGCTCCTAAGCTTAGAGCCTTAGCTGCGTCTAGGCCGTTGCGCACTCCGCCTGAAGCTATAACTGGAATATGTACTGTTTGTGCAACTTCAATTAGGCTTATTGCCGTGGGTATGCCCCAGTCCCAGAAGGTTTCGCCGAGATTGCTTTGGAAAGCGTTTTCCACGCCTTCTGCACGGAAATGCTCCACTGCCGCGAAGCTTGTGCCGCCAGCGCCGCTCACGTCTATGCCTTTCACGCCTACGGCTTCAAGTTTTTTCGCCTCTTCAGAGGCTATTCCAGCGCCAGTCTCCTTTACAATGACTGGCTTGTCAAGTTCCTTGGCGATTTCCCCTATTTTTTCAAGAACTCCTTTGAAGTTTGTTTCGCCCTCAGGCTGGACAACCTCTTGGAGGGAATTTAGGTGTATTGCAAGGGCATCTGCATCAATCATTTCTACTGCTTTCCTGGCTTCCCTTGTGGAGTATCCTTGGGCAAGCTGCACTCCGCCGATGTTTGCCACTAAAAAGGCTGTGGGGGCTTTCTTCCTAACTATTGCGAAGGTTTTTGAAAGCCTTTCGTCTTCCAGTGCTGCCCTCTGACTTCCAACACCCATCCCCAACCCTAGCTTTTCAACCACCGTGGCTATTGTTGCATTAATTTTTTCGGCTTCCGGAGTTCCGCCTGTTATGGCGCTCACCATTATTGGCGCGGCAAACTTGTGGTTAAAAACCGTTGTGGACAAGTCTATTTTCTCTTTGTCAACTTCCGGTAGAGCCTTGTGGACGAAGTATATTTCCTCAAAACCTGTTGTGGTTTTTCTTGCTTGCACTTTGCGGCTTGTGGCTATGCGGATGTGATCTGCTTTGCGTTTTCTTGTTTTTTCAGCCAATTCCCCTATTCCTTCTCTATTAATGTCCCCTTCACCTTTTCTCCTTTAAGGGCTTTGTAAATATTTTTTGGCTTTGTGGCGTTAACGATTAAAACTGGTGTTCCATGCTCTATGGCTGGTATAAGCTCGGCTATTTTGCTTGACATGCCGCCGGTCACATCACACGCGTTTGACCCGCCTAGGCGCCCCTGAACTTTTTTAAGCTCATCCAACGTCAAATGGTCAAACATTTTCGCCTTCGCGTTTTTCTTAGGGTCAGCGTCGTATAGCCCGTCTACGTCTACACCGATCAAAATGTTTTTTGCATCGAATCGCTCTGCGAGAAACGCGGCAAGCTGGTCTCCGGACAATATTGTGAAGCCTAAATCCACGTCGAAAACGGCATCTCCGTAAAGGACTGGAATGAATCCTATATTTAGAAGATGTTTTAAGGGGGCATCTTCAAAGCAGTATATTCTCCCATTACGTGTCATTATGCATGAGGAAGGTGTGATGCTTACTGCTGGCACGCCCCGCCATATTAAAGCATCCATGAAAAGTCCATTAAGCACAGTCATAACATGGTGTGTTTCGGCGAAACCTATTATTTGAGAATCTTCTTTGAACCCTTCTTTTATGGAATGCTTCTGTGCAATTGGGTGGCCGAAGCTTCCTCCACCATGGACGATTATTAAATTTTTGGTGTTTGCATCACGTATTTCGTCTGCTAGGCGGCTTATAACGTCCATTCTTGTTCCCAGCTCTACATTTTTGTCTGTAATCACTGAACCGCCTATTTTCAAAATTGTCGGTTTAGCTTGACTCAATTCTAACCCCTTCGTCGGTTTTTCGGGCTAGAAAAGCGTTTCCTCCAGCCCTTTGAACAGCCTCTAAAACTTTTTCAAGTTTGTCTTTGTTTGCAAGGGCTATCATGCACCCACCGCCTCCAGCGCCTGTAAGTTTTGCGCCGTATGCGCCGGCTTTCCTAGCAGCGTTTATAAGCCACTCCAGTGATTCGTCTGAAACCCCTAACCCATAAAGCAAAGCGTGGTTAAAGTTCATTAAATCTCCAACTGTTTCTAAATCTCCTTCTTGAAGGGCTTTTACGGCATTTACAACTATTTCGCGGGCGATGC
>JAWCLS010000015.1:0-15087 GCA_038850545.1 Bathyarchaeia archaeon
AGCAGCACTTTATGCGGCTTGCCGCGGAAGCGGAACCCCTAGAACTCTAAGGGAAATCGCCGAGGCCAGCCTAGTGGATAAGAAGGATGTGGCTCGCTGCTATAGGCTTCTACTTCGCGAACTTGAAGTGCAAATGCCGATCGCTGACCCTCTAACGTACATTTCAAAGATTGCGGAAAAAATAGGAATTTCAGGTAAAACCCAGGGGCTTGCCATCCAAATTCTTAGAGAAGCCAAAATGAGAAGGGCAGCCGCAGGTAAAGATCCTATGGGTTTAGCTGCAGCAGCACTTTACATTGCTTGTTTACAGAATGATGAAAAGAAAACGCAAAAGGACATCGCCGAGGCTGCGGGGGTCACAGAAGTCACTGTTAGAAACCGCTACAAAACCTTGAAGAGACAGCTTAACCTTGAACTACCCGATTAGCTTAAACTGGCTTTTTTCTCCGCTTTTTCCTTTCGTCTCTTTCAAGTTCCATAACTATTGGACCTAAATATCCACAGTTTTCACATAAGTACTTTTTTGGTGTTAACCAATAGTCAAGGCTGCTAGATAAGCGGATTTTTGGGCTCCCGCATCGTGGGCAGTATATTTTTGATGGACTGCGATGCTTCAGAGTCTTAATTACCCCACGCATGTTTTGCAGGATTTTCATGGGCTTACACCAATTATGAAGCAGCTATTGAACTTCGAGGTTTTCTTCTGGATACCCAAGCTTTACTAGAAATTGGCGAACTTTTTCACGGTGGTCTCCCTGAAGTATTATTTGCCCATTTTTGGCCGTTCCTCCACAAGCACAGAAGCTTTTAAGTTTCTGGGCTAGGTTTCCCAAGTCCGTGTCCTTATCGTTTATACCCTCCACTATGGTTGTAGGCCTGCCAAACTTTCTTGTTTCAAATCTTATGCGAATCCTTTGTTGTTCTTTTCCTATTTCGCCGCAGACGCATAAGTCTTTAGGAAGCCCGCATATTGGACAGATATCCGCCATGACGCTCAGACTCTACAATGACAACAGCAGTATATAAAACTTTCAAATCCAGAGCATTCGGTGAACATCAGCATGGCACAGCCACTTAAAAGACTTGAAACTTCATATAAACCGCGAGTTAGGGAACAGTCTATAGATGCTTTAATTTTCAAAACTTTATATCGCTAGTTTGTTCATTTTTGAATTGAAAAGCCATGATTATAACCAAGATAAAGAAAAGGGATGGAAGAATCGTCAAATTTAACCCTGAAATGATCAAAAACGCTATTCACAGAGCCCTTGTGGCTGTTGAACTTGGAGACGGAGAAAAGGCTGAAAAACTAACCATAGAAGTGGTCAGCCTCTTAGAGGAAAAGTTCAAAGAAAAAATTCCTTCAGTGGAGGACGCTCAAGACGCCGTTATAGAAGTTTTAAGGAAAAGGGGCTACGAAAAGGTTGCATCAGAATATCAAGCTTATAGAAAGAAGAAAGAGGAAATAAGAAGACTCAAAGAGAAGCTTGGAATAGAAGAGCCAAAACTGACAGTTAACGCCCTTGAAGTTTTGAGGAAACGCTACCTGCTAAGGAATGAAGCCGAACAGATAATAGAAGACCCCGCTCAAATGTTTAGGAGAGTTGCAAGAGCCATAGCGCGAGTCGATAAAAAATATGGTGAAGACCCGAGAGAAAGCGAAGAAACCTTTTACACAATGATGGCGAGGCTTGAATTTATTCCCAATTCGCCTACACTTTTCAACGCGGGAACGAGGCTAGGCCAATTGTCTGCATGCTTTGTTCTGCCAGTCGAAGATTCCTTAGAAAGCATCTTCACAGCTGTGAAAAATATGGCTTTAATTGAGAAAAGCGGCGGAGGGGTTGGCTTCGACTTTTCAAGGCTTAGGCCTAAGGGCGATATTGTAATGTCAACAAAAGGTGTGGCATCGGGACCAGTTAGTTTCATGAGAGTTTTTGATGTGGCCACTGAAGTAATTAAGGCTGGCGGAAAAAGAAGAGGCGCCATGATGGGAATCTTGCGCGTCGACCATCCAGACATTATTGAATTCATAACTTCAAAACAAAAGCCAGGGTTCCTCTCAAACTTCAACATATCCGTCGCCGTAACCGATGAGTTTATGAAAAACCTTGAGGAAAACCGCGAATATTGGCTTGTTAACCCAAGAAATAAGGAGAAAACGCGAAAACTTAAGGCTGAAGATGTTTGGGATTTAATGGCAAGGTCTGCATGGGCAAGTGGAGACCCTGGGGTGGTTTTCATAGACGAGGTTAATAGGCACAACCCAACACCAGAAGTTGGAATAATCGAGTCCACCAACCCCTGCGGCGAGCAGCCCCTGCTTCCATATGAATCATGCAATCTGGGATCAATTAACCTATCGAGGATGGTTGAGGATGGAGAAATCCGCTGGGATAAGCTTAGAGAAACCGTTAGGAACGCTGTTCACTTTCTAGACAACGTCATAGACGCGAACAAGTACCCCTTAAAGGAAATTGAAAGGATAACGAGGGCTAATAGGAAAATAGGTTTAGGCGTTATGGGATTTGCAGACATGCTGATAAAGCTTAGGGTTCCCTACAATTCTGATCAAGCTTTAGAGCTTGCTGAAAGGCTTATGAAGTTCATCGACGAGGAAGCACATAAGAAGTCTGAGGAAATTGCTGAGAAAAGAGGTTCATTCCCAAACTTTGAAAGGAGCATCTGGAAAGACAAGTATAAGGCTATGAGAAACGCTACAACAACAACAATAGCCCCCACTGGAAGCATAAGTATAATAGCAGGGTGTTCTTCCGGAATCGAGCCAATATTTGCAGTCTCCTTCATAAGAAATGTATTAGACGGAACCAGGCTTTTTGAAATTAACCCGCTTTTTGAAACCATAGCGAAGGAAAGAGGCTTTTACAACGCTCAACTCCTCGAAGAAATAGCGAAAACAGGGTCTGTTCAAAAAATTGATAAAATTCCAGGAGATGTGAGAAAGATTTTTGTAACAGCCTTAGACATTAGCCCAGAATGGCACGTTAGAATGCAGGCCGCCTTTCAGAAATACACGGATAATGCTGTTTCAAAAACCGTTAACATGCCTTACGAGGCAACAGTTGAAGACGTGAGAAACGTCTTCGAGTTAGCTTGGAAGCTTAAGTGCAAGGGCGTAACGGTTTTCCGTTATGGAAGCAAACCTGAACAAGTCTTATACATTGGAGAAGTAAAAAAAGCGGAAAGGAAATTTATTTCAGCAGAATCAGAATACGCTGGAGGCTGCCCAACTAAGACCTGCCCATTTCCGTGAAATGAGAAAGAGATATAATTCTCTTGGTGTTAAGGTAACGCCTATGAAAGAGTCCTTTGGGTTTGTCGACGAAGAAAACATGAGCATGCTCACAGACTTATACGAGTTAACGATGTGTGCAAGCTATTTTGACAACAAAAGATTTGAACCGGCATCCTTCGACCTTTTTATTAGGAGGTTTCCCCCAAACCGTTCCTATTTTCTCTTCGCGGGTTTGGAGCAAGTATTACGTTTCATTGAAAGGATGAAGTTCACAGAAGAGCACATCAATTTTCTTAAAAGCCAAGGGTTCAAGGAAGACTTTCTTGACTATTTAAGGAATTTCAAATTTACTGGCGATATTTGGGCTATTCCGGAGGGCACCATAGTCTTTCCTAACGAGCCGCTGATCAGAGTTACAGCGCCAATAATTGAAGCCCAGCTTATAGAAACTTTCGCATTGAACACTGTAAATCTTCAAACAACAATAGCCACCAAAGCTTCAAGGGTTGTCACCGCAGCTAAAGGCAGACCTGTAATCGAGTTTGGTTTAAGGCGTGAGCATGGAACAGACGCTGGAATGAAAGTTGCAAGGGCAAGCTACATAGCAGGGTGTGCTGGCACGTCTAACGTTCTCGCTGGAATGGTGTATGACATACCAATTTTTGGAACTATGGCTCATTCCTTTATAATGTTTTTCAGCAGCGAGATAGACGCCTTCAGAGCCTTTGCCAAAACCTTCCCAGACAAATCGACACTCCTAATCGACACTTTTGATAATGTTAAGGGCGCGGAAAACGCCATCGTAGTCGCCAAAGAACTTGAAGAAAAGGGGTTTAAGCTTCGCGGAGTGAGGTTGGACAGCGGAGATTTGGTGGATATAAGCAAAAAAGTTAGGAAAATGCTGGATGAAAACGGGCTTAGCAACATGCAAATATTCGCAAGCGGAGACCTCGACGAGTACAGGATAGAGGAACTGTTAAGGAAAGGGGCGAAAATAGACTCGTTTGGTGTTGGAACAAAGATGGGAACATCCGCCGACAGACCATACGTTGACATAATCTACAAGCTGTGTGAAAAAATGGACGAGAAAGGCGAGTTCCAACCCATAATGAAGCTAAGCGAAGGCAAAGCCACCCTTCCCGGGAGAAAACAGGTCTTCAGATTTAAGGATGAAAATGGCAATTTCGTAAAGGATGTTATCGCCTTAGACGATGAAGAAATGAATGGGGAACCGCTACTTGTTAAAGTTGTTGAAAAAGGAAAGGTGATCTATAACTTTCCATCCCTTGAAGAGATAAGAAAAAGGGCCTTAGAAAACCTTTCAAGGCTTCCGAATAAGTATAAACGGTTAAGGAATGCTGCAAATTATCCCGTTGAATTGAGCCCCAAACTTAAGAAGCTTATTAGGGGATTAAAGAAAAAGCTAACGGAGCAAAATTAGCGTTGAAAAATTAACCGCTTTATTTTACACGGTTGAAACTTTCACTAGTATGTTTATGAAGCCGACTTCCATGACGGCTGCCAATAGGAATATGCCATAAATGTAGATTAGATCTTTTGTGGATAACGCCCTGCTCAGTGTCTTCTTGATAGTTAAGTATATTCCATATCCCTCAATCAATCCGATGGGTGTACTTATAAGCAAAATTGATGGTAAAGCCTCAAGCATTATCCCGCCGTAAATGAGGGTTCCTCCCCGCAGTATGCTTAAAAAGACTATCACAAGCGTGAAGATTAAGGCGAAGACCTGCGGATGCTCAAGCACTATGTGCGAATATTTCTCTCGTTTAAAGAAGTTTGAGACCACTAGGCTAACATAGAAGGACATGCCTAAAAGAATAAGCGATATCACGAGGACATTGTGAATGAAAAGCATTCCGACGGCCAAAAACTGGTTTTGAAGTATGCTTCTTAGAATGGTGAAGAAGATCATGTTTTCGAAGGATGCGAGAAGCAGTAGAAAAAGGAAAGCGAGACCTAAAAGGACCGTATGTTTCTTTGTGTTAACCAACCCTAACCCCTCACTGGAATGGTTAAAGCCACATTGAAACAAACCATTCTATTATTAGATAGAGTATGCCGAAAACTAATGCAATAAGCACTAAAACTGCTATAAATATTATTACAGATATTATGCCAACTGCAATGGCGCCGAGCCATCCGGTTTCGTAAAAGCGTTTTATTAATAGGAGCCAGACAAAAATGCTGAGAAGTATAGCAATTAGGCTGTAAGGTACAAACGCTACAAATAATGCCGACAAAACTGTTCCAAGAAGCGCAATTATGAAAGCGTCTGAGAAGAGGGCGCGTTTTCCGCCAACAACAATTCGCCCCGCCAGATAGAGAACGACTGTTAATATGAGAAGCTCAACGAAAAACCACACTATGCCGAAAACTAGATTGGTTAAAAATTTTGGCCACAGCCACTTAGGTATTCCAGCAGAAGCAATATGTAAGACACGTTGAATTAAATTAACTAGCGTCACCTTCAACCACCAGTCTTCACATTGTTTTCTTTGAAAAGCGATAAAAGCTTTGTGAATTCAGTCTTCCGAGATTTTCTCCCGCCTTATCTGAAAAAGAACCGTTCCGCCTTGTGTATAGGGTTCTCCCGGGTCTAAACACTGGAAATATCCTTTTTCCCCTTCCTCCTTCGCTAAGCCTAACCGTTTAAAGCTTTCTCCATGACTTAGGGGAATGATCATGGATAGAATACACCCAAAAGCGTGAATGCAAAGGTTATCTGTTTCTTTAATAACTATTTTTGGGGATTCTACAACGATTTTTTCGCCGACCTTAAAGACTGGGCATCTCCCCTTTATTTCCTTGACAGAAATTACTAAGCGATATTTCTCTTCGCGGTTCATGGAGACCCCCTCATCTAATAATGCGTATGAATGCATTAATGAACTTTCAGCGGCACTAATAAGAGAAGCTTAATTTATATTACGGATGAGAATTAAGCGGTAATCGAGGTGTCGTAATAGGTTTGACAGAGAAAATTCCGATGAACAAGCCTATCGTGGAGATCGACGGCGACGAGATGGCTCGGGTTATTTGGCACTGGGTTAAAGAGAAGCTTATTCTGCCCTACGTGAATTTGAAAGTTGAATACTATGATCTCCACATTAGGAAAAGGGATGAAACCAACGATCAAATAACGGTGCAGGCTGCTGAGGCTGTTAAGCGATTAGGAGTGGGCGTTAAATGCGCCACTATAACGCCTGATGCTGAAAGAGTGAAAGAGTATAACCTTAAAAAGGCGTGGAAAAGTCCTAATGCCACCATCAGAAACATGTTGGACGGCACCATTTTCAGGGCGCCCATAATATTGAGCAATGTGCTGCCGGCGGTTAGATTTTGGAAAAAGCCAATAGTTATTGCGAGGCACGCTTTCGGCGACATATATGACGGCGTGGGCTTAAGGTTTGAAGCTCCCGCTGAGGCGGAGCTTGTGGTTAGGCAAGTTGACGGCAAAAAGCTTAAGGCTAGGTTCCCAAGCATAAAAGGAGCAGGTGTAATCCAAGGAATATACAACATAGACTCCTCCATTGAAAGCTTTGCCAGAGCATCCTTCAGATACGCTTTAGAAAACAAGTTGGACTTATGGTTTGCAGCCAAGGACACAATTTCAAAAGTTTACGACGAACGTTTCAAGGAAATTTTCAGCAAGGTCTATAGGAGCGAGTTCAAGGAGAAATATGAGGAAGCGGGGTTGAACTATTACTATTTTCTAGTAGACGACGCATTGGCTCGGGCTGTTAGGTCTGAGGGAGGCTTCGTTTGGGCTTGCAAAAATTATGATGGTGATGTCTTCTCCGATTTTGTGGCTACCGCTTATGTTGGCAGTTTAGCCCTAATGACCTCTTTGCTTTTCTCGCCTGAAGGGCACTTCTTGTCAGAGGCTGCCCATGGCACTGTTCAAAAACATTACTATCGACATTTGAAGGGTGAGAAAACTTCAACAAACCCAACAGCCATAATATTCGCTTGGACCGCTGCATTAAAGAGGCGAGGCATGCTTGACGGCGTAAAAGAATTGGTTGAATTTGCAGTAACGCTGGAGAAAGCCGCAAAGCTTACCATAGAAAGAGATAGAATAATGACTGTTGATGTAGCCAGGGTTTCAGAACCTCCAGTAAACAATGTCGTGAGCACTGAAGAGTTTATTTCAGCGGTGAAGAAAAACTTAGACGCTCTTCTCCAAAAATCCCATCTTTAAGGTATCATGCCTTTAGCCTGTTTGCTGGGCAGCACCGCTAAACTTTTGAAGCATAACGTCATCCTGCAGCTTTTATGTCGCTGATATGGCAAAGACTTAAAAGCCTTTATAATTGGGATAATTGCTATTTGCTGAAGGTGCCTTAGAATGCCTAACCGTCCAGTTATAGTTGGTGCGGGGAGAACCAAGTTCGGGGAGCACTACGAGAAGCAGCCTGAAAGGCTCATAGAAGAGGCTTGGCTTAGGGCCTCCGAAGAAGCTGGACTTGAACGGAAAGACCTTGAAGCCTGTTATATTTCAGACTATTTCCTTCTCATAACGAATAAGCTGGGGCTTGAAGAAGGCTTCCTTTCAGAGTTGACGGAACTTCACGTTCCCATGGATTTTACCCGTTCTTTCAGCTCAGCCTTCTCAAATGCTTGCAATGCCATCCAAGCTGGAAAATACAATCTGGTTCTCATAGGCGGCATAGAGAAGATGACTGACAGATGGGATAAAATCCGAGACGACCTAATGCTTTTGGGAGATCCGTGGAGCTACTATGCTGGAGGCACTCCAGAGGCAAACCACGAGCTCATGCTGAGAGCCTACATTAAAAAGTATGGCATAGAAGGCGAAAACCTTGAAAAACTAAACATAGCCTTGGCGCAGATCTCGGTAAAGAACCATTTGAACGCTTTAAAAAACGAGTTCGCCCAGTTCAAAAGAAAAATAACCGTAGAACAGGTCTTAGAAGCTAGGAAAAGCGCCCGCAGACCCTTAGGAGTTTATGATTTCGCTCCCATATCTGATGGTGCAGCTGCGGTGATTCTTGCAAGTGAAGAGGTTGGAAGAAAACTCACAGACAAACCCGTCTACGTGCTAGGCTCCGCGTCAGCCACAGACTACTTAACCTTCCCAGTAAGGGAAGACCTTACAGGTTTTCTTGTGAGCCGCTTAGCCATGGAAAACGCCTTAAAAACTGCTGAATTGAACCTTTGGGACATTCAAGTCCTAGAGGTTTACGACCAGTCTACGGTTATGGAGATGGTTTCCCTTGAGGACTTGGGTTTTTGTGAACGGGGAAAAGCTTGGGAGGCAGTATTTGAAAGCTGTAAAGAATACAAGGGGTATTATGAGATAAATGGTAGAAAACTCTTCGTGAACATGAATGGAGGTTTAAAGGCTGACGGAAACCCGTTGGGCGCCACCGGAGGTGCCCAAATCTATGAGGTTTTCAAGCAGCTGAGGGAAGAGGCTGGTGAGAGGCAGATTTTAAGCGATAAAGAGTTAAAGTATGGATGTGTACTTGAGCTTGAGGGATTTGGCACTAAGGGGCATGTCCACATTTTCGGGAGGGTTTAGATGAGTAGTGAACCCATAGAAAGGAGAGTTTCATATTTAGGCGACAGGCTAAGGGGGAGACGCTGTCAAATCTGTGGAAAAGAATACTTTGAGCTAAGGGACTACTGTGGAAACTGCGGTAGAAAAAGCTTCGGAAAAATGGTTGACATAGACTTTTTCTATGAAAAGGGTAGGCTTGAGATATGCACTTTTGTCAATGAGCCTACAAACAAGTTCATAAAATTGGGCAGTTATGTTTATGGAATAGTTTCATTCCATAACGGAAAAGTTAGGGTTCCGGGAAGGCTGACCGATAAGTTAATCGCAGATGGAGAAATGATTGATTTTCGATCTCTCGAAGGAAGGGATGTTGTTCCAAGGTTTAGGAGGCGTTATTCCGTGGATAAAAGTGACATAATCCCGACAATTTCTTTGGCTTTCACTTTTGCAGACGAGTACTACCCTCATCAAGAGTATAGCATAATTAAACCGAACAAGGAGTATGAGGTTCCCGGGATAGTTGGCTATGGCGTTTACACGTCAAGGTTTAGAATTAGGGAGGGCAACATGGAGCGCTCGGTTCCTTTCATAGACGAAGACGCTATAACAGCGGCTGTGGAGGCTGGAAAACTTGCCTTAATCCACTCCGGTGTTGACCCCTCGCTTGTTGGCAAGGTTTATGTCGGCTCAGAGTCAAACCCTTACGCTGTTAAACCCATAGCCTCAAAGGTTGCTCAAGTCTTAAAGCTCGGCGAGGAAGAAGGGGATGTTCAAGGAGTCGACGCCATCGACACAGAGTTTGCATGTAAGGCAGCCACAAGCATGTTTAAGGACGCCGCCGCCCTAGTTAGTTATCCAAAACTTGGTGTCCCATACGCGATGGTTATAGGCGCAGACAATGCACAAGCAGCGCCAAGAGATTGCCCAGGCGGAGAACTGGACCTTTTCGTGGGTTTCGGCGGTTGCGCATACATATTCGGAAAAAACGACGTCATAGCGGAGCTAGAAGGGTGGCATTCATGCACTTCTGACACGCCAGATTTCTGGAGAAGAGACGGCGAACCCTATCCCATGCATGGAGGAAGGTACACAGGCGACCCTGCTTATTTCAAGCATATACGGAAAGCTGCACAAAGACTTATGGAAAAGCTAAACCTGCAGGTTAAAGATGTCAGCTACTTTATAGCCCACCAGCCAAACGTCCATTTCCCCATAAGAATTGCTAAAGAACTCGGGTTCAAAGAAGAACAATATTTGCCGTCGCTTCAAGTGGCGAGGTTTGGCAACACGTATTCGGGCTCCTCACCGATAGGTTTAGCAGCTGTTCTAGACGTAGCAAAGCCATACGAACGCATACTAATCGTAAGCTACGGTTCAGGCGCTGGAAGCGACGCCTACTCCCTCATAACCACAAGCCAAATAACTGAAAAACGGCAACGACAAAAACTAACAGTCAGATATCAAGCGGAAAACCCATTCCTAGAATACGTGGACTACACGACTTATAGGCGACTAAAACTCGGGATGTAAACCGTTGTCGGTACGCGAAATATTGAAAGTGTTATACGCGCCCCACAAGGCCTTTAAAGAGATAATCCAAAATCCAAGATACATCATCCCAATAGTGGTGATGATTCTATTTGTTGTGGCAAATGTGGCGTCAACTTACCCCATTTTGGTTAGGACTTACGTTGAAGAAACTTTTCCAACATCAAGAGATGAGTGGACAGAAAACGCGGCTTTATGGCGAACTCTCGATGGGGGGCCTCCTACAGCGAATTATATCGACTATATAGAGGGGAAAATTTACGGGAACAGAAGCATAGAATTCACGGTGAAAGACGGCGCAGAAATATCCATACAGTTGGACAACATAGGACCAATAAACTGTTCAAGCCAAGGCGGCTATTCAAAGCTTTATTTGAGGGTAAAATGGATAGGACCGAATATTCCTCCTGAAAATGTTTCAGTCTATTTGTTTTCCACAACACTTTCAGATTACTTTTACCGTGGTTTAACTGAAAGTTTTTCCAACGCAACAGTTAATGTCTGGAACAACCTAACCCTGCCCCTCGCAGACGAAAAATGGTCACGTGTAGGCGCTGCGGACTGGGCAAACATTACAGGCCTAGGGATGGTGCTTAATTGGCCTGAGAAATTCGACATAACGGTTTTGGTGGACGGCTTATTTTTCGGCGGAGTCTATAAACCTTATGCAGAAAGCGTCATCACCTATTTGGCTAGCTACGCTGCCTTTTCGTTTATGCAATTCATTATAAGATGGGTTTTCCTCGGAGGAATAATATACATTATGACCAAAGCGTTTAAAGCCAACACTATTTGGAGGGTTACGCTGATCATAGTTGGTTGCGCTTTAATAACAACAGTTATACAAGCCTTAATAAACACCGTTGCATTTTCAACAACCCTACCCACCATTAAATACCCCTTTGAATTTATGGGCGGCGTTAAAGGCGAAAGCGAAGCTGCCTACGTTAAGATATTGGAGGAGACATGGCTTGTGAATCAAATTTACGGTTACGTTCACGTAGCTATAATTATATGGACCGTAGCCCTTTGCGGCATAGCCGTTCGCTTAACAACTGAATTTTCATGGAGCAAAAGTCTTCTCATAGCGGTTATAGCTTATTTCGCCGCTACAATCGCTCAAAACTTTTTAGGAATCTAGATTCTAGTTTTAAGGAATGTTGGGTTGCCCTTGGCGATTGCGGTGTACCCGAGAAGGAGGCGCTGTAAAGGGCGCGGATATGCTTTTAAGCTTTATGCAGGCCTCAACGTCAAGGCATAGTCCTTCAAGCTCCAGAAATCCAGAGGTTGTGGAAGCTCTGCGTTATGAATAAGAAGTTAGCAAGATTTATATGTAGGTACATCCTTTGTGCTTGTAACTAGCCTTAACTGAAACTCAGTGTCAGAAGGCACTTGAGTTTTATGGTGTAGAGGCTGGTTCCGCGATAAGGACGAAAAAACAGTATGCCAAGAAGGCTTCCAGAAAAAACAAAAAACATCCAGAGAAGACCAAGAAGGTTTGGAAGTACTAGGCGTTTCAACCCCGGCAAACCATTGTTTCAAACGATGCCTGTTAAGGAAAACGAGGAATTAGAAGTTGTCATCGATGATATTGGAAGCAGGGGCGATGGAATAGCGCGAATACAGGGCTACCTGATTTTTGTTCCCAACAGCAGGGTAGGTGAGCGTGTTAAAGTGCGGATTCTGTCGGTGGGTGGAAAATTCGCCGTCGCGGAAAGAATAGGCTAAGAATGAGATGGTGGAATTGAAAATTAAGGAATTGCGAAATGGAATGAAACGTGTAAATATCGAAGCGAAAGTTGTGGAGAAATCTGAACCCCGCGAAGTTCTCTCAAGATTCAAGGACACAACGCATAAGGTGGCAACCGCAGTCATCGCCGACGAGACGGGAACTATAAAGCTGACCCTTTGGAACGACCAAATAAACCAAGTGGGTGTCAACGACAAAGTCAAGGTGGAAAACGGTTACGTAACAAGTTTCAAGGGCGAAATACAGCTTAACGTTGGAAAATACGGAAAACTCACAGTTGAGTGAAACGCGGAACATTTTATAAACTTTTAGAGAGGTGAAAACGGATGGAAGAAAGAAGAAGGTTTGGCGGAAGAAGAGGGTTCGAAAGGCGGTTCCCTCCAAAGCCAGTTGAGGTTGGAAAAGAATACGAAGTGGATGTGCAGGAAACAAGCAGAAGAGGTGAAGGAATAGCCCGCATACAAGGACTAGTAACCTTCATACCGAACACGAAGCCAGGCGACCACGTTAAAATAAGGATAACGCGGATAAGCCGTAGATTCGCAGAAGCTGAAGTTGTAAGTCCAGCCCAAGAATAGTTAAATGCCGATAAATACCTCTAAAGGTATCAATTTTTGGCTGGAAAATCAACCAATAGGGATAGTCTCCTCTAGTTTTTTCACTCGATCCATGTTTTTAAAATGTTCTTCGGGATTAAAACAATATTTGATATGGTGTTCCAGTCTTTTTAAGAGCGTTGGCGAGTTCTGCCTTTTTCTTTTGAAAAAACTCCTCAGTCATGGCATACTCGAGCCCATATTTTCTGTACACCCAATCCGCATAATGATAATTCATCTTGTCAATCAGCACGTAATCCGCAATTCCACATATCTCTTTTATTAATCCTTCAGCCTTTGGTAACAATGGAGCGATCATCACGCAGGTTTTTATGCCAGCGGAGTGCAGCTTTTCCAGGGTGTTGATTCTTTCCTTAATGGATGATGCCTTTGGCTCAAAAATTTGCCTAATCTTCTCGTCAGCCGTGGTAATCGTAAGCATAACTTCAACGCCTCTTTGGTTCTTTAAAAGCGCTGCATCTCGAAGTATAAGCGTAGATTTTGTTTGTATCGTGATGGGCCAGTTGTTTTTCAACAAAATCTCAAGACAGCTTCTTGTTATTCCATATTTGCTTTCTAAGGGCTGATAGGGATCGCATATCCCGCTGATCCAAACGTTTCCGCGCTTTTTCCTTTTTATTTCACGCTGAAGCAGGCTTGCAGCATTTATTTTAACGTCAACGAACTCTCCCCAACTCTCCTTATGGCCTGTAAATCTTTTCATGAAGCGTGCATAGCAGTATGTGCAACCGTGTCCGCAGCCAACGTAGGGGTTAACCGTGTAATCAAGAACTTTTGACTCTGACAGGATGCTTTTCGCATAAACTTCCTTAACAATCATGGAGTTTCCTTTGCGTCTCCATTTTTTTGTTGGAGTCGCTTTTATACTTTACCAATTAATTTTGCTGTAAATGGAGGATTAGCACACATTCAGTTCTTTTAGAAACTTATTAGTTTTCTCTACGGCAGAATCTTAAATTTGCACGCTTAACACAGGCCAAAATCCTTTTTGTTAAAGTGGCAAAATCTTCCGCATGAATGTAAAGTGATTCATCAACTTATAAGCCATACTCTATTAGTTTCAGAATTCTGGACTTTTCCTCTGGAAACTTATATCCGCTGTAGTCTTTTAAAAAGCCAAATATAGCCAGAGCCAGCCCTGTACGCTAGATTAACATAGTGGTTCAAAGCAAACCCTTATCTGTAAGTTAGACGATTTATTAGACGTTATTTTTCTTAAAATGAAATGTCTGCTTCAACTTCCAAAATGCAGTTTTATCAAGCGATAACTCATTTAATAGTATAAAACGATCGCCAAGATCTGTTGGCTTAGTTTATCTGGGATTCACTAAATGGGTTGGAATAGGCTTAAGGCGATGGTGGCGATTTGATAAAAAGGAATTTGTGAAGGACATAGGGTGGGGGATTTTAGGTTTTTCATATGCCTTGTTTTGATGGGAATAGTAATTGTGTCTGCAATACAGCTTGCTTCGTTCCAAAGGATGCGACATACAGTACAGTTTCGCCAACGTCATATCTGTTAAGTTTGTTTTTCGGCTTTGCAATAGCCAGCTTTCAAGAAGAAATAATTTTCAGAGGTTTTCTGCAAGATATCCTTAAAGAAAGGTTCGGAATTTAGCGAGGCAACGTTCTTCAAACGGCAGTGTTTTCCATAGCCCATATCGGGATACTATCCATTGGACTCATGGCCATTCTTCTTAAGCGCTTTCCTAACTGGAATTGTCTTTGGATGGCTGCGGATAAGAAGGGGAACTCTTTTTTCTTCCTATATTGCTCATGGAATTTTTGGGTAGCAAAGATCACCCTTAAAATGGGATTCAAAGTTGAGGAAAATGCGGAATGGTGAAATAGATATATAGGAACCTCTAGTCATGTATTTTATGGAAAAGCAGAGGCTTGAGCTCTTTGAAGGTTAAAGTTGAATATATAGGCCATATAAGGGAGATAATTCAAAGCGGGAGAGAAGAGACGCTGGAGGTTTATGAAGGCGCCTCTTTAGCGGATTTGCTTTCCATGCTTTCTGAAAGATATGGGGAACCTTTCAAAAAGGTGGTTTATGAGCCTGGAGGCACCGACGTTAAATCAAACTTCATAATAACTGTGAACGGCTACCTCTTAAACCAGTTAAACGGTGTGGAGACTAAGCTTAAACACGGAGACCATGTAATTTTAATGTCCGTCGTAAGTGGCGGCTAAAGCTTTCAGAGTCTCAGGTTAAAACGAACCGTTTTATAGCTCGTAAATTAGCTAATACTACATTTAAGGAAAGTGGAATTTTGAAGCGGGTGGATGCCCTAAAACAAAAGGCGTTCAAGGAGAAGGATTTTGACGGTTTCCTAATAACGAATGAAGCTAACATGATATATTTTAC
>JAWCLS010000016.1:0-14804 GCA_038850545.1 Bathyarchaeia archaeon
TACGACGAGCTGACCACCGCAGCAAAGATGGAGCTTCCAGCAGTTATCAGCCGCATAGTGCTTAACGGTGAAAAGTGGTTTGTCCATTTCTTCAACACTGCGCAGGCCATAACTCCTAGAATGCACGCTCTCGAACTGATTCCAGGCATAGGTAAAAAGTACATGTGGCAAGTTATCAATGAACGTGAAAAGAAGCCTTTTGAAAGTTTTGAGGACTTGCAGAAGCGTACAGAAGTGCCAAATCCTGTAAAGCTGATAGCAAAAAGGATTTTGGAAGAGTTGGCTGGCGATAGCAAATATCGGCTGTTCACTAGGGCGCACTGAAAGCTGGTTGGTTAAGGCTTCTATGAGCTTGTTGGAAGAAACGAAGCGTCTTCTTCGAAAGCATCGTATTTTTCCGAAAAAACGTTTAGGGCAAAACTTTATGGTTGGCCCCTCACTTTTCCAACGTTTAGCTGAATATGCTTCGCTTACCAGTGGCGATGTTGTGCTTGACATAGGTGCTGGTTTAGGGTTTTTAACCCGTTTTCTCGCCGAAAAATGTAAGAAGGTTTTAGCTGTTGAGGCAGATTCGAGGCTTGTGAGGATTCTGCAGGAAAGCGTCAAGGATTTGCCTAATGTTGAAGTTATTGAGGGCGACGTGTTAAAGGCACCTATACCACAATTCAGCAAGGTTGTTTCCATACCGCCATATAACATCTCTTCAGCGCTGCTCCAGTGGCTTTTTGACAAAGACTTTGCTTGTGCAGTTCTTGTTTTCCAGAGGGAGTTTGCAAACCGTCTTGTGGCGTCCATCGGAAGTGAAGACTATGGATGGTTAACCGTCTTAGCGTATTACCACTTTGAAGTTGAACTTTTTGACGATGTGCCCAGATGGATGTTTTATCCCGAGCCAGAAGTTGACTCCATAATTGTGCGCTTAAAGCCCAGAGGTTCCCCGCCTTTCCCTTTGAAAAACGAGGCATTTTTCAGACAGCTTGTGCAAGCACTTTTCACTCAGCGAAACAGAAAGGTGAGAAACGCTGTCCAACAGTTCTTAATCAAACGTTATGCTGTTGTCAAAGAAGCTGCTAGGGTTGCTGATTCCCTTCCATTTCACGATAGGCGAGTTAGAGAGTTAGCACCCGAAGACTTCTGCGAGTTGGCAAATGTCCTTTCAAGTTAAAAATTACATCTTAATGTTTGGAGCGAGGTTTACGAGCCAGCTGTAAACCAACTGAAACCCTCAAAAAGCACTCCTTAAAGCTTTTTCAGTCAATTTCATGCCCCTTCTCCAAAAAGGAGACTTACAGCTGAGGTCTCGGTTAAACTCCGGCCCGGCCTACTATCAATTATAGGCTAAAAATTTCAGGGCTGTAGAGGTTTTCGAAGAATTTCATTAGTGTTTTTGGGTTGAATACGCTTAGGGTTGTGTCGGGCAGGTTTTTGCCAATTTTTGGGATTAGCCCCACAGCGTCTGTTCCAAGTTTGCAGGCAACTGCGTGTTCAAATAGTCCTAATTGTTCAATTTCCACAATGTCATTTTGGCATCTTGAATCTTTTAACGCCTTTTTTATTTCCTCTTGAGATGCGCCTAAGATTATTAGTCTGTCAAGGAGAGATTTCGTCCATCTTCTGTAAAGTTTTAGCTGCTTTTCTGCTATTGCGGCTTCTATGCGGTTTTCGTTTATGCTTGTTATTTTAGTTATTATTGGGAGATTTTCGCAGAAGCCGAAAAGTTCAGAGAACTTTTTAAGGGCTATTTTTCTTCCGTCGGCAAGTTGGGCTTGCAAACACTGCAAAGGGATTGCAGCGTAAGTGTTCTTTGGCGATGTTACTCCAATGTCTAATAGCAGTTCGCCTTTGCTTTTGCCTAAGCCTGTTATGTACCCCTTTATTGTTGAGAACTTTCTTATGTTTTCAATTTGAACTGGACATAAGCCTATTTCTTTTTCTAAGTAGTTTGAGGCTGCCTTTTCATCCTCGCCTGAGAAAGCGATTTGAATCCAGCCGCCTGCTGTTGCATCGACATTTTCTATTTTGACTTTTAGGCCTTTAAATAAAAATTCGATATGATTTTCAACAAGTTTCAGCTGAAAGGAGTTATAAATTTTTGAAAGCAACGTTACTTTAGGCATTTGCAGTCTCCGATTAAGGCTAAAATTTCTTCGTGGAGTCTTTGTATCCGCATAATTGCGGATGGCGGCAGCTCCTTTGAGAATTTTTCTATTGTTTTTTCTATGGAGACTCTTTTCGAGCCTTCGATGAGTTTGTCAGCATATGTTACGATTTTCTCCTCGATGGTTTGGGGAGTGTAGATGTCTTTTGGCCATCCTAGTTTTTTCGCTTCTTGTAGTGTTATTCCGCCGCCCACATGCCTCTTTATTATTGAGAGTATGGGTTCGGGTAAGCCTAGGTTTTTGGCGATTTGGACTCCTATAATAGCGTGGTGAACGGTGTGTGTTTTTGCGCGTCCAATATCGTGGAGAAGGGCTCCTATTTCCACAAGTTCTAAGTTTACGTTTAAGCCCTTTTCGGTGCATGCCTTCGCTATTTCAACGGCAACCTGTGCCACGGCTTTGCAATGCTTTATTACATTTTCTCGGCATCCGCTTTCACGTAAAAGTTGTAGTGCCTGCTCTCTTGTTGGGAGCTTTTCACTCACCAAGTTCCTTCCTTAGCTGTTTAATTTTCTTTGTTAATGCTTGGACTATTTTCTCGTTGTTGTAGTGCATTAGGGGTTTGCCGCATGTGGGGCATTTGAAAACGAGTTCCACTGCTTCTTCGAAGGGGATTCGTCTACATCCTGGGGTTTGGCAGTAGTAGAAGTCGTGGCTTTTCTCGTATTCCAGCCGAAGGTTCAGTTTTTCGAACACTCTCCGTTTCTGGCTTAGTATGAATCCTTCAAGCTGGTCTGGTTGAAGCTTCCAATGGAATATGAACCATCCGGTTTTAGGGTCCCTTGTTCTCCTTAGGCTTACGAGGGAATGGTCGTAAAGCTTGTAGAGGATTTTACGCACATTGTTAAGCCTTATGCCTGTCTTATTCGCTATTTCATCGTCTGTGATTTCATCTGTGTTTTTCAGTATTTCAATTAGTTTAACGGCTTCCTCTTCGCCGAATGCTTCTGCAACCTTAGCTAATGTTGCGGTGTCTATTGCTGATAACATGTTGACCCTTTTCTGTCTAGGCGTTGTACTATTTTCTATAGTATTATTCGTAAGTTTAATTTAAATCTCTTTTCTAGCTTTAGATT
This sequence comes from Bathyarchaeia archaeon, assembly GCA_038850545.1. GTDB lineage: Archaea > Thermoproteota > Bathyarchaeia > Bathyarchaeales > Bathycorpusculaceae > JAWCLS01. Next base: position 3,236 of record JAWCLS010000016.1, read on the forward strand.
CCGAGTTAATCTTTCTAATTAGCTTTTTGCCCCTTTTCTGAGGAATTATCATAAGTTTTGCATCCTCAAAAGTTTTGGCCAACTCCTTTCCCTCGAAAAATCGGTCTAGAAATACTGCTAGGCTTGCGCATTCCGAGTGAGGCTGGTTTCCAACCGCCACGTTAAAGTCTGAAACGGCTTCCATGAAGAATTCTCCCGGAACTTTTTGGCTTCCAACAATAACTAGCACATCTTTGCCTGTTGCTTTTATTCTCTGGAGGACGTCGCTTGTTTCAATGTTTTCTCCATATGCTGTTAAGTGGACAACGATTCCGCCTCTGGCTTTCCAGTCTTTAACAACTTTTTTCCACGGTACTCCCATTTCGAAACGGAATGGGCCTCCCCAGTTTTTTACAACCTTTTCCACTGTTGCCTTTATTTTCTCGTCTTCTATGTCGGTTAGTATGAAGCCTGATGCGCCTAGGGCTCTGGCTGTTAGTGCTACATGGGTTGTTAGGCGCAAATCTCTTTTTGGCCTATGACCCCACCTTAGAACAACTATTTTAGGCGGGCTTTCACTGCCTGAAACTTTCAATTTTTCCACCAAGCTCCTCAACGCGGCTTTTTGCCTTCTCTGCAAACCACGGTGTGGCTTCAAAAACCACATGAGCCGCGTCCCCTGTGTATTTTATTTCCTGCACGTCTGCTCGGTTATAGAGCCAAGAAATGAAGTTCATTGTTTCGTTTGTCAGAGGCACCGTGAATGAGGCTTGGACGTAGTCCTTTAATGTTTTTGTTATTTCCTCTCTCAAATTGTCGATGTTAATCCTGCAAAGTGCGGATACCAGTATGGGTTTTGGCGCTTTTTCTTTAAGTCTTTCAATTTTTTGTTCAACTTCTGTTTCTTGTAACAGGTCGATTTTGTTTAAAACTGTTATTGTGGGGATGCCTGAAGCGCCTATGCGGTCTATTGTTTCTAGGCAGACTGAAAGCTTCTTTTCAACAGCGCTTAGTGGTTCGCTTACGTCTACCACAAGCAATATTAAATCTGAGTAGATTGTTTCTTCCAGCGTTGAGTGAAAAGCCTCTATCAGCGTTAGTGGTAAGCGGTCAATGAAGCCCACAGTGTCCGTTAGCAGAAACTTTTTCCTTGAAAACTTCACAAGCCTGGTTGTTGTGGAGAGGGTTGTGAAAAGGGCATCGTCCACAGGAACTTCTTCCTCTGTTAGGGCGTTAAAAAGCGTGCTTTTTCCAGCGTTTGTGTATCCTGCTAAAGATATTGTTGGAAAGCCAAGCTCAGCTCTTCTTTCGCGGTGCAGGGCTCGTTTCCTGCGAATTTTCTTAAGCTTCTCATTTATAGTCTGTATTTGCCTCTTCACAGTTTCATAGTAGACATCAACCTCGTATGCTCCGAGGCCCATGAATCCTGGCTGTTCGCCTTTTTTCGCCAGTCTTACTTTTTCCTTTGCGCGAGCTAACTCGTATTTGAGTTTGGCTAGCTGAATTTGCAGCTTTGCTTCTGTCGTTGTGGCTCTCCTAACGAATATTTCTAGGATTAGCTGGAAACGGTCTATTGCTTCTACACCTGTGGCTTTCGCTATGTTATAGGCTTGGACAGGCTTCAAAGGATTGTCAAAAATTATTTTCTGCGCCCCTGTCTCTTTTACAAGTTCGGCAAGCTCCTTAATTTTTCCATAACCTATTTGGTAGCGGGGGTCCGGCTCCCTCAACTGCTCTATTTTGCCAACAACCATGTAGCCCGCTGACTCAGCTAGGCTTTTAAGCTCGTCCATGGCTGAAGTTTCAAAGGATCTTCGACGTTGCACGATGATTGCTTTCGTTAAGATTTCTCCTCCAATTTCCCCTTGTTCAGTTGGGCAAGGTCTCCTAAGGTTAGTTCGCGGCTTGGCGGCTTAGGAAGGATTGCTTTTGGAACCTTCTCTTCCGATACTGGGACAAGTAGCTTAATTTTTAGAGCATGTTCCAGTTTTGCTGCAAGTCTATTGTCCGGCGTCATTTTTTTAGCTTCAACTTTTTTAAGCACGGAGACCTTTTCGTTTATTCTTTTTCCCAACTCTTCATGGGTTAATCCAAGTTTTTCCCTTGCATGCCTTATTTTCGCGTCAAAATCCTCCACAAGCTCTAGGGTTTCCTCAATGTTTTTTGGCGAGGGTTTACCACCGCTCTGAATCTTTAGCGGTTGTGGTTTAGATGCTGTGGTTTTCGTTTTAGGCAGTAGATGGGCATGTTCAAGTTCTTCCCAAACTATTTTTCCATGTCTTGAGCATTCGCTGCAAACTGTAAGTTTTGCTCCTTCAATTATGACTTTTAGCGGTTTGCCCTGGATTTTTCGTCCACAAACTTCGCAGCGCACTTTAAGGCGCCCCTTTTAAACTCTTTATTTACTTGGTTATGTTTATAGTTGTCGAATCTTCATCAGTTTTAATTGGCGGTGGTGAAAGTGGAAGATGCGCTTACGCGGATTAGAAGCGTTGCAGACTACCAGTTTGGAAAAGGAGTAGGCGAAAAACTCTTTCCAGAAAACGTGGAAATAACTTACTCCAAGCGCACTGGAAGAATTCGTTATGTTTACTTGAAAGGAAAGCGCCTTGCCACTCTACGTCCAACAGACGGGCTTTTCTCTTTAAGCATCGAAGGCGCAAAAAAGATTATTGAAAATGCTGCCTCAGCCAGATGCATCGTTACTGTTAAGGATGATGTTTCTAAGTTTGTGGCTGAAGGCGGGGACGTTTTTGCCGCTCACGTTCTAAAAGCTAATGATGAAATTCGCCCAAAAGACGAGGTTATAGTGATTAACGAGAAAGGCGAAGTTTTAGCGGTTGGAAAGGCTGTTTTGTCAGGCGAAGAGATGACTGCCTTCAAAAGCGGCGTAGCCGTAAAGGTTAGACGCGGCTGCATGGAAGAAAGTTAAGTATAAGAAGTCGTAACCTACATTTAGGAGAGGAAACTTGTTTGATGCGCAGGCGGATAAGCCCCAGAGAAGCTAGGCGCATGATGCAACGCATGGGCCTAAGCATGGACGCTGTTCCAGACGTGGAACAAGTTATCATAAAAACAAGCAAAAAAGAAATAGTCATCGAGGAACCTGAAGTTGCCGTGATGAATGTTCAAGGTCAAAAAATGTTCCAGGTGGCCGGAGGGCGAATAACCGAGAAAACGGTTGAGCGCAAGTTGGCCGTGCCTGAAGAAGACGTTAGGCTTGTTGCTGACCAGACGGGTAAAAGCCTAGAGGAAGCCAGAAAAGCCCTAGAAGAATGCGAAGGAGACTTGGCGAAGGCTATTCTCCTCCTTCAATCCAAAATTTGACGCATGCTTCAGAGGTGTTTGAGAAAATTGTTTGATATTGTTTCAGCGGGGCACTTCTGCATAGACTCCATTATCCTGCCAAGCAGACATGCGCCTTACATTATTTTAGGCGGTTCCGTAACCTACGTTTCCCTCGCTGCCAAGCGCCTAGGCGCAAACGTCTCAGTCATTTCCAAGGTTGGTGGGGATTTTCCAAAAGCCTACGCTTCATGGCTTAGTAAAGAAGGCATAGACCTTTCAGGAGTAATCCAAATTAAGGAAGCAAAAACCACAAAGTTTGAACTAAAATATGACAATATTTTGTCTGGACGTAGTTTGCGATTGATAAGCAGAGCTGGGCCAATCACCTTGGAAGATTTGCCAAATTCTATAAAGGCTAAAATTGTTCATTTGGCGCCCATAGCCAACGAGATTCAATATGAGGTTGCTGAAAGACTGAAAGAACACGGCGAAGTCTTATCTCTTGACCCCCAAGGGCTGATCCGCGTTTTTGATGAAAATGGGAACGTAGCCACAGGTCCCTTAGTGGACAAGCGGATACTGGAACTTGTAAACATTTACAAGTCGTCACTGGATGAAGTTGAGGCTGTTACAGGTCAGCGGGACTTAAAATCTGCCATAAATGCAGTTCACGACTTTGGTGTTGAAACAGTTATTGTAACTTTAGGAGTAAAGGGCGCAGTGCTTTCTGTCGACAGGACCACTTGTAATGTTCCAGCGTACAAGCCTAGTAAGGTTGTAGATCCAACTGGGGCTGGTGACGCTTTTATTGGGGGTTTTCTAGCTGAGTACATTCAAGGCGGAGACTCCTTATGGTGCGCATGTGTGGGTTCCGCTGTCGCCTCAACGGTTGTTGAAGGCATTGGGCCGACATTTTTCGGCGACAAAGATGAAATCCGCCGAAGGGCGCGGTTTCTCTATGAAAAAGGGAATTAAGCAAGGAAGCATAATGTATCACGTTTAGCCTTTAAACTGGTTAAAATTTGAGAGGGGGTTAAGGTTGGGGCGTGTTTCGAAAGGCGAAAAGTGCAGTGTTGCAGGCTGCGGCAAAGAAGCTAAGCGTTCCCTTTCGGCAGAGAAGGTTAAGCTTGCTGGCTTAAATGTTGGAAGCGAAAAACGAGCATACTTATGCGAAAGCCACTATAAGGAGTTTAAGAAGAAGACTAAGAAGGAGAGGAAAATTGAGCAGTGGCGATATAAAGGAGTTTAAAAGCTGAAGGAGAGGCCTGTCATGCGCATACTGCAGCTGCACTCAAACTTCATTGAGTACAAGCCGATTCAGAAAGAAATAGCCATGGCTGAAGAGGCTGAAAAAGAGGCGAGGCGCCTAGAAGAGGTTGTGGTTTTGTTTACGGCCGTTGAGGAAGGCGACGAAGAAGCGACAGCTAGAAAGGCCATAGACGAGGTTCAATCCTCCCTTGAAAAGTTGAAGGTTAACCGCATTTTGATCTATCCCTATGCGCATCTTAGCAGCAACCTTGCAGCACCTTCCGAAGCATTAAAAGTTGTTAAGGCTATGGAGACTTATGCCAAGGGAAAAGGCATGGAGGTTTACCGTGCACCCTTCGGATGGAATAAACAATTCACAATATCAATAAAGGGGCATCCGCTGGCGGAGCAGTCCCGCGTGATTGTCCTGTACGAGGCGAAGGAAAAGGTTGAGAAAGTTTCAGAAGCCATAAAAGCCGAGGAAAAACTAGAGTCCTTCTGGTACATCCTCCAACCCGACGGGTCGATGGTCCCAGTTGAAGAGTTTAGCTTTCAAGGGCATGAAAACCTTGAAAAGTTCGCAAAGTATGAAATTTCAAAGGTTAGGGCAAGCCAGCAGATGCCCCCCCACGTGCCCCTGATGAAGCGTCTTGAAATAGCCGACTACGAGGCTGGAAGTGACCCTGGAAACATTCGCTGGTACCCTAAAGGAAGGCTAATAAAATCTCTTATTGAGCAGCACGTAACCGCCAAAGTTATCGAATACGGCGCCATGGAAGTTGAAACTCCAGTCATGTACGATTTTCAACATCCAAGCCTTGCAGATTACATAAACCGTTTCCCAGCTAGGCAGTACCTCCTAAAATCAGAGGACAAAGAGCTTTTCCTTCGGTTTGCCGCGTGCTTCGGCCAGTTCTTAATGGTTCATGACGCTCAGTTATCGCATAGGCACATGCCCCTAAAAGTTTACGAGTTAACCCGTTACAGTTTTAGACGGGAGAAAAGCGGCGAAGTTGTAGGTCTTAGGCGCCTCCGCGCGTTTACGATGCCAGACTGCCACGCTTTCTGCACAGACCTTGAACAAGCCAAAAAAGAGTTCATAACAAGGTTCAAGCTTTGCATGCAAGTCTTAGAGGATATAGGCCTCTCAAAGGAAGACTACGAGGCGGCAATACGCTTCACAAAAGACTTCTACGAAGAAAACAAGGACTTCATAATTAGCCTGGTGAAAATTTTGGGCAAGCCTGTTCTGGTGGAAATGTGGAAGGAGCCATTCTTCTATTTTAGGCTTAAGTGGGAGTTCAATTTTGTTGACAATCAGGACAAGGCTGCAGCCCTATCAACAGACCAGATAGACTTTGAAAACGCGAAAAGGTATGGTATAACCTATGTTGGCGAAAAAGGCGAAAAACGTTACCCGCTTATATTGCACTGCTCCCCAAGCGGTGCCATAGAAAGATGCGTTTACGCTCTTCTGGAAAAGGCCTACAGGGAACAACAGAAAGGAAAGCCGCCCATGCTTCCAGTTTGGCTCTCGCCAACACAAGTGCGCATAATCCCCATGTCCGACAAGTTCCTTGAACCATGCGAGAAAATGGCGGAAACGCTGGAGGCACAGCAAATACGCGTTGACATAGATGATAGGCCTTTAACGTTGCAGAAGAGGATTCGCGAAGCTGAAATGGAGTGGATTCCATACATAATTGTTGTTGGGCAAAGAGAGATGGAGTCAGAAGCGCTTCCAGTTAGAGACCGAAAAGCAAGCAAGATACGCAAAATGAAACTTGAAGAATTAATAAGCGAGGTTAAGGCAGCCGCTGAGGGTAAGCCTTTCAAGTCTCTGCCTCTGCCAAAGCATGTTTCAAAAAGACCGCAATTTTACGGCTAAATGGGCGAGATGCAAAAAGTATATCAACCATAATTGAATAAAGCTCTGTGGTTTGAGGGACCGCCATTGGAAAAGGAGCTTCTCGTCTACATAGACGGGGAATATTACCCTAAATCTCAAGCGAAAATTTCAGTTTTCGACCATGGGCTACTCTACGGCGACGGAGTTTTTGAGGGAATACGCGCCTACAAAGGCGTAGTCTTCAAACTCAGAGAGCACATAGACAGACTATACAACTCAGCCAAAGTGATCATGCTGAACATCCCGCTTACAAAGGAGGGAATGATAAACGCCGTTTTGGAAACCTTACGGAAAAACAACCTGCAAGACGCCTATATACGCCTAATAGTGACAAGAGGCGTCGGCGACCTTGGACTTGACCCCAGAAAATGCCCTAAACCCACAGTAATTATTATAACCGACACTATAAAGCTGTACTCAAGTGAGGCGAAGGAGAAAGGAATAAAGGCCCTAATCGTCTGGGTAAGAAGGAACCCTGTGGACACGGTGTCCCATGAAGTTAAATCCCTAAACTACCTAAACAGCGTTTTGGGAAAAATTGAGGCGAACATTGCAGGCTTCGATGAGGCAATATGCCTAGACAAGAACGGCTACGTCAGTGAAGGGGTTGGCGAAAACCTCTTCATAGTGAAAAATGGAAAACTCATAACCCCGCCATCCTCTATCGGACTCCTCGTTGGAATAACAAGAGAAGTCGTAATAAAATTGGCTGAAAAACTTGGATATGCAGTGGTTGAGCGGAATATAACACCAACAGATCTGTTAACGGCGGACGAGGTCTTCTTCACAGGAACAGCTGCAGAAATAACTCCAATAGCACAAGTTAACGGGCGAATAATAGGCGAAGGAAAACCCGGCCCGATCACACGCAGTTTAATGAACGAGTTTGAGAAACTTTTAGGAGACCCAAACGAAGGAGTCCCCATACACTCCTAACAAACCGCCCAACGTTCCTACTTTCAGCCCTATGTTAAATTCTTTTCAAACTCATTTTCTTCGTTTAAAAGTCTCTTTTTCAGCCAAAAAATATATCAAAATATAATTTCAAACAGTCTTGCGTCTTTGGAGATGGAAAAATTGGAAACCTTATTTTTAACTGATGATGAGGTGAGAGGGCTTCTATCCATGGGTGAAGTTATGGAGGCTGTTGAAAGGGCTTTTGCTGAAAAAAGTCTTGGAAGGGCACAGATGCCCCCTAAACCCTACTTGTTCTATCACAAATACGGCGGCGACTTAAGAGTTATGCCTTCGTACCTCGAAAAATATGACATTTCAGCAGTTAAAATCGTAAATTCCCACCCTGAAAACAAGACAAGGTATAATTTGCCAACGGTTATGGCTGTTGTTGTTCTAGTGGATCCCAAAAACGGTTTTCCTTTGGCGATAATGAGCGGCAAAACCTTGACAGACATGAGAACTGGCGCCGCTGGAGGAATAGCAGCCAAATATCTTGCAAGAAAAGACTCGAAAATTGTGGGCATGGTTGGAGCTGGAGCGCAGGCTAGAACCCAGCTAGCCGGTCTATTCGAGGTTTACGGTAAGTTTGAAGAGGTGAGGGTTTGGGGGCTTTATGGAACCGGTGATGAATTTGCCGCTGAAATGCAGTTGAAATATAAAAACTTATGCCGAGTACTCTCCGTGAAAAGTGTAAGGGAAGCTGTTGAAGGAGCAGATATTGTTGTAACCGCAACCCCGTCAAGGAAGCCTCTGGTAATGGACGACATGGTTTCCTCAGGAATGCATTTCAATTGCATAGGCGCGGATGCCCCAGGAAAAGAAGAACTTGATCCGGCTGTTTTGAAAAGGGCTAAGATAGTTGTGGATGATTGGGAGCAAGCCTTTCATGGAGGAGAGGTAAACGTTCCACTAAGCCTTGGGGTGATAACAAAAGAGAACATTTGGGCTGAAATAGGCGAAATTGTAGCCGGCTTAAAACCTGGAAGAGAAAAACCAGACGAGATAACTATTTTCACTTCAACGGGTTTGGCTGTTCAAGACGCAGTTACGGCAAAAATTGCCTACGACAAGGCGATAAAGAAAGGTGTGGGAAGGTTCATTAAACTAATTTAAACCTAAAGCTATCGCGGTAGCGTCACAAGCAGAGGCGTATATCTCAGTTTTCCAGTCCTGATTACGGCGGGGGAATTGTTGCTTCAAAAGGCAGCGTTTCAAAATCTTGCGCGAAGTAAGCTATGACCGTTATAGTTTCTCCCCTATGCTCTTCCCAGTTCCAGCTTAACGTGATGGTTTCCGATGAGTTTGGCATGATTTCTACCGAAAGGTCTTCGAAAGTCTGGGTTGTTCCATCCTCTAAGGTACAGACGATTTTTTGGACGGTTACATAAGTTGCGGACTCCGCCGAGTTGAATATTGTAACGTTGAAACGGTCTGTATAGTTCTCGTTGAAAGTTACATTTTGAATTGCTGTGTTTACGGTCTTCAATTTAACTTCTTTTCGGAAAATGTATCCTTGCTGGGTGTAAACTATGATCGTGGTTTCGTTTAGTCCATGCCAGTCTCCGTCAAAGTTTATCTTTAAAGTGCTGTTTTTTGGGACGGTTATGGATTGTATCCTTATATTTGGCGTTATATTTTGGACGGGTATTCCTACAACACTCACCCACGCAATTGTCAGGTTAACCTCCGAATTAGCGTCATTTATCAGGGTCACATTGAACTTTTTGAAGGAAATTTGTGGGTTGAAATCGGCGGTTATGTTTAATTTAACAAAGGGAAGCGTCACTTCAACATTGGATGCGGAAGAATCCGGGGAAAAAACATGTACAATGATGGTTTTACCTGCGAATTCACTTGCAAATTCTCCAAAAGTAATGTTTGCGTCGCCCTTTTCAACCTCCAAACATGTAATGTTTAGAGACTCACCGCTGGAAATAACCAATCCATTTTCAATAGGCGGCTCCGTTTTCGTGGCGTAATAAAGCTGCGTTGCCCTCTTGAGGCTTACCGCGATACCGTTTATTGTGGCGTCTGTGGGCGAATAAGAGGGGTTTAAAACGCTTATCCTAAATGATGTGGCATTCTCTTTATCGAAATAAAAATCAGTAATTATAAGGTTCGTCCGCTCCGGAATTTCAACGTAAGCTGCAATTGTGAACGCGTAGGCGATTATTCCACCCATTATTGCAGCTATTATTACGAGAAGAATAACTGTAAGGGTTGAAAGCGCCTTCACATCGGCACATATACGCATGATATTCACCTTGCGCTTCAAGCGCTTCAAACGTGGTTCTATTTCACACCTTTTGAATAGATAAACGTTCTCGTAAAAAGGCTCTACAACTGCTTTACAGAAAACCCTTTTTCCAGGCCTTTCCGTACGTGTTAACGTGTTTTTATCACAAAGTTTAATTGCCATTTTATAAACATTGAAGAGCGTTAAAGTGGTGAAAATGATGGAAGACACCATTGCAATTATTGGTGCTGGAGTTATAGGCGGAGCCATAGCCAAAGGCCTTGTTAAAAGCGGATATGAGGGCAAGATAATAGCCACCAGAAGAAACCTTGAAAAACTGAAGGAGTTAGAAGAGTTAGGCGCATTCACAACCAGCGACAACAAAAAAGCAGCTGAAGAGGCTGACATAATTTTCCTTTGCGTCAAACCAAACGATGTGACGAGAGTTTTGGAGGAGATAAAAGAAGAAGTTGCTGGGAAACTGGTGATTTCAACCGCCGCCACCATACCATTGAAACACTACAAAAAGGTGGCTCCAAAAGCTAGATTTGTTAGGACTATGCCTAACGTGGCAATTCTGGTGCAAGAGTCCTTCACCGCATACACATGCGACGGTGACGTAACAGCAGAAGATAAAAAGAAAGTTAATGCGATTTTCAGCGCTATGGGAGTTTGCCAAGAAGTAGAAGAGAAGTACATGGATGCCGTTACAGCCTTAAGCGGCAGCGGCCCCGGATATATATCCATAATCATTGAAGCCCTCATGTATGCAGGTTTAAAGGTGGGACTCCCGAGGGAATTAGCCCTTTACAGCGCGGCCCAAACCGTTCTGGGCACCGGAAAACTCGCCTTGGAAATGAAGGGACATGTGTCTGCAATAAAGGATATGGTGACTACGCCTGGAGGAACCACCATCGAAGCCATCTACGAACTTGAAGGAAGCCAAATTAGACAAGCGCTCATGAGGGCAGTGGAAAAAGCCACTGAAAAATCCCAGAAAATCAGAGAAAAGTTGGCACTCTCCTAGATTGTTCTAGTGCCCATAACTTTTACGGTTTTAATTGGAGAAAACCACAGTGAACCTTATTAGCTTAAAAGTATGATATGCCGTTCATTACTGAGAGTGAATTGGCATGTATGGTTGGAATGGTAAATTCTTGAGAGTTAATTTGACAAAGCAAAAGGCTATCGTGCAGGAGTACAGCGCTGAAATGGCTAAAAAATTCCTCGGCGGCAGGGGTTTTGCAGCTAAAATCCTCTGGGATGAGCTTAAAGCTGGAATTGACCCCTTATCTCCAGAGAATAGACTTATTTTCGCCGTTGGACCGTTAACTGGTTTTGCTTTGCCTAGTAGCGGAAAACTAGTTGTTGCAGCCAAAAGTCCTTTGACTGGCGGTTACGGCGACGGAAACTTGGGCTCTCACGCTGCGGTTCAAATGCGTAGGGCTGGCTATGACGCAATAATAGTGGAGGGTAAATCGGAAAAACCCTCTGTTCTCCTAGTCCAAGGCGGAACCACTCAATTCCTTAAGGCCGATGAACTATGGGGCTTGGACTCCTTCGAAACTGAAGAAAAATTAAGAGACGTTTACGGGCCCTCAGCAGGCATCCTCGCCATAGGCCAGGCTGGAGAAAACCTCGTGAAATTCGCTAACGTTGTCTCTCAGGGTGGAAGGGCAGGCGGCAGGCCCGGCATGGGCGCGGTTATGGGCTCTAAAAACCTGAAAGCTGTCGTGGTTGTTGGCGTAGGCGAATTGCGGGCAGCCGACCCCAAAAGGTTGAAAGAGTTAGGCGCAGAAGCCTACAGGGAGATTTTGACAAAGCCCAACTATGCTTTCTGGAAACGCCAGGGCACAATGTCAACCCTTGAATGGAGCCAGGAAAACAGTGTTCTGCCCACATGCAACTACCGTGAAGGCGTTTTCGAAGAAGCTGACTCCATAGGCGGCTTT
>JAWCLS010000017.1:0-14017 GCA_038850545.1 Bathyarchaeia archaeon
CATCAATGCAGGCGATTCCTTTATCTGCAAGCACTAAGGCTCCTGCCTCAAGGCTCATTCCGCCGCCTTTCTCGCGTATAACAGCCGCTGTCAGACCAGCCGCCGTTGTTCCCCTTCCAGAAGTGTACAGTCCTCTGGGAGCTACCCTAGCCACATACTGCAGAAGTTGAGATTTTGCTGTTCCCGGATCGCCTACTAGAAGAACATTAAGCTCTCCCCTTATCGTTATGTCTGGAAGGATTTTTGGAACTCCGCCGAAAAGAATGTACATTATAGCCTCTTTTATGTGGTCGTACCCGTAGATTGAAGGCGCAATGGAGTTTATTATTTTCCGATGTATCCACGGGTCCTTTGCAAGCTCAAGAATTTGCTTCTCCTCTTCAGGGGATGGAAGCGTTGTTTCAGGCTCTTTCCCTAAAACCTCAATGGAATTTGCATCCAAATGAAGGACAAAAGTGCGAAGTTTTCCCACTCTTGGAAGCGACGGAGCCGCCGCACGGATTACTCCAACAATTGAAACATGATCTCCTGGTCTCGCCACATCAACAATTTCACTTCCAACAAGCTTCACATGCAATGTTCGTGGAAGCTGTCCCGGCGGGAGGTCTTCAGGCCTTTCTTGTACACGCAGATCTTGCGAATCTATAAACGTTGATTCTTCTTGCACGAAGTCGAAGGGCCCTTTCCTTCTACAAGAAGGGTCTGTGCAAGCGAAAGGCGCCCGAAGGAAGGGACCTGTTTGGTCCACGTATGTTATGTTTCCGCATCCTCTGCATTTGAAGGCTGCCCGCATTACCATTGGGCGGACCGGCGTGGAGCGTACAACAATGCCTTCGACCATGACTAGTTTTCCTATGTGGGCTGCGCCGAGTTTCCGCAGCGGCGCCGCCTCTAACAATCCCACAATTCTAACGGTTACTTTCTGTTTTTCTGCATATTCTGGCGCTTCTATACCCAGTTGGTTTTGCGCCGCGTTGTCTGCGTGCCTCAAGTAAGTTTCAGGCTTTTCTAAGAGGGCGTCGGCAAGCCTATGGTCAAAGGTGAGAACATCCTCAAATTCAACTATGAGGGAGGTTTTTCCAGTAATGGCCAGCTGTGAAATTCTTTGACGGTACTTTTCAGTTTTAAAAAGTTCTAGAAAACGTTCTTGGGGATCTATAACCTCTAATTCTGTCATTCTCTTTCGACCTCATGCTCTAATAGCTGATTTCTCCACTTGCTGATAAGCTTGTAAATCTTTTCGTAGAGAAACCTTTCTTCGCTTGTAAAGTTTTTCAGAACTTGTTCTGTTTGGGCTGGAGCGGAGGCGATTGAAATAATTTTCTTTAACCTCAAGTTCAGAATGTCCAGCGCCAAATGCTTAACTTTTTCGTATTCCCGCATTTTTTCAGGATTCTTAACTATTTCCTTCCTTAACTCTGCGAGGTATCTGCGAAGCTTTGGGTAGAAATCCTTGGGGGGCTCAGTTATCTGCTGAACTGCTTGGACGCGCTCCTTCCATTGGATTTTGTAAAGTTTAGAAGCGTCTAAAATTTCTTCGCTTCGGAAACGAATAATCCCGAATTTTTCAAGTTCACGGGCCACCCAAAAATACACTTCATACTCGTTTCCTTCCTCAAAGGGACCAACAGTTAACCCTCCAAGCTTAATCTCTGGGCAATTTCGGTTAGCTATAACCTTAACAGGTGAATTTTCAAACATGAAGTCTAAGGCTTTAATCTTGTTAGATGCGTCGAGTTGCAAATGCTCTCTCCCTTCTCCCTTAAAACGGTTTATCCCTCAGCCGCTATATAAAAAATCTGTAGTATAAAAAATGCGACGGAAATGTTTAGGATTTTTAAGCTAATTAAACGACGTATCCTCAGAAAGTGGAAAAGCGCCGAGCTTCCTTCTCGTTTAGCATTTCTAAGCATCTTAGACTGTTAGGTCTGAATTTGTTTTGTGCAGCTGTTTTCGCTGTTCCAAGGGTGGTTTTTAGTGGTAAATAAATTCCTTCAACGATTTTGTTATTTAGAGCCTAGTTAAATATAAAAAAGAAAAGGAAGGGATGTTTCAATCTAAAATTCTTTCAACAGCGTCTTGCTCTGCCTCATGGGGAAGAGGTATGCCTGTGACTTTTGAAGCCAACTCTGACAAAGCCATTAAGTCATTTCGGTTTATAAGCGTCAATTTCCATTTCCTTGCGCCAGCCATGAGTTGTTTTAGCCCCACACCTATGCGGTCTGTTAGGTACGTGTAGAGGGCTACTGCTTCCCACGGTATTTCCTTGAAGCGTTCACCATATTTCGCTTTCAACTCTGGCGCGGTTATGAAGAACTTTTCGGGGTTGGCACCATATTTATCTACAAAGGCTCTAGGCAGTCTTCCTTCCTCAGCCAGCTGTTTGAAATAGCTTGCCTTCATCACCGCAGTTACGGGTGAGCGGGCCATCAAAACAGCTTTTACAAATGGGCCGTCTCCGAAGTTGCTCATGGCTATGGCTTTGAAAATCTGGGTTTCGTTTATGAAGCCGCCGGCCATGATTAAGTCTGGCACGTAACGTCCTTTCTTCTTCAGCATTTGCGCGCATTTGAGAACTATGGCTTCTAAGTAAACTGTCGGAACGCCCATTTCATCCATCATTGGAACGGGGCTCATGCCTGTCCCGCCGCCTGCTCCATCAAAGTATACAGCGTCAATTTTTGCTTCCGAGGCTATTTTCAGCGTATAAGCCACCGCAGAAGGTCTGTAAGCGCCTGTTTTAAGGGTTACATGTTTTGCGCCCTGCTTCCTTAACCATTCTATGTCTTCTACGAAGTCTTTCTCTTTCGGTATGCCTACTCTGCTGTGTCTTTCAAAGGTTTTGAAAACGCCGTCTTTGAATGCACGCTGCACCTCTGGATCTTCTGGATCTGGAATCACCAAATAGCCTCTTTTCTTTAGCAGAATAGCCTTATCAAGGTCTTTTACGCGGACTTCGCCTCCTATGGCTTTTGCACCTTGACCCCATTTTCTTTCGATAACGTTTACCTCAAGCTTTGAGATGGCGTAAACGTCAACGCCCAACCTTTGATCCTCAACGTTTGTTTGTACGGCTATTTCGCCGTATTTTCCGTCCCAGAACTTTCTAAATGAGTCGACTCTTCGCTTCAACTCTTTTGAGTAGGTCACTTTGCCTTTTGTTATTTGCGCTTCCGGATCCATACCGCACACGTTTTCTCCAACAATTATCATGGCGCCAGAAAGAGCTGTGCCTATGGCTAAGCCTTCCCAGTTTAACCTCGCAACGTCTGTTGAACCGAAAGCTCCGGTTAAAACTGGAATTTTTAGGGGTATGCCCCCGACCTTTGTTTCGATGTTTACGTTTGGGAATAACGTCAGATCCGGGTTTTCCTCTATTCCAAGGGCTTCAAATAAGCCAGCTTGTATATTGAAGTGGGACCAGTCTAATCCAAAGTCTTTAAGCGCTCCAGCGGTGCTGTATCCGAACTGCACTGGTTCGGGATACAGTGCCTCCCTTCCTCTAAAAGCTGATAGGCTGATTTCACACATCACTGGGCAGTCGCGGATGCATATGGGGCACATTCCACTTGTGGGGCTTGTATCTTTGACGCGTGTTGTTGTTCCAGTGGTTGATTTTCCGTTTAAATACGAGCTGTTCTTGAAAACGCGCTCAGTCATTTCCATCACCCTTAGCATATGACATTTTCCTCATTATGCGAATCACTTGCACATTTAAACTTTTCCTTAAACCGCTAAAACAGCAGCTCTTCACAGACGCACAAGATTTCAAAAGGGAAACGAACAAAGCCTAAAATAAAACAGAATACTCTAAAGTAAGCCTTTATTAACAATTCCATCTATGAAGCTATAGGAGGCTCCCTACTTGAGTTTTGAAATGTGGGCTGAGAAATACAGGCCGAAAACATTAGATGACATGGTGAACCAGAAAGAAATAGTTGAGCGGCTGAAGAGCTTTGTTAAATCGAGAAATGTGCCCCACTGCATTTTCGCCGGCCCACCAGGAACTGGGAAAACCACAGCAGCCCTATGTTTAGCAAGGGACCTTTACGGTGAAGGTTACAGGGAGCATCTCATGGAGTTGAACGCAAGCGATGAGCGCGGAATAGACGTTGTACGTGAAACCGTAAAAACCTTTGCAAGGGTAAGATCCATAGGCGAGGTCCCCTTCAAAATACTTATTTTGGATGAGGCGGACAACATGACTGCCGACGCTCAACAGGCTCTACGACGGACAATGGAACGTTACACTGAAACATGCAGATTTATCCTATGTGCAAATTACAGTGGCAAAATAATAGAGCCTATACAATCGCGTTGTGCGCCTTTCCGCTTCACGTTTTTGCCGAGAGAAGAACATGACAAATACCTAAAAAATATAGCGGAGAGAGAAGGCGTAAAAATATTAGATGAAGGATTAGATGCTATTTTTGAAGTTTGTGGCGGAGATTTGAGAAGAGCCATAAACACCCTGCAAGCCGCCGCATCCTTAGGCAAACCCGTAGATGCAAAAGTTGTTTACTCGATTGCTGGAAGAGCTAACCCTGCAGATGTGCAGAAAATGATCGAAACCGCCATGAAAGGCAACTTCCTTGAAGCGAGAAAACAGCTCCGCGACATGATCCAGAAATATGGAGTGGCTGGAAGCGACATAATACGCCAAATCCACACTGAAATTTTCAGAACAGAAATACCAGAGCCATGGAAAATAAAACTTGCAAGCATAGTTGGCGAAATAGATTATAGACTTGTGGAAGGAGCAGATGAGGAAGTTCAACTGAGCGCGCTGCTGGCCAGGCTTGTAGAGGCAGCCCATGAAATTAGAGAGACAAAAAAGGTGTAAACAGTGTATTCCGCGTGGACTATTAAGCACAAGCCTAAAACCCTAAAAGAGGTCGCTGGAAACAGGGAGGCAATACAGAAACTCGTAGACTGGATAAAATCATGGGATAAAGGAATCCCCCAAAAAAGGGCAACCTTCCTCTATGGCCCCCCAGGAGTCGGAAAAACAGTCACCGTTGAAGCCTTGGCAAACGACTTAAAGATGGAGCTTGTGGAGAAAAACGCCAGCGACTATAGGACAGAAGAGGCAATAAAACGCTTCGCCGGGTTAGCCTCACAGTACGGATCATTATTCGGCACGAGAAGAATAATTCTCCTCGACGAGTTGGACGGGATAACTGGAACAGCCGACAAAGGTGGAGTCGGAGCAATAACAGAAATAATAAAAACTGCCCAGTGCCCCCTAGTGCTCATAGCCAACAACGCCTATGACCCCCGGTTTACAAACTTGCGAAACTACTGCCTACTCATTGAATTTAAAAAACCTGCGGTAACTGAAGTCCTGAAACTTCTGAAAACCATATGCTTAAAAGAAGGCATCCAAGCAGAGGAAACCGCTTTAAAGTTCATCGCAAACCGTTCAGAAGGCGATGTCCGCTCTGCAATAAATGATCTTCAAGCGTTAGCCCAAGGCAAGAAAAAACTAACATATGAAGATGTTTCTTGGCTGGGCTACAGGGATAGGCAAGAGGCAATATTTACAGTTCTGCGCATGATAATATACGGGAAAACATGTGAAGGCGCTAAACGCGCCGTAAACATGGCGGACGTGGACGTTGACATGCTTTTTGAATGGATATACGAGAATGTTCCTGCACACTTAACTGACCCTCATGATTTAGCAAGAGCCATGGATGCTCTTTCAATGGCGGATGTTTACAGAGGAAGAATAAGAGGCACCCAAGACTGGAGCTTCATAAGGTACGTAATTGATTTC
Organism: Bathyarchaeia archaeon; assembly: GCA_038850545.1. Lineage (GTDB taxonomy): Archaea > Thermoproteota > Bathyarchaeia > Bathyarchaeales > Bathycorpusculaceae > JAWCLS01. The sequence goes on from JAWCLS010000017.1 coordinate 5,780, forward strand.
ATGACTGCAGGCGTAGCCATGGCGAGGGTTAACACTAAGACTTCTGGGTGGACGCCGTTTCGCTTCCCCGGACGCATACAAATGCTTTCAAGGTCAAAGGCGGAACGGGCAATGCAGTTAGAAATTGGCCGCAAAATCAAGCGCAGATGCCACATTTCAGCTAACAGAGCCTCAAAAGAGGTTTTACCATACTTGCGGATAATTTTCAAAAACAATGTTGAAATGGCGGCTGGACTTGCAAGATGGCTTGATTTAACTCCAGAAATGATTGAGTATCTGGCAGAAAGTGAAGAAAAAGCTGAGGCAATAAAAGCATTATTGGGCTAAACGTTTAGTGAATTTTGCTTCCTTCGCTTATGTCTTTTTCAGGCTGTATGGCTACAACGTTTCCTTTGCCGTCCTCGGCGGCCAAAATCATGCATTGAGACTCTACTCCCATAAACTTCCTTCTCTGAAGGTTCAAGATAAAAGCATACTTTTTGCCAACGAGGTCTTCTGGCTTATACCACTGGAGAAGCCCAGCCACAGCCTGCCTCTTTTCCGTTCCGAAATCTACAATCATTCTTATAAGATTTCGCGAGCCTGGAATCTGATTGGCCTCCAAAATCTTTCCAACACGCATGTCCAGCTTTTGAAACTCTTCAAACGTTATTTCCATTAGGCATCACCGTCACATTTCACACGGAGATTCTTTTAAGTTTTACGTGCCGCCCTTCTCTTTTTTATTTTCTCAATGGTTTTTGCCACTCCATCCCAACCTTCGGCGACCTTCGAGTGAATTATTTCGAAAGCCTCTTTCGCGGTTAATCCCCGCAGTTCCTCATCAACAGCCTTTTTTGCAAGATATGCTGCTGCACTGAGAATTTCACCGTTCAACCGCGAGTCTAAAAGGTCCGCCAAATGGCAGATTAAAGCCTCCACAGTATGCGGCCTTATTGGACCGTAATCTCCATGATGGGCGGAAACCACGTGGATCAGTTCTAAAGGGAAGCCTCTTCGGACAAGCTCTGAAATAACAAGCGATAAATGATCCATGTAATCAGCTACGCTTGTGGAACTGTAACTTCCGTTTTCGTTTACAGAATATGTAACCGGCTTAAAAACATCGTGTAGTAGAATGCCAGCTATGACAAGGTCACGGTTCACCTTTCCATGATAAACTTTCTCCACAGAATTGCATAGCGCCAACGCCAAATTAGTCGCGGAGACAATGTGCTCAATGTAGCCGCCTGGATAACAATGGTGATGGGACAAGCCAGCTGGCGAAACGGTGAGGGGTAAACCTGAATACGTCTTCCCGTTGATCTCAAAGACGGGGTTCTCGAGTAACTCAACAACTTTTTCTCGAAGTTTTTCATCGCGAATCTTACGGGTTAAGGCCTCAAGTTTTGGATGAAGCACTACACCTCACATCCGCCTTGCTTATTACCTATTTACACCTTCAAAGTTATTACATTTTCATAGGCATGCTCCATAATTAGATTAAATTCTCTTTCTTTCCTCCGCTGCAGTTTGGTGGGCTTTTCTTATGGGTTCAGGAATATTGCCATAAAGTGTGCAGTGCTTAACAATTTTGATGGCTGTTTCCAGCGAAACCATGTTTCCAACACTGACATAAACTGGCTTACGACCACGCATGGTTTTTATCACCGCCCCAATTATTTCGCCTTCATGCTTTAGGTAAGCGAAATCTCCACCCTTAAAATCTTCTAATTCACCAATTAACCTGCTTTTCGCAACCCCCACCGTTGGCTTTCTTAAAACTATTCCTAAATGGCTTGCGAAGCCGCAGCGGTATGGATGCGCAAAACCGTGGCCGTCTACGAGGAATACATCTGGCTGTGTCTTCAGCTTTCTGATGCATAAAACTGCTGGTGGCACCTCCCTAAATGAAAGAAGTGTTGGAATGTAGGGAAAAGCGGCTTTGCATAGGGCCGTTTTTAACTCAACAAGATTTAGGGTTGCATAATCCATGACGGCAACTGCTCCAACAGCCAAGTTATCAACGTAGGCAACGTCAACACCAGCAACGTAACGGATTTTCTTAGGCAGCATGTCCTCAAAAATAATCTGCTTAGACAATAGCAACTGAGCTCTGCGTGCCTTTTCAACGGAGAAGTTATTCCTTAATTCTGCAAAGCTCATTAAAAATACCTTTCATAATTTTTGACGCTTTTGTAACCTTTCAAAACGTTTCAGATAATTTTCAAGCCTTTGCCTCCGCACCTCGTGGGCCACGTCTCCCCTTGTGGTTTCAATGATTTTTCTTGCAACATCGCATTTTCTCCTAAGCCCTGGAACCAGCATGTAGGCTTCATCCATGGCCATAAGTTCTGTGTAAATCTCATCCATTATCTTTAGGCATTTTTCACTCTTTTCCACATCGCCTTCCAGTAAAGCATCCAGTGTTAGGCGTCTATATTCGCCTATAACGTCAGCCAACCCTAGCACATAGTCTATGGAGGGCACACTTATTTCCTCGGGAGTAATAAACCGCGACTCTTCGACGAGTTTTAAAAGTATATTGGCTTCGGAGTACTCCTGAAGTGCTATGTCGAACAAACCGCCGTGAACTATGTTTGGATATTCTTTTGCAACTTCATTAAGCCTTGAAATGACCTCCTTAACCTTTTCAAGAAGCTTTCTCGCCTCTCCCAGCCTCTTTTGATGGATGAAAAGTATCGCTTGCTTAGAAAGACTTGTGACTCTTCGCATGTCAGCTTGAGCTTTTTCGCGCACCTTCTCTTTTCCTTTAAGCTCTTTCCTTATATTTCTTAAAACAGTTTTCAGAGAAGCCATTTTGCCTAACACTCTATTCTCTTAGTGTCTAAGCTGGTATTTTATTATTTGCCAAAAATAATTGGGAGGAGACGGCAACGACTTTCAATGGTGTTAATGGAATTCCATTGCGTGATTACTGGTTTTCCTGCTGTGGCCACCGCTCTATGATGAGTTTGTCGTCGCCGATTTTGAAGCTTACTTTAACGAACATGGAATCGGAAACCTTGAATGGGAACATGCTGTCTTCGGCTAAGTCTTTGGGCAAGTATATTAGGAATTTGCCGTCTTTCCTTCTGAACAGCCTACCTCTTCCCTCACTAACCATGTCGGACACCTTGATGAAACTCTTAGTTGCAAAGAATGCAAAACTATGCTATTTAACCTTTACCCTCGCAAGCAGCAAGAAGACAAATTTTATTCGCTTGAAAATTTTATAGGCTTTTCAAGTCGACTTAACAACGCAACCCGACTTTCCTCCGACTCATCAACAACATTATAACCTGTTTCAGCTGCCAGTTGTAATGCAAATTCACGTATTTCTCTGTGGCTTGGCATGCTTTCATAACCTAAACGTAACCTTGAAAAACCTACGTGCATGTAGGCTTTAGGTTCCACATAGGTTGGATTAGCCTTTTCTATCAGTTCAGCATAGCCTTCTATGTCTTTCATGTTGAGGCCGCGCACAGCAGTTATGCGAATCACTGTGGGGCAGCTGAAACTTCGCAAGAGCTCCAATGTTTCGTTGAGTTTCTCCCACGCGTCTTTAAAAATGGGACGGCAAACCCTTTCAAACGTCTCTTTGTTTGGAGCGCAAACAGAAATATAAAGTTGCGTTGGTTCTTGGCTTAATTTCGCCAGCGCAGAGGGAACTGTACCATTAGAAACGAGAAAAGTGGTAAAGCCCCGTTTGCGAAAGGCTTGGATAAGCTCGCCTATGGGCTCGTAAAGGGTGGGTTCGCCAGTCAAACTTATAGCCGCATGTCTAGGCCTTAAGGCTTCTTTAAACTTTTGGGAGTTAGCCTTCGGGTTCCCCTTATACCCACTTAAAATTTCAAGCTGTGCCTTTATGCTTCCCTCAACTATTTCTTCTGGGGAATCCCACTTTGGCAGCTTAGTCTCCTCCCAATATATTTGAAGGTCGCCGCTTTGGGCTCTCCAACAGAAAAGGCACCGTTGCGTGCAGTAGAATAGGGAAGGAGTCATCTGTATGCACTGGTGTGTTTTTATTCCGTAAAACTTCTGCTTATAACAAGGCCTATCGTGGATTAAGGTTTCATACAGCCATCTACATCTTTTAACGGCGGAATGCCTGCCTACAATGTGGTATCTATGCTTCTTTAATGCCTCAATCAGCGAAGGCGGTGCAAGACTCATTTGAAATCGCCTGAAAGACTGACTCGTTGAAACTCTCGTGTAAAATAGAAAATGGACAGTTTTATAAAAGTGCCTTTTACTCTTCGAAGCAGTATTCAATCCTTTGAAAATCCGAGCAAAGTTTGATAACTTCATCCTTGATGGTTTCTGGGTTTTCCCCGTCTAAAACTGTTCTTTTTATTAATTCCGCAATTTTCAGCATTTCTGCCTCCTTCATTCCACGCCTCGTAACTTCGCATGTTCCAATCCTTATGACACGGTCAACAATTATGTTTGCACGCTGGAGCTTTTCCGCTATCATTCTGCCATGCTTAGAATCTCCGAAATCCAAAATAACTTGGTGGGATTTAGTGAAGCCTAAATTTAGGCATATTACAGGGAAACCATAATCGTGTAGGGCTTTAGCCAAAGCCTTAGAGTTGCGAACCACTTGCTCTGCGTAAGCCTTACCAAAGTTTTTCATTTCAGCCAATGCTAGGGTTAAGGCGGCTATGCGGTTCCAGTGGGCATTATCCACAAACCTTGGATAGATTTTCTCCTTAATTATCTCTCCATGTTTTTTATCTGCCAAAATTATGCCTCCTTGGGGGCCGAAAAAGGATTTATGCGTTGAACCAAACAAGGCATGCGCGCCTTCCCTCAAAGGGTCTTGAAATTGTTTTCCAGCGATAAGCCCCAAAACATGGGAACCGTCAAATCCTATGCATGCGCCGATTTCTCGGGCGACATCAGCTAACTCCCTTACTGGATGCGGAAAAAGGATGTAACTAGCCCCGAATATGACAATTTTAGGCTTTATGCGCCTGATGGCTTCCTCCGCTTTTCCAACATCAATGTTCATTTTGTCCTTTAAGAAGGGGAAAGGCACCACCCTTAAACTCAGAAGCCCGGCTAAACCGGTTTCGCCTAGCCCCGGATAACCGCCGTTTTCCTCGGATATGCACATAAGCATATCGCCAGGCTTTGCAAAGCTGGCCAAAAAGGTTAGGTCTGCAATATGCCCGGAAAGCGGACGCAAATCAGCGGTTTCTGCTCCAAAAACATCTTTCGCCAACTCTTCACCGTAATGCTCAATTTCGTCTATGAGCCTTGTGCCCATGTAAAAACAGTCTCTTGAAGTGTAACGATGCCCAAGTTCAGATGAGAGGAGACTGCGCACAGCGGGGCTCATGACATTTTCAGAAGGAATAAGATTCAAACACTCTTTTCCGCGCCATTGCTCGTGCGCCTTAACCAAATTTAAAATTTCATCAATCATTCAATTTTCACTCCATGCTTAGGCAATACTTTGCGCAGTTGGCTAAATAAATTGCCATCCAAAACTATGCATTAATAGATTTAACCTGAATTGTAATAGGGAAAAAAGTAAATTTTAAAACGTTCAAATACGTTAGAAGCTTTATAACTTCGGATGGAACGTGGAAAATTGCCGCATTCACTGACCAGAAAAATCAAGCCTTTAACGCTTACCCTTCTTATTTTAGCATACACTACGACAGCATTGTTATCTTTGCATTGTGTAAGGGCAGAAACAAAGATAATTTCTTTAAATCCCACATCCGGGCACGTTGGAACAACAGTTCAAATAATCGCCAACATAAGCACAGAAAACGGGCAGTATAAGCTAAGGTTTGGCCAAATTGAGCTTCAGGGCGGAAACGCTGTCGGCAACGGGGTGAACACTTCATTCACGGTTCCTCACACACTGCAGGGCACATACGATGTGGCTGTAATTGATGTTGAAACTGGCGAAAGCGCTACTGCAACCTTCACAGTGCTAACTTCATACTCTTTTGAACCGCTCCTTCCAGAGCCGCCCATCCAATTTCAACAAGGAGATGACGTTGCTATTTCAGTGAAGGTGACTGGGGGAAGAGCAAACTACGAGTATCCCAAAATTAAGGTTCAAACACCAGCTGCGGGTTTAGCATATGAAGCCGCCGAAAAGATTACCACGAATGATGTTGGAGATTTCCTTGGCACTTTCACTTACCCCACAGACTTTTCAAACGGCGCAAACACAAACTTTACGGGAGAATACAAGATATTCTTCAACGAAACAGTGGTTGGAACATTCTTCATAGGATTAACAGATCGTAGCGAGTACCACAGAGGCGACCTTGTGAAAATCAAGGCAGTTGACTACTCATCCTACAGTAATGTTAATGTCACCATAAAATTTGGAAATGAAACCGTCGCCACCTTTAACCAGTCCGTCAAGAATGGCATTTTGAATGCAAACTGGAGGGTTCCAAACACCACGCGTGTTGGAAACTATGTTTTAAGCATCACACCTATTCCAGCGTCTAAGCAGGGCGCTAATGATACGCAAGTATTCAAAATTCCAGGTTTTAAAACCGAGATTTCCCCACGCAATCTTGCCAATGAAGCGGTACCTGATGTTCTTGTCAAAATATATGATAGGTCGGTAAATGAGACTTATGAGGCTAAAAGCGGTGAAAACGGAGTTGCAAATATTTGGCTGGAAAGGGGAGACTATAATTCTACAGCGTATTTTAAAGGAGTTAAGGTTGGCGCTTTAGCTTCTTTCAACATTGTAGATGAAGGAGAGAAAATAGACCTCCAATGCCAACTTACAAACTTAAACATAACAGTGGTGGATGCGCAGAACTTTAGCGTGAAGATTCCATTTGTTTCCCTGAGCGTAACCTACAGCTACATCACAGACTTAAACGGAGGCGAACGCAAAACGGAACCCGCGAAACTCTACCAAACAGATATTACTGGAACAGCACAGTTAAACTCCATGCTCTTAAACGCAATATACACGGTAAATGCTTCCCGTTACGGAAAAATCTTCAGCGAAAATAATACTTTCTCAAATTTGCAGGTGCAGGCATGGAACAATATAGTTATAGCCTATCCCGTGAAAAGTCTCAGCGTCAATGTTTTTGACGCAAAAAATCAACCCATACCAGACGCCATTGTGAAAGCCCAAGAGTTAATGGGCGGATTGCGCTATGAAAGTTCTACAAATCAAAATGGCCAAGCACTGTTAAACTGCATTTTTGGAGTGTACTTTGTAAAGGTCTATTATCGCGGAATACTCTTAAATGAAACTAAAGTCAACATGTTTGATGATCAAAGCGTAACAATTAAGTGTGTCCGCTACAACTTGCCCATTTATGTTAAAGTGGTTGACTATTTCGGGCAACCTATACCCAATGCGAATGTAACTTTAGAAAGAAATGGTCTAATGCTTAGTTCAAAGCGCACCGAGGCCAATGGCTTGGTGAAATTTACAGAAATCGGCGGGACGCTAAGAATAAAAGTGTATTTAGCAGATCAAAATCAGCCGACAGCAGCCTTCACAATTTTGGTTGACGAAGAAAGAAACGAAACAAATCCCATTGAAGTTAAAATAGGAAAGTATGTTATTCTAGCAGGCCTTCTAATTGAAACTGCCCAATTTACAGCAATAATGTTAGTTGCGGCGGTTATAATACTGATTCTTGCATTAGATGTTTGCAGAAAGCGGTGGCTCAAGCTAAGAAAAGCGTGAGTTGGAGTTTGAATATGGAGCTTAACGGGAAAAAGTTTATATCAAATTTTGAAAACACATTTTTAGAGAAGCAGCAAGTGTGAAAGTTTTATAGAGCATCAAAGGTTGTATCAGCCTTGGCGCATGTAAAGAAATGTTCTCCCAAATGTGAATTGTTCAAATGTGGAAAAAACGCTGCAGTTCACCGTCGAGACGGCGTATGGTGCGCGTGGACTGAGGACATATGCAACGTGGCAAACTGTTCCTACGCCTTATGCAGTAAAAGGCGGCTCCTTCCAGGAGGAATATGCGGCGAAACTGTTAAACGAAAAACAGCTGAAAAACAGCCTGAGGAAGTCGTCGGACCAGCAATAAAACTTCGGGGAAGAGCCCTTCGTAAAATTGGGGAAAAGGAAATTTTCTAAAACGAAACGTAAACATTAGCTGAATAAAAAACAGCGACTTTCATATTTTTGTAGTTTACAGTTTACGCACCTTTAAACAGCTGGGACACGCTTAACAACAGGCGGCCTTATTTTTTTCAAAACCCTATAGCCGCAGACCGTGCATTTTATTTCCCC
>JAWCLS010000018.1:0-13879 GCA_038850545.1 Bathyarchaeia archaeon
GATGGTTGTGCCCAACGTTTAAACACGCCAACCCCGAGTTGAAGTCTATGTACTCGTTTCCGTCAACGTCTCTAACTATGCAGCCCCTACCAGATTCAACAACAAGAGGATAAAAACGCACATATGAGGGAGAAATCAGCCTCTCATCCTTTTTAACAAGCTCCCTCGCCTTTGGTCCAGGAGGAGTTACAACTATTTTTGGATAAACACTCATTTTGCTCACAACGGAGAATAACCATTAGAAAGACAATTTTATATAACTATCTGTACGCCCGGAAAATAGGAAATAGAATTAACGCTTGCAAAATAAAATATCTGGAGAGCTCCTAACGGCTTTGATGGAAGTGATTGCTGGTTTTATGGTTTTGCCACTGTGATTTCAATTGTTGAAACGTTAGTTTTTTGTCCCTCGCTTCTCGTAACTTCCTCTGTGCCTATTGAAATATCCTGCAGCTGCAAGTCCTTAAGGAAAGCACGTCTTAACAACTCAACGGTGTCCACTGCTCTGCTGATAGCCCGCCCCCTGGCCTTTATAACAACTTTTTTGGCACCGGAATTGAAGAATGTTAGGCAGGCAACCACATAGTTCATTATTGGCTTCTTGCCAATAAGCACCGTGTTCTCGTTTACTTGCACACTTTTGGTAGCTCTTTCTTCCTTCAGAGGCTTCTGCTTTTCTTCCGACATTTTCTACTCCTACCTATCGTTGACGGTTGACGGGATACGTAGACATATCATTACCTTTTGGGATTCTTATATTTTTCCATTAATGGCGCCATTACCGAACCGCATGTTTAAGATTGGACTGTACGATTCTGAATCTTTTCAACATCAACTATGCTAGATGCGGACACCTGTCTTCGATAGGAGTTATTTTAGACTAACAGCAAAAATGGCATTAGAAATAGAAAAGTGGCCGCAAATAGGGGGACAACTATTCTTTTAGCCCTTTTAAAGGCTTTCTCAGGGAGCAAGCATAATTTTTCCAGAGGTTTCTGCCCAATAACTTTAACCTTTGGAATTTTTACGCTGCGGCAGCCTACTTTCACTGGCTCTAAATTGGATAATGCCGCGTTTGCTATGTCTTTAATGTAGCTAATTAGTTTTTCATGGTCAATAACTTCGCCTATGGGGTGGTAACCCCGCTCGTTCAGCGTTAAAGCATTTACGGAATGCGTGTCTGTGGTGAAAATCTCGCCTTCATGTATGCCTAAGGAGCGGAGGGCTGAAAGAATTTTTTCACGCAAACCTGAAACCATGTTGTTCCCGTCGATAACTACGTATGCTGCTCGCTGTTTGCCAACTTCGACAACCATTGCGGTAATGCCGCTTGGGCCCATACCATCTCTGAGGCTGAACTCTTTCGGCGTGAAAGTTGCAACGCCAACCTTAAAGGGCGTTCTGGCTAAGGAAGCAGCTTTTTCCATGCATTCAACAGCAACGGTTTTTAGTGCCTCCAGAGCCTCTTTTGGGTTTATTGCACCGTCTATACTATTATGGGCGTTTATAACTATACAAGAATGCAGTCCACGCCTTTCAGCTTCTTTACGGACGAAGAGGCCCAATTCTTGAGGGAAATCCTCAGTTGTATTTGGAGCAAGAGAAAAAGCGATGAGAGCGGATTTACCGAAAATTTGGCAACATGCCGTGGCTAAACCATTGCTGACTTTTATGAAAGGCGTTGCCTCACTCTCAGAAACTTTAAAATCAACAGAGTTGACAACACAATTGATTACCTTTTGATTTTGAGCTTGAGAAGTCAAATCAAGCTCGTGGCCTAGTAAACCCAGAGGCACACATGCAACACAGTTAAACTTCTGCTCTAAGGCTGCTTTAAGCATGGAAGGAAAAAGACTGCTACCAACATTTTTGAATGGTCCGGGATGAACAGAGGAAACAACCACGACTGCTTTAGCCTTAAAACCATCAAACCTTGCCACTGAAACCTCAAGGTCTTTTTCCTCGCTTAGCCTCTCTAGAAAAGCCTCAAGGGGAGCGTTTAAATCTGCAATCCAGTTTAGCAAAAAGGCTCTTAGAATCGCTAGAGACGGCTCTCCAACGTTTTGTTCGCCCACACGGTTTACCAAGTAAATGAAGGAAAAACTTGAAAGGAGGCTAATAGCTAGAGCGTAAACTGAAAAGAGGAAGATAATTTTAAGGTCAGTTGTGTTTGACCACAACACCGTGAAGGGAATTAAACAGGAGAAAGGTTGAAGAGCGGAAGCCAGAAAAAAGCGTTTATAATCAACAGAAGATGTCACGTGGAGAACTATGAAACGGAGGATCAAAACAGCTGAAAACCCAATTAGGCAGAGTCTAACTGCCCACACTGAACCAAATAATGCGGCTGCAACACCGCCCACAAGGATAAAAACAAGCCATAAAATCCAAGAGAAAAGGGAAAGCGCCGCAGTTCTCCTCAAATCATAGACTGCATCTTGCTTTAAAACGAATGCGCTTAAAATATAGTTGGAAAATAAAGTTACAAGAAGAAGTGAAAAGCCCAAAAGCAGTCCCTCAATTAGACTGACAAAGGATAAGGAGAGACTAATGGAGGATACTAAACCTCCAACCACACAAACCAGCGCTGAAAATAAAATTATGCTTCTGCGTGATGGAAGCATGAAAAGCGATGAGTAATGCTTAACTGCCTTATCAAGGTACTGGTTGAAAGATTCTTCGGCGACCACGCTTATCACTCAAGCGGTTTTTCTATGAAAGCACATCAAGCATATTAAATTGTCGTATGGATTCTGACATAAAGGTTTAAAAGTGAAAGTTAAAAAGCAACCACCAATTTCCCTTAAACATCATCCTGAACATCGCCTAGAAGAGTAACTGTTTTATCTTTAAAGCGCTAATTAAGAATTTGCGGAGCCTATGCCTGAACAAACTCTACCCCTAACAGTATTTCATATGCTCGAGAAAAACTTGGGCAAAAGCGTTAGAGTCATCTTAGATCCTGCCTATGGCTTTGAAGGGACGCTAGTGGCGGTGACGAGGGAGCCGGCGGGGATATGGCTTTCAGACGCAGAAGCGGTGGTTCTGCGTGCAACAATTGCACAGCCAATACCACAAGTTGCAAGCAGGGAGGAAAGAAGCGAAATATTTATTCATCTAAATTCTGTTCAGAGAATAGAAGTTCTACATTCAGCTTCTCGTCGTTAATTACGAAGTTTTAGAAAAATACATGTGCTAAAATGCATAAGACTATCAAAGCAACCGCTGCAGCTACGAGAAATTCAGGTTTAACTTTAATACCCTCAGTTTCTTCCTCAAAAAATCTAAGTAAACCTGCACTTGCAGCGGGCATAGGCGTTGATTCGCTTTTCCTTTTCTTACTCATCTTAAATTTCACCATTCCTCGCGTTTTAACTCGAAGGCATCTCTCAATTATTAATGTTACGTTAATTCTTCTCTAGAATAACTTCATTTTTAAAGGATTAATATATTAAGGAACGCGAAAGCCTTAGAAAATGAGAGTAGGCCGTAGAATTGCCAACAACAGTGTGGACTATTGGGCATAGCAACCGTCCCATGAAGGTTTTCCTAGAGCTGCTTAGGGAGCATGGCATTCAAGTTTTGGTAGATGTTCGCAGTTTTCCAACGTCTAAAATTGAACATTTTAAGAGGGAAATGATGGAAAAGTGGCTTCCTGAAAATGGCATAGAGTATTTTTGGCTCGGCAAAGAGCTGGGAGGCTACCGAAGAGGTGGATACAAAGCGCACATGCGGACTAAACTGTTTAAGGAAGGAATTATGAAGCTGCTTGAGATGGCTTCCCGAAAAAGGACATGTATAATGTGTATGGAGGCGAACCCAAAATACTGCCATAGAAGGTTTATATCGGCGCATCTTGAGAGAAAAGGCATTAAAGTATTTCACATAATAACGAAGGGACAGAAAAGTCTCACGCAGCTTTAAAGCTTTAACGGTGGCATAAGAACATTTAAGTGTGGATGATAATATGCATGTAAAAGAGTTTCAGGAAATGATGCGGCGTCTATACTTTCACAGGGATTCTGAAAGGGGTGTTGAAAAAACTTTTGAGTGGCTTGTAGAAGAGGTGGCAGAGTTAGGTGAGGCTTTGAAGACTGAGGATAAAAAGGCTTTGGAAAATGAGTTTGCAGATGTCATTGCGTGGCTGGCTTCCTTGGCAAATATAACCAATATAGACCTTGAGAAGGCTGCCATCAGCAAGTATGACGGCAAATGCCCGAAATGTAAACAGTCCCCTTGCCGGTGCAAATTCTAGCTTATTTTGTGATTTACTGCAGTCGCCTTTGCCCCAAACCCGTGAGCCCCCAAACAAAGGGGCGTCTGCCCTTCCTTTGCACTATCCCCTTCGCCTCTAAAAGTTTAAGGTGATGCACAATAACCCCATAGGGCAAGCCAGCGTCCCTTGCAATTGTTTTTGCGTCCGCACTGCTTTTCTCTAAAATGTTTAATATGGCTGTTCTTGTCTTTAAGCCGAGCTTAACGTTTCTAAAGTCAGCTAAATACGCGTTGGGGTGATACCCTTCTTTAGGCATGTTTACCAAAAACTATTCTATGCTTGAAATAGAAAAGGTTTCACTTTACGAAAAGTCTGTAAGGCTTATTTGTTTAGGCTTTTTACCTTCAAAAAGAGAGCTTATCTCTTCTTTCATGAGCAAAATTCTCTGAGTGTAATATTTTGGCAAACCGTACCTTTTGATTATGTGCTCAGCAGCGTCCAGATATTTCTCTATGCCTCCACGGTAAACCGTCAAGGTTAGTTCTCCACCGCAAATGGGGCATTTACCACGCAGAGGCAAACGGCGAAATCTTTTGTTACAAGACTTGCACCTAAACCCTTGTGTCGAAAAAGCCCGAAGGTTTCCAGCAATGTCCCGAATAAAGTGCTTTGTTAGAACCTTAAATGCCACTTTTCTGGCGTCCACAGCCTCAATCTTCTCCGCAAGCAAGAGTTGACTATGCAGCTTGTCAATCATAGTTTTAAAACGTTTATAGGCGCTTTCATCGTTCCCGGCGTTAACGTCTGAAACTGGCAGTGTGAAGCGGTAACCTTCAAACTGCGCTTCTGTTCCAAGCCTATACTCAACTAGGTCTATGAGGGGGCTGACGTGTTTGGCTTCCACCTTTTCCAATGTTTTCTCGTAAAACTCTAACGGGTAAGCGTCGGCCACATCAAAGTCGTGGGCTTGCCTCTGCACCTCTTTTGGATTAACAACAGGGATCAAAAGCAAAGGGGCATCCATAATTCCGCCAATTTGTGCGGGCAAGTATTCCCTTGAGAAATTAAGCAGTGTGTCTAAGGCAAGCATCAAAGTGTCCTCGTCCCCGTCACAGTCCCTACGTTTAGCAGAGTGCCACAGAGGATGCGCATAACAAACATTTAGTTTTGTAAACCCTATAATACGCCCTAAAATGCCCACTGAGGTGTGGGGAGCCAAACCTATGATCAGATGCCCTATAAGCTCTTCGGCGCGCTTAGCATTATAGTATGGTGGAAGCCCGTAAACCTTGGTTAGGAGTTCGTCGACAAAGTTTGCAACGCGGACGAAATACTCAGCACATTTAACTGGGACAACAACATCTTGAATTTTCAGCTCGCATACTTGGTTTGAATTTATTAAGGGGTTACCGTAAGCATCATACGTATAACCAAGCTGCACGAGTTTCTCGACGGAAACCCCTATTTCGCACGGTTTAAAGTGTGTCAAAGGAGCATTGGTTGCGTCGAAGCGGATTGTTCCATCTTTATAAACTGACAAGTCGTATTTTGCACGCAAAATGCCCTTCTCAATTAGCTCCGGAGTTTTCGTTTCATTAGTTAACCCCTTGACACCCTTCAAAAGCTTCGGAGCAGACACACCTAAACGGTTGCAAGCCTTCTCTAGCAACTCCCTAACGTTAACAGCTTGTTTTTCATAGGACACACCTGGAACCTTGCAGGTTGGGCAAACTTTCCCATTGAGGGTTCTCCCACATCTTGGACAAACGCTTTCAAGAACGGTTTCAGAATTACACACGGAACACTTTATGCCAATAGTGTAGGTTTTACAAATTGGGCATTTGCGCTTGACAATTTCAACAAAAATTTTATCGCGCTTCGCTGCCTCAATAATGTCTCTATGGGAACCCCCAGCCAAACCAACTGGAAAGAGAACATGCACAAGAGGGGACATCTCCCGTCTCTTAGCCTTTTCAGGCCGCCCCATCCTTGCACCAACAAAGGTAGGAACCTTATCCCTAACAGTTACTCCAGAAAGCATTCTAAGCGCTTCCAGAACAGTTCTAACAGAAGAAAAAGTTACTTCTTGAACTTTGTAACCGAGACAGAAGGCAAAGGCGCAAGCCTCATCGCCATCAACAACAATCTTGCCATTCAAAACTTTATGGGGAAGGCAGATTTTTTCCAAGGCTTTTTTAACATCATCTGTCATGTCACCAACAATTTTGCAGACTAAGTCTCCTTTAAGCTCCAATTCAGAGTTGAGAAGCCATTTTCTTAAAAGTTCAAGTTCCCCAACACCTTCAAGGTTTGACCAGAAAAATGTGAAAGCCGGATGTAAGGGCACACGTGTTTTTAGGGACAGGGTTATCGCCTCTCCACAGTCAGGCTTGCACGTAAAGGGGTCTTCCAAAAAACCTTTAAGCCTTTCCGCAGAAACTCCCGTGGCGGCTGCTACTTTTTGGAGGTCTCCACCGAACTCGTTTAAAATTATTTCACGGAGATCTTCAACCCACCATTCCTCAACATATCCGGAAGGACTCAAACTTTTGCCTTGGTATAGAAAATCGCCAAAACTAACTAGGATGTCGCCTAGAAAAAGAACCTTCTCAATTTTATCTTTTAAGGTGTCAAAATTGTCAACGGAAACTCGAACTACAGAGCCATCCTTCAACTTGACTATTGGAGGTTCCACAGAGTCAACTGGGACAGCAACACCGCCCTTTCCAGGAAGCTCCAAACGCAGCTGAGTGCCCGCAGCTATGAAGCCTTGAAGCACAAGCATCGTTGCAGGGTGAATGCCCACAGCTGTTAATCCAGTGTTCCGGGACCTTCCATATCTTAGACGGAATCCACCGCGCCTAGAGGGGAAGGCGAATATGGGGCGGCCTGCAACTACATCGTCCATAAACCCGGCGGATTTCTTTTCAGACATTTTTCGGATTTCCCTAAGCCAGTCCCACCCTTGAATTCCAAGCTTTTCTATGATTGCCAAAACCTTTGAAGCCCGACCAACAATTCCATCATTCACGACGCGCAGTGCGCCGCCTCGCACTCTGTTAGTTTCAACGCGTGGAAGATTGCGATAGGAGGAAACCTCTACGGGATCCGACTCCGTTCCTGTAACCTCTACTGGCAGCCAGCGGAGAGCCCTTTGCAACTCTTCATCGGAAATATGATATTGGAAGCGGCTCACCGAACGTTCATAAAGCCTAATCTCCTCAATGAAGCGGGCAATCTCCTCCTCTGTTGGTTTATAGCGGTCAAGCCCGAGAAGCCTACGGATAAAATCGCCAATAACGAGGGTTAACGCTTGGTCAGTGCCGCCTGCAGAACGTATTGGCCCGGCAAAATAAATAGCAAGATATTTTGTTCGATCATTGTTGTCTTTGATTTTAACTTTCGCCACTCCCTGCAAAGGTGCAGCTGTAAGGCCCTCTGTTAGAATCGCTAGGGCTGTGCGCACTGCTTGTTCCGCTGCAGCTTCAGGTTCTAAATGTCCAAATTTTCCATAAACAATTTCTTCTGCAATTTTGAAGGCCAATTCTTCCCTTGGAAGTTTGGAGCTTAATTCTCTGATTCTTTCGGCAACCCCTTTTGGGCCAACAAGCCCCTCCACGAGGTCGGCCATGTCCCTTGCAACTTCGCATTCTGGTTTAAGGGCGGGGTCAAGGCCCTTCTCTCGAGCCCCTTTGCACATATTATATAGCTGCTCAAGGTGATGCTCTAGGTCTTTCGTGTATTTTTCATAATCATTGCTCATTTTGGCGTTCAAAGGAGCCCCTCATACCTTTTACTGAAGTTTGTTTATTTTGGCTTTCTAACACTAAAAAAGAAAACTTGCCGCCTTCTAGGAAAGGCTGCACCGTTTTGCTATACAAGATTTTGCAAAAACTAAAAGGTTACGTTTTGCTGCTTCTTATGCCCTCAACAATTTCTGAAACCTTATCTCTTACTTGACCATTCTCAACAACATTCCCGGTGACAATTATGTTTGCTCCGGCTGAGGCTGCAGCTAACGCTTGTTCCCGAGATTTTATTCCTCCCCCAATGATTAGGGGCACATCGATGTTACTCTTGACAGCTCGAATCATCTCTGGGGGGACTGGCTTCTTGGCGCCGGAGCCAGCTTCCAAGTATATGAAGCGCATGCCCAAGTACTGCCCTGCCAAGGCGTGCGCCACAGCCAATTCAGGCTTGTTGTAGGGTATGGGAACAGCCTTTCCAACAATGCCTGCTGTTCCACCCTCCCCGACGATTATATACGCCATGGGGATGGGTTCCAACCCGTATCTCTTAATTAAAGGGGCGCCTAAGACTTGTGCACCGACCAGAAAGTAGGGGTCAACAGAGTTTATGAGGGACATAAACCATATTGCGTCAGCATAACGGCTTATACCTGTCACGTTGTTGGGGAAGAGTATAACGGGAATTTTTACGGCGCGCTTCACAGTTTTTACCACATCGTCGAGGTGTTTTATTGAAACAAAAGTTGATCCCCCCACCATAATAGCTGATGTTCCGCTTGCATCTGCCTTTTTAGCTATCGTTGAGGCTTGAGGGGGGGTAACCTTCTCTGGGTCGATGAGAGTTATGTGAATCGCACCCTCGAATCTTATTCTATCGAGCAGGTACCTTTCAACAGCCCCAACCATAAGCATCACTTAACTTGCATCCTTAACCTCTGGCGCAGAAACTCCCCTTATTCCACCATAAATTTTGTCTGTAAACATGCAGTATACGTCAATCTCTGCCAGCGCGCTTTTAATTGGAAACTCTTCCCTTGCGCCACAACTACTGCAACTCACAATAGCACGTCCCTCATCGCGGAACAATTCTACGCGGACAGTTTCCTTACCACAAATAGGGCAAGAGAAGAATTTTGGTAAACGTTTTTTGGGAATGCGGACGACTTTTCTTCTTCTTCGTCCCATATGCTAGTCCTTCAAATGTTCTGAATCACACTTTATCAGTATTCTATCTTCGTCCTTAAATATTTGCCTAATCCTTAAACAATTGGGATGAGCCCTTGAATTTAACACCGTCAGTTCTAGACTTAGAATGGGCAGAGGTTGAAGCAAAAATAAAAGGTTTCATAAAAGACTACGTGGAAAAGTCTAAGGCAAAAGGCATAGTTTTAGGATTGTCGGGAGGAATTGACAGCTGCACCGCAGCGGCCCTCTCCGCCCTGGCCATTGGAGGGGATAAAGTTCTAGGACTCTTGCTGCCTGAAAAAGAAACATACAACAAAAAAGATGTGGAAGACGCAAAACTTGTAGCAGAAAAATTTGGTTTGAAAACGGAAACCATTGACATAACGCCAGCCTTAGAGGAGATTCAAAAAACTATACCAGTTTTTAACCCCGAAGACAAGTTATGCAAAGGCAATCTAAAGGCGCGACTACGAATGGTGTACTTATACTATTATGCCAATAGGCTTAACCTAATAGTGTGCGGAAGCTCAGACAAGTCAGAAACCATGATAGGCTATTTCACTAAATGGGGAGACGTCGCAGCGGACATAGCTCCCTTAATGGATCTATATAAAACCCAAGTTCGAAAGCTTGCGAAACATATAGGCTTGCCAGAAGAAATAGTGCAAAAACCAGCCTCACCAGCACTATGGCCCGGGCAGATGGCGGAAGAAGAAATAGGCATAAAATATGAACTCCTCGACCTTATCCTCTATGGACTGGAACATTTCATGAAAACAGAAGAAATAGCACGCCAATTGAGTTTAGAAAAAGCCACAGTGGATAAAGTGAAAGAAAGGTGGAAAAGTATGGAGCATAAAAGGAGAATGCCGCTAACAACAAAAATTCAGTATAGAGCCGCCGGGTTCGACTTTAGACTCCCATACACGAAGTGAACCGCTAAATAGAGGCATGAAGGATGAAGGAAAGATTCAAAACAGCCCTAGCACAAATAAGTTGCCGCCGGGGAGACAAAAAAGCAAACCTGCAGAAAATGGAGGAATACACGAGGAAGGCAAAAGAGCAAAACGCGGAACTTATAATATTCCCAGAGCTTTCGTTAACAGGTTACATTGTAAGAGATGAAATCTACGAACTTGCAGAAAAAATCCCAGGCCCATCTACAGGTTTTATGGAAAAATTAGCTAGAGAACTTGGGGTGCACATCATTTTTGGAATGCCAGAACTCAGCGAAAAAACAGAGGCAACAGTTTACAACTCCGCTGTCCTCATAGGCCCAGAGGGGTTTATTGGAAAATACCGCAAAATGTACCTTCCAAACCACAGTGTTTTCGAAGAGAAAAGGTATTTTAGGCCGGGATATCAGGTAGGGACATTTGAAACTGAACTTGGGAAAATAGGCTTAATCATATGCTATGACATTTTCTTCCCAGAAGTAAGCCGGCTGGCACGCTTAGAAGGAGCAAAAATAATAGCGTGCATTTCCGCTTCACCAGCTGTTCGCCGAACATTCTTCGAAACTTTGACAGCCGCTAGGGCTATGGAAAACGCCGCCTTTTTAGCCTATGTCAATCTTGTTGGCATAGAGGACGGACTACAGTTTTGGGGAGGAAGTAGACTGATAGGTCCAAACGGAAATATTATTGTAAGAGCGGTGTATGACGAGGAAAACCTAGTAGTGGGCGAGGTAGACTACGCGGACATTAAACCAGTTGAGATTTTTGCCCCCACATTAAAGGATTTACGCCCAGAAATTTTTGAAAAAATGAAAATAAAGGCTGAAAACCTTTAAACCCTTTATAGCAGTGTCAAAATCACACTTAAATCACAAAGGCAGGTTGCTAGAGGAAAAATCACGAACAAAGCGTGGCATCACAAGTGACTTTGTCTAATCGGTGACATCACACAGTCACAAAATGCTAATTGTTAAACTAGGTAAATCAGACCTTACTGCGCATATTTTGCCCAAATAAAGCAAGCAATTAACCGTCAGGACCTCGTCGTTCTTTACGGCTAAAATTATAGTAACTTAAAAGCATTAACAGCAAAAGCGGCACGAAGTTCTATGTAAACTTTCGCGTTTAAACATTTATAATTGGTAAATCTAAAATTTTTTGGCACAAAATCGTAAAAGAATAGTGTAAAATGGCTCTTTTGCATTTTAGCCGCGGTGCTTTGGATATTTGGAGTTATTTTAACAGAGTTGCGTTCCGATAGCTTTTAAAGTTCTTGCTTGTATACAAAAGTGTATCCGTTGGAAAGGACCGCTTGAGGGAGAGAAGTGAAGCTAAAAGATAATGTTCAATTGTGGTTAAAGAAGCTTATGGAAGATCCTATTGTGAAAATATTGGCTAAAAATAGTCATTTAACTAAAACTCAGCTTGAAACTTTGCTTATTAACATTTTAGCCGAAAATTTCTCTGGTAAACCTCTTAAGTACGAAGAAAAAGCCAGATTAAGGTTAACAAAGGCAAAAATAAGCCGTGGAGCTTTTAATAGAACTTTAAGGCAGGCTGAGGAAAACGTGATAAAAGCAATATACACGGTAATACTTTTGGGATATGTAGGAATCTTTGAAAGCGCAACTTTAGATCCCTATATTGAAGTAGCAAACAAACTGCAAGAATATGTAGAGGCGCACAAGAACATTCCACTAAGCGAAGAACAAATAGAGGAGCAGCTAAAATTCCTTAAGATTTTAAGGGAAGAGCTTGAAACAAGCCTTAAACAGCTAGCAAATCCCTCAGAGGGATTGCCGTGACATCACAAATCACAAGGGCAGGTAAATAGGCTCATTAATTGAGAAAATATGGCTTTGAAAAACGAAATAAAAGGGCTTAAATCTGAAAATAAGCCTAGAAAAGTCTCATCGGCATGGACTTACCACAAATATATGATGGATCCTGTTAACCGTGTGATGTGTGGTGTCATAAGAGCACCAAAGGCATTGTACACCGTAATCTTTAAATTTGGTTTCATCACAAACTGTGATGTGTGATGTAACATGTTGAAATCACGTAAATGTTACATTAGAGCCGCGGAGGACATTGTATGAGTGAAGTGTTATTGTTTCTTGCAGGGATTTTCTTCGCTGTGGCTGTAGGCGCCGCTTTTGAGTATTATAGGAATGTCGTCAAAATTAAGAAGGAGTATGAAAAAGCCAAGGAGGCTTTTGATGATGTTATTCTTAGCTTTAGTAGGGAGCTTAAGCGTGCAGTTGAAACGTTGGAGTCTGTTGTCTATAAGGTTGATTTAGCATCTTCAAGGAGTAGCGAAGCCCTTAAAAGGGTGGAAAATCTTGAGGGGAAATTCAATATCGCAGAGACAAAAGTTAGCGTTACTCCAGAAGAGTTGAAGAAGATGCAGACGAGACTAGATGTATTTGAGAGTAAAATGCGTGATTTTATTGCGTCACAAGAGGCATTAACCACGAGGATTTCAACGTTAGAGGGGCAAGCCCAAAAATTGTCAACGGCTCCTGAACCTAGTGTCGAGGCGGTCATACCAATAAAAAGGGAAAAAGCGTTAGCGCCCTTAACTGAGACTGAGTTGGCTGTGCTGGAAATGCTGGCTGCAGAAGGCCCTAAAACTGCCCCGGAGATTAAAGAGAGAATTAAACTTAGCAGGGAACACACAGCTAGGCTGATGAAGAAGCTTTATGAAGAAGGGTATTTGGAGAGGGATTCAAGCAAGATTCCTTTCAAATACGGCGTAAAGAAAGAAATGGAGAATATTCTAAAGAAAACAGAGGCCGAGCCAGCCTAGCTACTAAAGTTGAAGAGGTTGTTGTTGGCTTAGACTTTTTAGGCGATTCTCCATTTCAGAGAGACTTGCCGACCATGAAGCTTCATATTCCTTTGCTTTTCTGTTTAGGTACTCTGGGTAGTGAGTAACTTTTATTGGCACGGCGAACCGTATTTTCGGTTCAGAAATCAGCAGAGCCTCACCAACGTCTAGCATTTTAATCTCTGTGTCGCTGTATTCCAGATATGGTGTACTTTCAGTTAGGTAAGCGCGGTCTTTCCGCAGCTCTGTTTTCATTATTATTTTTGTCCATAACTCGGCGAAAACATCGAAGTTTATTCTCGACGGCCTTGGAGTTACAGCGTTAAGGCCTACGCGGTATTTGCGGTACGTTAAGGCAATATCTGAAAATATTGTCCTAGGTTTGTTTGGGTCCAAGAATTCATGGGCCTCTTCAAGGGTTATTAAAAGCGTAGGAAGCTTTTGCCATTCTTCGTAGTTTTCTTCCCACATGCGCTTATAATGGTTTGCAACAGCAGAAGCCGTCAGACATGTAACTCTATTTTGCTCCTCTGCGCCTATTCCAGAAATGTCCACAAGGCAGCTCACGCCCCTACATATGTTTTGAACCACGCTGTCAATGAAACTGTAATCAGACGCGGGGAAAAGTTCTCCCGACAGAGACGAAAGTTTCAACATTAAAGCTTCAATAACATGTTTCATTTTGTAGTCTGCCAAGCGTCCCACCCCAGCATATCCCTCAGCGCCATAAGCCTCCCTAACCTTTTCAATCCAAGTCTTGCCTAGCTTAGCGTAGAGCTTCTTGGCAAGCCTCAGCTGAGGGTAGCCTATATCAGGAAACATTGTGGCAAGTTTACTTGGAGTGATTGTGTATAAGCCTATAACCATCTTCCCATCTCTCGGTGAATAATACTGAACTTTTGTTGGGAATAACGGGTGGTCTTTAAGTCCTTTTTGAGGGCTG
>JAWCLS010000019.1:0-12890 GCA_038850545.1 Bathyarchaeia archaeon
ACCCTCTGCGTAATCTTCATATAGCCTCAAAGCCCTTTTAGAAAGTGCATGCATATAATTAAACCTCTCCAAGGCTCATCAAGAGAAAAGGAGAGGAAGAGACATATAATGTTCCGATAGGAAAAGTTGGGCCCGTAGCTCAGTAAGGATAGAGCACCGGGCTTTTAAGCAAAAGCCAAGAAACCCGGGGGTCCCGGGTTCAATTCCCGGCGGGCCCGCCAATTTCCTTAAACCAGATAAAATTCTGATATTGATATTTTCAACTTATTCTTTCAAATTTGCGTCCAGATTATAGACAAAGGAAGACTTATGTGGTATTTGACAACGCAAATTCGCTTTCCCTCGCGATTCCATTTTGTCTAAAAAGCCAAGAGTCTCTATAGTCTACGCGAGTATAAGCATTGAATAATTGTTTTGTATGTCCGGACTTGGCGGGTCCGCCGGGTATGTTCGCTGTGAGCCCTTTTGTTTGCTAAAACAAAGGATATCCTACATGTCATGCAACTCCTAGGCCACAAGAAAATCGAAAACACCCTAATCTACACACAACTAATCGACTTCAAAACAGACGAGTACATCTGCAAAACGGCAAAAACCATAGAAGAGGCAACCCAGCTTATTGAGGCCGGCTTCGAATACGTAACAGATATAGACAACATCAAACTCTTTAGAAAAAGAAAATAAATCCCCCGGGGTAACCGTCCGGGGCTGTGGGGTAGTCGTCTAGCTTGGTCAAGGATACCAGCCTGGGGCGCTGGCGATCCTGGGTTCAAATCCCAGCTACCCCACCATCCTTTCACCTACCCTACTAAACTTTGCTTTATGGCTTAGAAAGAGAGGCAACAGAGAAGCTACTATAGAAAGGGTGGTATTATGGAAGGTTTTAACGTTGGGAGTTTCTGTTCCGTCCAGGAAGGAAGGTTTGGGCTTATTAATCTAGTCGAAGCTTGATCCGGAAGTTTTGAAGGAGCTATCCGATTTAGTTTTAGACATAACATTGTAACTCTTACCATTCAGTATAATGTAGTTGGCGATGGAAAAGTTGTTGGATCGGGGTTTTTGGATATAACCGATTCCAATATCTCGATCGAAGAATTTATTGAGAAAATACGTAAAATAAAAGGCGTTATAGGCGTGCAAATTCTCTATCCTTTACTGAAGGTTTGGGCAGACAATCTTTCAGTCCGGCTCATTGTAGCGGATGAAAGAGCCATAATATTTCATAGACCCAGATATAAATGGCTTTTCAGCGAGATCAGGAAGCAATTTGGAACAGCAGGTGGGGCGTCCCTATACTACATAGGATATGGAGCAGGCATGCGATATGGCAGAGACCACCAAAAGATAGCAGACAAGTTAGGAACAAAAGACCCAATTCAGATAGCGCATAAAATCACGGCGCCTCTAAGCCAGAGCATGGGCAGGGGTAGAACCGAAATTGTGGAAGCTAAGGCTGACATTCCCAAAATAATTTTGAAGTTATATGAATGCTTCGAGTGCGAATTAGGTGCTGGAAACAAAAAACCATATAGTCAGTTTATTCGAGGAACATTAGCAGGATTCTCAGCACAATTATTCAATAGAAAAATGGAGGCCAAGGAGTCGCAGTGCATAGCGAAAGGAGATTCCTATTGCAAATTCACAATAACATCTTCTAAATAAACAAAACTTTTCATCTAAGAATAAAAAGCAAAAGTCGATGCTAAGCGCAAAACATTTTAAACCAGCACTTTTAGGCGATACTAACACTCATGAAAGGCGTTTTGCTATGCTGGACCCAAAAAGCCATAAACCATATGATCTTCAACTTTTTACACATAACAGTAACCAAAGCCTTATGCTTATCACGCTGATGTCTAACGCGCCCATAAAATTAGCCAAGCCAGAATTATAGGG
Source organism: Bathyarchaeia archaeon (assembly GCA_038850545.1). Lineage (GTDB taxonomy): Archaea > Thermoproteota > Bathyarchaeia > Bathyarchaeales > Bathycorpusculaceae > JAWCLS01. Next base: position 1,897 of record JAWCLS010000019.1, read on the forward strand.
ACAGCAACTCACGCACATACATCAATAATTCACATGTGCAGCTTGGAACTCTGCTTAGTTTGCATGTCCATAACGCAAATATTTCAAGACTGGTATATTTAAGGTTTCAAACAGCTTCCTATATTAGTTTGAAAAGCTTGATATCGCCAACCTCGCTTTTGATGAGTAAGACGGAGTAAACGCCAACACCAGTAATGATGTTGGCCGATAAAACTTTCTTTTTGCTAAGGTGCAGACGCTTGCTATTGACTTAACATTTATCTTTGAAAGTTTCTAGCATCTTATACATGTATTCGTATGCTCTGAAATACTGTGGATCCACTTCTGCCAGTCCGTTTTTCAAAAGTATCATTTTATCAACAAACGCTGTTTTTTCCTTCTGCCTTACTATTCCCAACCATTCGTTGGCTTTCTTTAATAGGAGCTCTCCAAGCTTACCTATCTCTGGAAGTTTCATCTGTATGCTTGCGACAAGCTCGGTTTCCTCCGAGATAACAGCTTCCATTAAAGTCAGTAAAAGTTTGTAGCTAATTCCGGAAACTTTTTTCGCTTTTTCAAATTCTCCGATACTCAGCAATGTGTCACAGACCACGTTGCTTAAAAAATACGGCAACCCTAAGACGATCGACATTATCTTGTCATGTTCCTGTGGAGTCATGAAGAAAACGTTGGCTCCTTTGCTTTCAAGCCATTTTCCAAAGTCCTCAGCTAGAGCTTGCTCTTCAAAATTTGTTGGTGTTAAAACGAAATTTTGGCCTTTTAGGCTTTTGGCGCCCGGTCCGAACATCGGATGGGTGCCCAAGGTGACGGCGTTACTTATATGTTTATGCATTATGTTCACAGGGGCTTCCTTGACGGAACATATGTCCATTACTTCTTGCCCGAGCCGGATGTGGGTACTTATCTCTTTGATTACATCTTCAAAGTTGTCTATGGGCACGCATACGAGGATTCTGTCCGCGCTTTCCACAGCTTTCACGTTATTAGTAATTTCAACATTTAGCTCCCCTTTCAGTTTTTGCAGCTTTTCACGGTCTTTGTCCGAAGCAATAACCGTGAATCCTTGTTCTTGAAAGAATTTTGCAAACCACCTTCCCATCCGCCCGGCGCCTATTATTGCAATTCTCATTTAAAGGCCTCTGCAATTATCTTAAGTCCAATTTCAATTTCGTCGTCTGGAGCTGTCAAAGAAATCCTAAAATGTTCAGGGTAATCGCCAAAAGAGGTTCCCGGCACAACGGCCACGCCCTTGTCTAGGAGGTTAAAGCTAAACATTTCTGAATTTAATCCATCAAACTTTGGAAAAATGTAGAAGGGTGCCTCCGGCTTTATGAACTTCAATTTTGTATCTGAAAGTATTTTATATGCTAGATCCGCTCTTTTTTGGTAACTTTCCCGCATGGCCTTAATCACTTGATGTCTTAACTCTAAAGCTTTTAGGGCTGCTTCTTGTATGAAAACAGGAACATTTGTCAATGTTATCTGGTTAAGCTTGATGATTTTGTCTGTTAACGCTTTCTCTGCGATAAGGTAGCCTATCCTCCACCCTGTCATGGCAAACGTTTTTGAAAAGCTCCTAACCACTATATGTTCGCCTTCGTATTCGAGGAGGCTCTTCGTCTTAACAAAACTTATGTCCGCGTAAACCTCGTCAGCCAAAATCTTTACTCCGCTCTCGTTTGCCAAGCTGACCATTTCTTCTACAACTTTTTCATTCATCATTTTGCTTGTTGGATTGTTTGGATTGTTGAGTATCATAAGTTTCGTTTTGCTATCAATGAGCTTTTCAAGCTCTTCGATGTTTACTTCCCAGTTTGATTCAAGCCTTGTTTTTATGAGTTTAACGTCAACTCCCAAGCTTTTAGCCGCCAAATCGTAAGCTGTCCAATGGGGACTTGGAATTATCACATTATCGCCTTTGTCAAGCAGAAGATACATGGTTGCAAAAACTGCCCACTTGGAGCCGGTGGTTATCACAATATTGTCTGCGCTAACTCCATGGATTTCAGCCAAAGCCTCTCTCAATCTGGCTTCTCCAGCGGCAGACGCATACTTTGTTTTGCCCTTTCTCATAGCTTCAAAAGCAGCTTCAATGATTTCCATGGGAGTTTGCTGGTCAGGGTCTCCAAGGTTAAACTTTATGATTTTACGCCCTTCCCTTTCAAGTCTTATTATCTTCTCGTTTATTTCGTACAACATATCCAACAAGTCTTGAATTTAAAAGCCGCTTATTTAAAATTTACATGATACACCCTAACGATGCAGGAAACTTGATGAACAGTTTTCGATCATTTTTCTTGTGCGTGTACGCTCATGTCTATTATTCCCCGGTAAACCCTTTTGACCTCTTCAGGGTTCAGCTTCAACTGTAGGGCTTTCTCCGTTATTTGTTTATATTTTTCATTCTCCGTTTCAAAGTCTCTCAGTGGGATTCCATGCCTTCGCTTTTCTTCACCTATTTTTTTGGAAATTTCAATTCTCTCTTTTAATAAAAGTAGGATTTTTTCGTCTATCTCGTCTATTTTCTGCCTTAACTCAGCTATTTTCCCTGACATTACTTTCCCTCTGCTAAAACCCTCGGTATTATTCCAGCCCTTATCATGTGGTCTGCTAGAGTTATCGCAACCATGGACTCTATTGCTGGCACGGCCTTCGGCACTATGCATGGGTCGTGTCTCCCCTTCACTTGCAGTGTAGCCTCCCTGAATTCCGACAGGTTTATGGTTTTCTGTTTTTTGGCTATTGACGGCGTAGGTTTAATGGCTGCCCTAACCACTATTGGCATTCCGTTGGACAAACCGCCAAGCACTCCACCAGCATTATTTGTCAACGTTACCACTTTGCCATCCCTTATGGCAAACTGATCGTTATTCTCAGACCCTTTCATGGCGGCGACTTTAAATCCAGCCCCGAACTCCACACCCTTCACGGCTGGCACAGCGAATATGGCTTTTGCAATGTCCGCGTCCAACGCGTCAAACACGGGCTCACCGACGCCTACTGGAACATTTAGGGCTATGCACTCCACTACGCCTCCAAGGCTATCCCCTTCCTTTCGAGCTTCGATTATTGCTTTTTCCATGGACCCCGCGCTGACCGGGTCTGGACATCTCACGGGGTTTTTGTAGGTTTCCTCCTTAATCTGTTCTAGTGTTGGCGTTTCTTTCATTTCTATGCCGCCTATGGCTTTGGTGTACGCCAACACCTCAACTCCGAAAAGCCGCAACAATTTTTTTGCGACGACTCCCGCCATGACGAACGACACTGTGATTCTCCCCGAGAATCTACCGCCACCCCTATAGTCGTTGAAGCCTCCATACTTGACGTGGGCGGGGTAGTCTGCATGTCCAGGTCTTGGCAGGTTTTTTATAATGTCGTATTCTAATGGGGCTACTTTCTTGTTCCAGACTAGCATGCAGATTGGCGCTCCCGTGGTGTGTCCCTCAAATATTCCAGACAATATTTCCACAGCGTCTTTTTCGATCCTTCCAGAGGTTATTTCCGGCTTCCTTGGGATTCTTTTGTCCAACTCCGTTTGCACGTCGCTTTCAGAGAGGGGTAGACCTACCGGGCAGCCGTCTATGACTGTGCCGACGCATTTTCCGTGGCTTTCACCAAAAGTTGTTACAACGAAGGCTTTACCAAACGAGTTCGCCGCCAACTATCTCCGCTCCCAACAAACTTAAGTCTTTAAAGAACGTGGGATAAGACTTACCCACGCATTCAGCATTCATAATTGTCGAGTTTCCTTCAGCGCCCAAAGCGGCGATAGCGCACGCCATCGCTATTCTATGATCATTATGCGGATCTATCATCGCACCGCGAAGCTTGGAAGGCCCTCTCATTATGAGGCTGTCTCCCTCCATATTTATGTCTGCGCCCATCTTTCTAAACTCTGTGTAGAGGGCTGCCAGCCTATCCGACTCCTTATACCTTAATCTTCCGGCGTTGCGTATCTCCGACTTGCCAGTTGCATAGCACGCAATGGCTGTGCATGCAGGCACGAGGTCTGGAATGTCGCCAGCATCAACTTTTATAGCGTTGCTTACTGTGCCATGCACTTCAACGAAGTTTTCTTCAACATGCACGTTAACCCCCGCCTGTCTGAGTGTTTCTAAAATTGCCTTGTCTCCTTGCCTTGACGTGTAATCAAGATTGTAAACCCTTATTTTTGATGATGTTATGGCTGCTGCCGCCAAAAGGTACGCCGCGGATGAAAAGTCTCCGGGGACTTTGTGTTTGAAGGGCTTGTACTCTTGTCTGCTTGGAATCTTTATATGGCTGTAGTCCTTTGAGATTTCAACTTCCACCGCATGTTTATGTAAAACTTCCGCAGTCATGTCTATGTAGTCCTTAGACTCAACGGTTTTTGTGATGTCAATCTCAGTATCGTTTTTGGCACGGGGACATGCAAACAAAAGTCCAGAAACAAACTGGGAGCTCACGTCGCCCCGTAGAGTTGTTTTTCCCCCATCGATTCCACCGCCATAAACCACTACCATTGGAGGATGATGCTCTGTCTTAACGCCAAGAACTCCTAAACTTTGAAGTAGGGGCTTTATCGGTCTATTACTTAGCGATGGTCCCATTATGAATGTTGTTTTCCCCTGGGCGAGAGCGGCTACGGGTATCATGAAGCGTAACGTTGTTCCAGACTCCCGGCAGTTCACAGGCTTTTCAGGCATTTTTAGTGGGGGCTGTCCGTCAATCTCCCAGAAGCCAACTTTTTGTCCCACAACGGCTCCGAAGGCTTTTATCGCTTCCAATGTAGCCAGTGTGTCGTCGGAAACTAGGGGCTTCTCTATCACGGTTTTTCCATCCGATAAGAGCGCTGCAACAAGCATCCTATGCGTATAAGACTTGGACGGGGGAGCTTCAACCTCACCTCTTAACGCTTTCACGGGCTTGATTATAATGTTCGTCATGGAGAAACTTCCAATACCCTAGCTTTTTCATTATTTATTTCTGCCTCTATAACTTCACCTTCATATTTCATTAAAGCCTCTTTAACCTTGTCAACCTTGTCTTCAGCAACAACTGCCGTTACAGCTGGACCTTTTCCACATAGTCCCGCAGCCATGGCTCCAGCCGTCAGAGCGTTCATGGCTATTGAGGGGTCGTAGCCTAACGCGAAAGAATACAGCATCCCGTTTAAAGTTAAGGCGCGCCAAAAGTTTCCTTTCAAGGCTTCTCTATAAGCTATTTCAACCAGCGGCGATATCGTCTTCAATTTTTCAACTTTTATACTGCTCGTGTAAACTTTCGTCTTCGGTATGTGGAATAGGACTTTAAGGTCTTCCGGAGCTTTAAACCGTTTGACTATTTTTCTCTTAAAGTTGTCTGTGATGACTATTCCGCCAAAGTAAGAGGCACAGGCGTCGTCAAACGCCCCGGTTACTGTTACTTTTGCCTCCATGGCGCCTTCAACGCCCAGATTAATTATGGTTAAGTCGTCAACCTCTTTTTGGAGGGCAGCCACGGTAGCCAAGGCTATAGCGTTTGCGGCGACGCTGCTGCTTTTCAATCCGCATGCAATTGGTATGTTGGACCATGTTTTAACTTCGGCTCCAAATTTTCCGGCAAGCCCGAAATGTTCCAAGACTTTCTTCACGGTTTTTTCTATGAGTGTTGTGCTTTCGGAGGGGTCTGAAGTGATTTCGCCCCGTATAACATGCGGATAACCTGTTATCCTAACTTCCGCCTTTGTCCACAACTTCACTCCGAAGGCTGCCCCTTTACCTGTTGCGATAGCGTTTATTATGGTTGCACCGCCATAGCTTATGGCTGTTGCTTTACTGCTCAATGTTCAGGCCTCTCACTTGAAGTTTCTCCATAATGGCTTCTCTCATGACGCTTACAGGGGCGGACCTGTTAAACCATATTTCGAAGGAGGCTGCTCCTTGGAAAACAAGCATTTCAGTGCCATATATCACTTTGGCTCCAACAGATTTTGCCTCTTTCAGAAGTCTCGTTTCGACGGGGTTATAAACAATATCCATCACGGTAAGATTGGGTCTAAGCAAACTTTTATCGACGGGTGTCTCGTATTGGTGAGGATGCATTCCCACTGAAGTGGCATTAATTAGCACATCCACGTCTTCAATCCAATTCTTTAGAACATTGTGCGAGAGACTGTTCCCAACAACTTTCTTGTTAAACCTTTTTCTGAGGGCATCCGCCAGAAGCCTAGCCTTGTTTACGTCTCTATTAAGAATAATTAGTTCATCGGTCTCTTGTGCCAATTGAAAGGCTATGGCTCTTCCGGCACCCCCTGCGCCTAAAATAAGAACCCTTTTGCCCTTTGGTTTAACGCCGTTCTCCTCTAAAGCGCTTAAAGCTCCGATGCCATCTGTGTTGAAGCCTAAAAGTTTTCCATCAGCGTTAAGCACAGTGTTAACAGCGCCGACAAAATTTGCCACGGGGTCGCTCCCGTCTAGGTATTTGATGATGGCGGTTTTGTGGGGCATTGTAACGTTCATACCACATATACCAAAACTGCGCATGCCTTTTACAGCGTCATCGAGCATGTTTTCTTTTACGTTGAAGGCAACATAAACGACGTCAATTTTTAAGTGCCTAAACGCCGCGTTGTGCATAATTGGGCTTAGTGAATGTTCAATCGGATCGCCTATAACACAGAACACTTTAGTCTTTCCCGAAACCTCCATCACATGACTCCCAACGCCTTATAAGCCGCTCTCATTTCCTCGATAGTCATTTGTCCAGCAGCCGTTTCTATACCACGCTCCAGAGAAGCTATCGTGAAATATCCCCCATAAAGCGGCGACAAAAGCCTTGAAAGTTTACCCAGCGCCCCCATAGCGAAACAAACAATCTTGGCTTTCCTACTTTCATCGTGTAAGAATTGTAGCAGAGTCAAATTGTCTTGTGGGCTTTGGGCAGTTGTTACTATCTTGCAAACGTCAGCTCCCTTTTCTATTTCGCTTTTCAGAATCCGTTGCAGTTCCCCTTTTTCCGGTGTTTTTTCAAAGTCGTGAAATGATATTATGGGCTTGACGCCTAAAGTTGATAGGTCTTTAACAACGTCCTTCAACGAAGGAGAATTCAACTCGATGTCTACATACTTGAAACCGCTTGAAGCAGCGTTTAAGAGAATTTTTGCACGTTCAGCTTCCTCCCCAAAATATTTTCCACTACGTTTAGGTATTCTAATGGTTGCGATGAGCGGGATTTCTGTGCACCCAACTATTTCCTTTAAACCTTTAAAGTCGCCGATTTCGTCCAATCTCACTTCGATAAAGTCTACCCCATATTTTTCAGATTTTTCAATAAGCCTCAATGCCTCGTCAAGGCCTTTGGGCATTATGGAAACGCATATTCTTACCGTCAAAGTTCCACAACCCTCTCCTCTTTAACCAGTGTTCCGAAGTGCCTTCCACCCTCAAGTATGCACGCCAAAACTTCATCACCGGGCTTCAGCGTCGTCACTGGCGTGGAGCCCTTCTCCGTTACAAGCCTTATTGTTTCCGCGTTCTGAGTTATGGTTTTGAAACGTTTTCCCTCATGTTCCGCCTCGATTAGCAGCAAGGGCCGCCACTCGATTTTGACTCTGCCAATATTCGTGAATCTGGCATTGCCGTTTCTGTCCACAATCATTGACTCCTCTCCGGCCTTAAGCTCTGAAAGATACCTCGTCTTTTCCAGAGAACACATCACGTAGAGGGATACTGGGCCAGCGTTCACCCTAAAAGGTCTGGGTTGAACGAAAGGATTCTCGTGGACTTCCGCCTCCACCAGGAATAGGCAACCGGACTGACAGCCTAGAAGGAGTCCTTCTCCCTCCCTCATCAAGTCGCATGTATCAACGCAGACTCTGGCTCCAGTTCCAATCTGTTTAACCTCAACAATTTTCACAGGTACAAGCTTAACTCGTGGAATCTGCTTTTTAACTAGGTAAGCAACTTTCACTAGTTCGTTTGGGTCAGACGTTTTTAGGACCACTCCGTCTGCTCCTAGTTCAAGGGTTTCAAGGGCTAGTTTTGCTTCTTCAAGTGATGAAACCTCTGCCAAAAGCTTACTTTTTCCTCTAGCGTTGGTTATCAAGTTTTCCAACGGTATAACCTTCCAATCTAAACAATGAATTATTATGTAGTCGGCTGAAAGATTCGCGGCTTTAATGGCTTCCCTCTCATCCTCCGCGTTTTTAACGACCATTCTAACAGCCACAGCCTTTCCAGCCTTTTTGATTTTCGTTAGCTCTTCCGCATTGAAAGGCTCAAGCACTTGAACGTCGCATTCGCCGCCTTTCGCAGCAACTTTCACGCCTTTTTTCCTAATGTCGCTTGCCCGCCGCTCGTCTGCAACATAAATGGCATCGCACGTTTGACTCGCAGAGCAGAGTATGCCTTCTACAACGCTTTTGGGAACCGTTTCGTCAATTTTGAGCCAAAACTCCTTCAAATCTCAGCCTTCCTTCATTCTTCGTCGTAACATTCTTATGGAACATAGTTTGTTCCGAACCGTTTTTTCGCGAGGCTTCGGCGATAAACTGATGAACCCTTGGAATTTTTATGGCTTGCAGCTTCACGTAGTTTTTTAAGTCCATTCTTGGACGTAAAGCTTCAAGAGATTCCTCCATTTTACATTGCAACCCGTTCACTTATATCACCGACATGGTGGCTCTTTTAACAGGGCTAGGGCTTCTTCAACATCTAAGCCTTTATGAACTATGCCAACCAACGCCCTCGTAACGGCTGTTGGATTTTCATGCTGGAAAACGTTTCTCCCAATGGAAACTCCTGCACAGCCTGCTTTTACGGCGTTGTAAACCATTTCCAGCAAACTTCTGGTCGAATCGATTTTTGGGCCGCCGGCGATTATCACTGGAACAGGGCATCCTTCAACAACTTTTTTAAAGGACTCTGGGTCTCCGGTATAGTTTGTCTTTACGATGTCTGCACCGAGTTCTGCGCCAACCCTTGCCGCGTGGGCGACAAGCTGCGGATCGTGTTCGTTTCCCACTCTCGTTCCCCGCGGGTACATCATGGCAAGTAAGGGTATGCCCCATGCATCGCATTCATCAGCAAGTTTGCCCAACTCAGTCAGCATTTCGTGTTCGTGGTCTGCGCCCGCATTCACATGGACTGAAACAGCATCGCACCCAAAACGGATGGCCTCTTTAACACTGCAAACCTTTACTTTCCAATTTGCGTCTGGGCACATTTTGGTGCTTGCGGAGACATGTATAATTAGCCCAAGCCTCTTAGTATCCACGTTTTTGGCTATGCCTTTATGCAAAACAACAGCATCCGCTCCGCCGGCGGCAAGCTTGTCAATGATACTTTGCATGTTCACAAGGCCTTGTATAGGACCGCTCGTGACCCCATGATCCATTGGAATAATCACCGTTCTGCCGTCATCACCAAGTATCCTTCGCAGCCTTCTACTTTTTCCAGTGGACATTTCTAGTCTGCCTCCAGCAATTTCAGTTTTCTTCTAAAGATTTTTTGACAATGGTCAGAGCTTCTTCGACATGGGCCCTGTCAACAAAGACGTGGATTCCAGAGGCCACCGTGAACAGTCCGTAAATGTTTATGCCCTCCATGCTTAGGGCTTTGGCTAGACTGCCCAATACTCCAGGGGTTTCTTCAAGCTCAGCCTTTTTAATCCTGATTAGGGCAAGATTTTTTCTCACAGCCATGGCTACCGCCTCCTGGTTATCGTAAACAACTGAGTGGAGGGGTTCAAGAATTTCGTCAAGCATTTTTTCCGGAACATATATGATTAATGAGTCGTAATTGGCTGAGAATCCTAAAAGTTGAGTTTCTAAGCTCTTTAATTTCTGGATAGTTTGATGCAATATTTCAGGGGATTGGGAAATCTCCTTCCCAACAATGGTTATGGACGCTACTGCTTCTGGAAAGTCAACGTTGGCAATGTTTCTTGTGAGGGAGCCCTTGATGATCGTTCCTTCAGCGTCTAAGTCGCAGTGTGCATGATTTATGATTTTAACGTCCATCCAGTCTTCCTTGTATTTCAAAGCCTTTTTCTGCAAGAACTTTTGGGATGAGCCTGCAAGTCCAATCAGTGAGTTAACATCTATTTGAGATATTTTTCTTGCAGACTTCACAAGTTTTGGATCGGCCGTCATTATGCCGTCTACATCCGTGACGAGTATGACTTGTTTCGCCTTGAGAGCTCGCGCCAAAACAAACGCTGTTATGTCGCTTCCACCCCTTCCCATCGTTGTAATTTTTCCGTCCAATGTTTTGCCGACGAAGCCTGGAACAACAACCACAACACCATCATTGATTAATGGTAGAACGTGCATGCAGATCCTTTCTTCACATATATCCAATATTGGATCAGCGTTCATTGGCTCATAGTTGGTTATTATGGGCCAGTCCGGATCCGACGGATCGAAATAACGACACTTTACACCGTTCGCCTTAAGAGCTGCAGAAAATATTCTGGCGCTGGTTCTTTCCCCCATAGCTAAAACATCATCGAAATCTGTGTTCAATAATACCTCGTCACAGTTTGTAGCTTTCTTTGTGGCTTCAAATAGTACATCTGTAGTGTTACCCATGGCAGAGACAACAATGGCCATCTTTCTTCCTTTTTGTAGCTCTTTAACAACGGTCCTAACAGCATTAGATATTTTCTCACCATTCGCTAAACTACTGCCCCCAAACTTCACGACGAGGCGAGGGGAAACATCATCACAATTTTCTCTTATACAACCACCCCCAAAAAAGGAGAAACCAGAAAGAAACGGTTTCTCCTAATAGCTAGCGTAATAATAGTAGCCACTCTGACTATAATTTTGAAGTTGCATCAAACAAGTGGCTACCACATTGTTCATTGTCTTTAATGGTGAATATTCAAAAATTTATGCTTTTTGGTATTTAGTTCTATTCGGCGCATTATGGTGGGTGTTGCGAGGAAATGGCAAGATAAGCGGAGTGATCAAAATAAATACCATGATAATTTTGAGAACTTGTGAAAATGCCACGGTAAATGGTGAATTTGGT
>JAWCLS010000020.1:0-12807 GCA_038850545.1 Bathyarchaeia archaeon
AATATACTCCTCCCCCTCTAGGTTTTCGCTATTTTCAAAAAGCGAATAGCCTTTTTATTAGGCCTAATCTAATGTTTTATGGGAAACTTACACTTGGCTCTGTTGACAAAATTTGATCCTTGGCGTTCTAGGCTCTGCACTTGTCCGCCTAAGTTGACGTTTAACCCCTACACTGGATGCGACCACGCATGCGTTTACTGTTACGCTTCGAGTTATATACCGAAATTTTTCAACTGCCGCCCTAAAAAAGACCTAATTTCAAGGCTGCAGAGGGAGGCTGCAAAACTGAACGGTGAAATAATTTCCATATCCAACTCTTCTGATCCTTATCCAACCATAGAGGCGGGTAAAGCCTTAACAAGGCGGTGCCTTGAAATCCTTTCGCGTTCCCGCTGCAAAGTTCAGATAATCACAAAGTCCACCCTAGTAATCAGAGATGTTGACCTTTTGAGGAGGATTCCCTCTATGGTGGCCTTAACAATCACAACGGATGAGGACAACCTTTCAAGAATTTTAGAGCCTCACGCGCCACCCTCATCGCAGAGGCTGAAGACCGTTAAGAGGCTCATAGAAGCGGGCATACCAACAACAGTGCGCATAGACCCCATAATCCCGTATGTAAACGACAACCCTGAAAGCCTTGTTGAAAAACTCGCATCCGTTGGCGTTAAACAAATCACATGCTCAACATACAAGGTTAAGATGGACAATTGGCAGAGGATAAACCTTGCCTTGCCAGAAATAGCTGAAAAGCTTAAACCCCTATATTTTGAAAATGGCGAAAGAATTGGCAGATACCTCTATCTGCCTAGGGATTTAAGGCTGAAGCTTATGGAGAATTTGGCTTTCATGGCGAAAAAATATGGGTTAAGATTTGGCGTATGCAGAGAAGGTTTCAGTTATCTAAACACCGCGGTGTGCGACGGTTCTTGGCTGCTAAAGCTGAAATAGGCTAGCTGCCCTCCTATTCAATGCCCCATTTCTTGGTTAGTTTCACGATTAGGAAGACGACGAAAGCCACGAGAAGGAAAGTTATCAAAGCACCAATAAAATGACCTATGCGGAAAGGTCCAGCCACAAAAGCTTCCCATGCTACACCCGGCAGAACTAGGGTTATTATCGGCATGATTAAGTCGTTGACAAGCGCCTGAACTAAACTGCCCAAGTACAAGCCGAGGATAAAAGCCACAGCTAGGCCCATAACCTTATACTTTGAAAGGAAATCTATGAACTCTGCCCACAAGCCCTTTGGCGGTGGCGGTGCTGGCGGAGCTGGTTTCGGCTCGAGAAGCATTCTAATGCGCCTTAACTCCTCTAAAATTTCTTCATTTTTAACCAAAATGATCCCCAAACAAGCCTTTACGCTTTATTCGTTTATAAGATTTTACTAAGGTTAATGTTGGGAGCGTATTCGTTGAAGTTCCTCTTCTAAGGCTAGGATTAAGGCTCCGTAGGATTCCAGCAGGTGACTCCTCTCATGTTGGGCCTCGCCTTCACTTTTTAACACTTCATTTAAGGCCTGTGCGATTTCCAGCCTGAGCGCCGCTAATTCTTCAGGTTTATTTTCCAGCCTTTCAATTTTACCGCATGCAACTCTAAGTTTTTCTATAAACTTTTTCAGTTTTTCTATGAAGACTTCCTCCTCTTTCAGGAATTCGCCAAGTCTCGCTTCAAGCTTCCTTATCTCCCTTAAGAATTCTCCTGAAGTTTTACTCGAAGAGTTGGCTGTCACCGCTTACCATAACCTCGTTAGCGTATTCTTCACATTTCTCCCATGGAACCTTGGCATACTTTTCTACTAGGCTTCTCTTAACTCTTATTATCGTTTCTGCGCCGTTGACTCCGCTGAATTTGGCAGTTAAACCGTCACCTTCCCGCACTATCACAGAGTCTTTTCCAAGCACTGCTTTTACGCCGTCGACGGCGCAAAGGTAGGGTTTACGGTTAACCGTTTCCACAACGCATTTTGCCGGCTTCTCACCTAAGATTTCCTCTGCCCTAAGGCTCATTTTCAAGCCGAGAACAAGGAAAGGGCCTAAATGCCCATGAATCTCTACAGCCTTTTCTAAAAGGTCTTTGCTGATTGGCAAACTCATTTCAGCTTTTTAGCCTCCGCCTGCCATATACCCCTAGAGGCGAGTGCTACAACTGTAATTACGCCTACAATGCCGCCGATTACGCCGCCGATGGCGTGAAGCCCGGCCCAGCCTAGGGCCCCACCCCACTTGGCTAAGGCTGGTGCGGCCATGAAAAAAGTGCCTATGATAAAGCCTGCCAATGCGGCGGATACGACTGACAATGGAAGCATTGAGGCTGTTATGGAAAATGGGGTTTTGAAGCTTCTTTCATATCCAATAAAGTATGCGATTATGTCGAAGACTATGCTGGCTGCTGTGAAGCCTAGGAAATGGGTTCCTCCAGGGTTGAATATGAAGTTTATGATGGTTGCTATGATTCCTACAGCGGACGCTGCTCCCGGTTTCCTTATCCACCAGACTGTGATGACTAGAACGGCGAAGCCCACCATGTCGCATAGAAAAGGCAAGCCGGTCATTCTGAAGAATATGGGGGCGAAGATCGAATTTAGAACGCCCCATAGGGCTGATAAAAGTGCTATTGCGGCCACTTCGCGGCTTTTAAAGTAAGGCACTGCACAATCACCTTAGTATTACGAATACTGAAAATCGTAACACCAATATAAAAGCCTTTCCAGAAACGCTCACCTCATAGATCTCCGCCTCAAAACTTATCAACCAATTTCAACTCCACTGGCTCCCGTCGGCTTTTAAACAATCTTCTCAAGATGCATCAAATCTCTAAAAAGCCAGCGTTTAGAAAAAAGGCTTAAAATCTTAAGAAAATCTTATGCGGCTCTGGAGGTTACCTTTCTAAATAGGTCAATAATTTTTTCTTCACGCATAATTGTAGGCCACATACTTGAATTTATGCGCCTTTCCATTTTGGATGAATAATTCATGTGTTATGGATGGTCCCTTTCCTTCCAATTCTCAATTGTCTCTCACCTCTGAATGTTGACACGCTTGCATTCTCAATTTGAACAGTGTCCCCTGTGTGTATGGAATCGATCTGTTCGTTCCACAAGCATAACTTAATCGTTCCAGTCTCATCTGCTATCAAAGCGTTGGCTACGCTGGCATAGTTTCCAAACCTTGTAAAAACAAGCGTTGGTTTCGCGATTTCAACAACTTTAGCCTTTAAATTAACTTTTTTCATTCCCACCCGCAAGTCTCCAATGTGAAAGGAATGCGACAGGCTGTCTTTGGTGACGGGGCGCCTATGAAACACGTTTGTTTTCGTAATCTCTTTTATTGGATTGCTTTGCTTTAATAGGAATTCTTGGGGTATCGGGAACTGAGCAACCACCTTCGCACCCTTTGTTATTAGAAGAATAACCTTGTCTTTCTGTATGCTGCGGCATTCAATTGAGAGACTTTCACATGTAGATTTTTTATTTTCGCTTGCCGAGATTAGTGCATAGAAAAATCTGTCAGGGTCAACTTCATACTTTATAGAAAGAAAAGCGAGGTATTCGCCGGGTGACTTCTTGTTCCGCATTATTTTCTACTCTTTTGCGAGTGTTATCTCAATTGTCGAAACCATCCTCGCCCTGTTTTCACCCTCTCTCGGCGGCATTTCAGCAGTGCCTATGGATACTTTGGTTATTTGCAGGTCTTTTAGGAAGCGTCTTCTGGTTATTTCAGCTACGTCAACAGCCGTTGTAATTGCCCGTCCGCGCGCTTTCAACGTTATTTCTTTAGCATTGCTCGCAGAGAGACTTGTGATGATGGCTAGAACATAAGCCATGGGTGGTTTGTTTCCAACTAAGATAACATCCTCATTTTCCGTCATCATCCTCACTCCTTTTATGTAGATTTTTATGTAACGTTGCGTTTTACGCTGTCTGCGAATGATAGAACGTTACCGATACATAATCCTCAATCTTGCTTATAAGGACAATTGAAAACCGGGAAGGAGTATGTTTCTCAAAGGTAGAAGCAGTCAAGGCTCCATGGGCGAAAACCCAAAGAAGAACTCACAGAAATGCCGATGTTAACACGCAAACTGTATGAATTATAGCATGGGAATGGTAGCCCGGGAGAGATTCGAACTCTCGTCAGAGGCTCCAGAGGCCTCCATGCTTGGCCGCTACACCACCGGGCTGCTTTTTCTATGCATTAAACTGATTTTCTCCATAATTTATAACTTTACCGTTTGAATAGAATGTGAGGCTTACCTTTTATACTTGAGCACTACAAGTCCTGTAGTTGCTTGGCACCCTGAACATATAAAGAATAGGGTTTCGAATCCTATTTTGCTTGCTATTACTGTGGCTAACATGGCGGCAACAGCCTCTGTTACGTCATATACAGATTCAAACATGCCTAGAACTGTGCTTCTCCTTTTTTTGTCGCTTAAGTCAACCATCAAAGCCAATAAGGATGGACGTTGCAGTGCATGCGCCATTCCGAAGAAGAATTCAATTATGTAAAGTTGCGGTAGGCTTGATACGTATATGTAGCCTAGAGAACATAAAGCGCCCATTATAACTCCGGCAAAGAAAATTCGCTCTTTGCCATATGTATCAGCAAGCCTTCCAGCCACTATTTTGAATACGGCGGCAACCAAACAGAAAATCGCGTATAATATGCCTATATCCAGGACCGAGGCTGAAAAGCGATTAACAACAAATATGGGATATATGGGGCCGAGCAAGCCGACT
Source organism: Bathyarchaeia archaeon (assembly GCA_038850545.1). Classification (GTDB taxonomy): domain Archaea; phylum Thermoproteota; class Bathyarchaeia; order Bathyarchaeales; family Bathycorpusculaceae; genus JAWCLS01. The sequence continues at coordinate 4,742 of JAWCLS010000020.1, forward strand.
CCTAAAGAGTATAGAGTACTTAACGCTATTACAAGCATGAGTGCCCGTGATGACTTCAGCATACATGCTTCCTCCCGCTGAAGCCATGGGGAATTGTGTTACGACTTCAAACATTGACATTTTCGAGTCGGCTTGCCTCCGCTTGGTAAGAGTTTTCGTTTAAGTCTTAAAAATAAATTTTTTGGAGGAGAGAGTGGGGCTTCAATATGTAAGAGAATAGAAGAGAAAGGTTATAGCAGCGAGAAGTCTGTGAATTTTATTTTCCCCTTTCTGTCCACAACAACTTCAAATTTTTCAGCCCAGGGGTGGCCTTCCAAGTCTATGGGACATGTGCCCTTAATCACCCAGAAACCGTCCCTCTGCTCAACGGATGCTATTTCAATCTTCTCAGTGTTCTTTCTCTTTCTAAGAAATTCAACGACAACTTCTTCTGCATCTTTTTCCATGACAACCTTCATTTCGCGTAGCCCCACTTGCCTTTTCATATTTCCCACAGTCGGCATTAAAGGGTTATGAATGAAAAATCATTAGCAAAGCTAAACCTATGACCCTTTTTGCGTACACTACTTTAGAAGGGTGAAAGATGCGATAGGTTCAAATCTGCAGAAACAGCTTAACTCCTAAGAAGGAGCCTCTGGAAAGAAGGATTATGAGCGAGAAAAAGCGCATAATACTTCACGTTGACATGGACCACTTTTTCACAGCCATAGAGGAGAGGGAGCATCCAGAATTTAGGGGAAAACCCGTCGTTGTCGGGGCAGACCCTAAAGAGGGCAGGGGCAGAGGCGTTGTAAGCACGTGCAACTATGAAGCTCGGAAGTTCGGCGTGAGATCTGGCATGCCCATATCAAAAGCTTGGAAACTCTGCCCTCAAGCCGTTTACTTGCCAGTAAACTACGAACTTTACGAAAAGGTTTCTGAGAGAATAATGGCGATTCTGCGAAAATACGCCGACAAATTTGAAAGCTGGGGCATAGACGAAGCCTTCTTGGATGTGACTTCAAAAGTGAAGGATTACGCGGAAGCCGAAGCCCTAGCCCGCAAGATAAAAAGGGAAATCTTCGAAAAAGAGGGACTCACATGCTCCATAGGCGTAGGTCCCAACAAGCTTGTAGCAAAAATTGCAAGCGATCACCAAAAACCAGACGGCTTAACCCTTGTTAAACCTGAAGACGTGGAAAAGTTTCTCGCACCCCTACCAGTGCGCAAACTCCTCTGGGTTGGAAGAAAAACAGAGCAGAAACTGCGGGCTATGGGAATAAAAACCATAAGCAATTTAGCCCATTACGACCCAACAGTGCTCGCCGAAACCTTCGGAATTATGGGAAAACAGCTTTACCTAATGGCGCATGGAATCGACAAGAGCGAAGTGGAAGAACGAAGCGAAATAAAATCCATAAGCCGAGAGAAAACCTTTGAGGAGGACACCGCCGACTCTGCTTTGGTCTTTGAAACCTTAGATAAGCTTGCCGAAGAAGTACATGAAGACTTGTTAAAGCAAAACTTCCACTTCAGAACCATAACCGTTAAGGTGCGCTACGAAAACTTTGAAACCCACACCCACAGTAAAACGCTTCCCTTCATAACGAATAGGCTCGAAGATTTAAAGAAAACAGCCAAAGAACTTTTCCAAGCATACCTTAAGCCGGATAGGAAGATAAGGCTTATAGGCGTTAGAGTTTCGGGTTTCGTGTCCGCTGAAAAACAAAAAACACTAGTCTAAAAACGCTTTTACTCTTAGGGTTTCCCGCCTAAAATTTTGAAGTACTCTTTAAGCCAGCATACATTTCGTCAAGCAGAATTTTCAGCTGAACATGCCCTGCGCTTTAAAGTGAGGCTAAAACTCACCCTATTTAGTTTCTCCCAAGACCTAAATAAGAAAACATGGTTTTCGTGGCAAACTCTTATAAGCAACTTTAGAGGGTAATTGGGGGTTGTGCGAAGCCTTTTTGCACAAAATATGCCGTAAAAGGAGTTGAAGAGTAAAAATGGCTGATAGAGAAATGCACAAGGCAGTCTGTTCTGATTGTGGCGCGGAATGCGAGGTTCCTTTCGTTCCAGACCCAAACAGGCCAGTTTACTGCCGAGAGTGCTGGATGAAAAGAAGAAACCAGAGAAGAAGATACTAGTTAAAAAGGGCTCTTAAAAGCCAACGTTATTTTATTTCCAAATTCTTTTCATAGCTGTAGCTAAGCATTTTGTAAAGTTTTGTTGACTGAAAAAGTGTTTAAATTAAATAATCTTTTAAGCTTAGCCAGTGCAATAAAAGGCTAAAAGTGGGCGGGCTTTCTTGAACCGGTTGGTTCAAACGGTGATTCTGGGCATAATTCAGGGCTTAACAGAGTGGCTTCCCATATCCAGCACTGGGCACTTGAAGGTTGCTGAAAAATTTTTTGGCTTAAATGTTCCCATACTTTTTGATGTTACTTTACATCTTGGAACATTAGCTGTTATCTTGCTTTTCTTTAGAAGCGATGTCCAAAAAGTTCTTTCAGCTCTTGTGCGTCTTGATTTTAAAACGGATTATGGAAGGCTAATTCCGCTAATAATTGTTGGTTCTGTTCCCACAGCCCTTATAGGATTAGCCTTTAACATGTTTCTTGAAAACGTCCTTCAAGAAGTTTTAACAGTGGCCGTCGCGCTAATTGCGTGCGGGCTTATGCTTTACTCTGCAAAAACTGCGAAAGAGGCTAGGGGCGACATAGGCTTTAAAACAGCCTTCATAATTGGAGTAGCCCAAGGCTTAGCGGTAATCCCCGGATTGTCAAGAAGCGGTTTAACAATTGCCACTGCGCTTCTCCTAGGCGTTAAAAGGGAGAAAGCCTTCAAATTCTCTTTTCTGCTGTCTGTCCCAGCGGTGATAGGCGCTTTCGGGTTAACCCTCCACACTCACTTTAACGATTTAGCAGCATCCAATCTGGGCTTGGTTGAAGTCTTTGCCGGAACAGTCGCAGCCATGATTGTTGGCTATTTGGCCCTAAAACTGCTTTGGAAAACACTTAAAGAGAAAAAATTTCACTTTTTCGCCTTTTACTGTTGGGTTCTCGGCGCACTCCTAATGATAGCCTTAAGCCTAAACATTTTCTAGCCATTTAGGCTTTCCTGAAATTAAATCTGTCAAAAACTTTGCAAACTCGTCGTCTTTTTCATAGACCTCGCTTATTTCTTCGTTCACGTAAATTCTGAACCCGCTGCTGAGCACTCGGGCGATTTCTCCGGCTACTCCAGCGTTTCTCCCGCCGTCCACGAGTTTTTCTTTCAGCAAAGCCACAGCGTCCACATGTTTTCTCCTAAGCATTACGACCCATCTTCCATCTTCAATGTACGGTCCTGAAACCGTGCCTTGATTGCCCATATGTTTTGCAAGAAAGTTTCTGCAGTCTTTTTCCTTTTCCAAAGGCGGCCCAAAATGCTTCTTTACTGGTGGGAGAAAGCGGCTTTCAAGCTCAAATATGAAGACGTTTAAGTTTTCTTCGTTGCTCCATGCTGCTGCCCGCAGTGGGTTGAAGTCGTTTAGCCGGAGAAGCCTTGTCAAAGAGCGTTGAGACTTGTAAAGTTGACCCCATAATACGTCTGGAACAGCGTCCACTCTTCCAAAGACCACAAAAACCATCGCTGAGCCGCGTTTCCTTAGGCTTCCCCTTAACTTTTTAGTCGTTAAAGCCTTTGTTTGCGGCGGATAAAAGTATTTTAAGCTTGGCTTTTCTAGGAAGGCTCGTGCTGCGGCTATAAACGTATAGAGTTTTTGAGGCTGTACCGCCGAGGCTACGTTTCTCCCTTTGTCCACGGGGTCAACCATTATTAGAGGTTCATTGAATAGCAGTTGCAGCTCGTCCTCTCTTTCCCTGTAATAGTTCTCTATGTCTATGACTATGGGCTGTCTTGTCTGCGAGAAAGCCTTTAAAGCGTTTACGAAGGACCCGTGGTGGATTATTAGAAGCTCGCATAGGTAGCCGCTGAAGCCGCCGATTTTTATTTCTGCACCGTAAACGTCTATTCCCTTCATAAACTTCTTCAGTAGGCGAACTTCTCCCCGCATCTGCTGAGTTAAGCGCTTTTTCACGTAGTCCGTGTGGTAAGGCGTGCGGTCTGTGGCGCTTAACCACTCTCCAGGTTTGGCGTCGTAGCATGGCACAATGTTAACTCGAACATTGTCAACAAAAGCCTCTAAATATGGGTGTTCAGCGAACCTTTCAATCTGTTTTGAGCCTTCAGTGGCTTTTCTGGCTATTTTTAGGGCGATTTCCCCAAGAGATTTGCGCGGTATGCTTGTGGTCAGGCGCATGAAAATGTCTATGTCTGGCTCCCCGCTGAGCCATGTATCCTTTGCAACCGAGCCTTCTAAACGTACTGCGGCTTTAACGCCGAATTTTTCCGCGGCGCGAGCCACTTTCCTTTCTAAATCTTTTGCTAAAGTCTCTATTTTCGTGCGTTCTTCATGTTTTGGTGTAACTTTCTCTAGAACAATCCTGCAGACTTCTTCTATTTCCTTCGGCATAAGCTCGCCTTTTATGGTTGTGGGCAAAATTCCTTAAGCGTTGAATATATGGGGCCTTTCGGTGTTAAGTTGCTTCTCTTAAGCCTCAAACAGTTAGCCTTAACTATTCCAAATTCGAAGTTCACGTTTTCCTCTATGCGTCTGGCCAGTTCAGCCTTGTTTCTTCCAGATTTAACCCGGGCAATGGTTAGGTGGGGACTGAAACCTTTAGGGTCTGGGGCAAAGCCAAGCCTGCGCAGGTTTGGCTCTAGCTGGCTGAAAATGCTTCGCAACTGGTCGGCGCCCTGGGTTATTCCAGCCCACAAAACCCTCGGATACCGCAGGTTTGGGAAGGCTCCAACTCCTTGAATCTTAACATCAAAAGGTGTGAATCTAACTTTCTTCATTTCCTCATAGATTTTTTCCACCATGTTTTGGGTTATGTTTCCAAGAAAACGCAGCGTTATATGGATGTTTTTCGGCTCTACAAGTTTTAAATCTGCTCCTGTTTCGGCTAGAACATTCTGCATTTTTGTTATCCTTTCCAGAATTTGGGCGTTTTCTATGTCGAAGGCTATGAAGCTTCTCATTGTTTCAAGCATCAGACATTCCTTCGCATATTTTTGCGCATTTCATTCATAAATGCTTTTAACGTTTAAAGGATACTCATATTAGAAGCGCTTAACAGAAGGATTTTGGATGACGGCCGCAAAGCTTGTTGTGGGTTTGGCGGGCATGCCGGGGGCGGGAAAATCCGTCGTGGTTAATGTTGCAAGGGGGAGAAGCTACGGGGTTGTTGTTATGGGCGATGAGGTTCGGGAGGAAGCCCTCAGAAGGGGTTTAGAGCCAACTCCAGAAAACATCGGCGGCCTCATGCTTGAGCTTAGGCAGCTTGAGGGAGAAGCCACCATAGCAAAAAGATGCATGCCCAAAATCCTCAGCGAAGCCAAAGAAAAAATTATTGTTGACGGCATTAGAAGCCTAGCCGAGGTCGAAGAGTTCAGGAAAAATTTTAAGAGTTTCGTCTTGGTTGCGGTGCACTCTTCGCCTGAAACAAGGTTTAAGAGGCTTTACCACCGCCAGCGAAGCGACGACCCTAAAAACTGGGAAATCTTCCACGAGAGAGACTTGCGGGAACTGAGCGTAGGATTAGGCAGCGCGATAGCCGTGGCTGAATACATGATAGTTAATGAGGGAAGTTTGGATGCTGTGAAAAGAAAAGCTGAGCAGATTTTAGAGAGGATTGAGGAGAAATGGATGAAGTAGAAGTCCACATTGAGGTTGAAATAAACCCAACAGAGTCTGAAGAAAAAGTGAAAAGGGCTTTTGAAAACATTTTCGGCAACATACCCTCGCAGTTAAAGCCCTTGCCGAAGGGAAAACTTTTAGTAGCAGAAGCTAAAGGAATTGAGGCTTTAACAAAGCTTTACAATTTACTACGTAGAGAACGCATCCGCGATGCGGCTAGGGGGGCCCTCTTCGAAGGACTCAGCGGCAACGCCATAACCTTCTATTTAAACAAGCAGGCTGCATTCGCTGGGCATTTCTCCTTTTCTAAGGCTGTGGCAGAATCGCCTTTAGGCCCCATAAGGGTTCAGATAAAATGCGCTGATCCGAGGCGGCTGATCGATTGGCTTGCACCGAAAACAGAGTGAAGCAGTAAAACTCTTAAACTCATGTTGGGTGTAAGTCTTGTCTGCATTTTCCGCGAAGGCGACAATAACCGATAACGGGGCGGTTCTGCTTGGCAAATATGTTGCCTGCGATGCATTTGAAAAGTTTAGACCTTTGAGAGTTGTCACCCACGCCCATGCAGATCACATGATGGGCTTAAGGCAAAGCCTTGCGGCATGCGAGAAGGTTTTGATGACCAGTGCTACAAAAGATTTGATTGATGTTATGATGGGGCCTCTCTTTCTTATGGGTGGGTATGTTGAAACCCTTGAGTATAATAAGACGGTGCGTTACATGGAGGAAACTGTTACCTTTTTCCCAGCGGACCACATCCTCGGCGCAGCACAGGTTCTCGTAGAAGACGCGGAGGGAACAAAAATCGCCTACACAGGAGACTTTAGAATTGAGGAGACGCCAGTTTTGGAGGTTGACGTGCTTGTTATTGAAGCCACTTATGGAAGTCCGTCGTGTAGACGCCCCTTCGAGGACGTAAAAGAACTGCTTGTCTCCATTGTTGAGGAAGGGTTAAAACACGGCCCTGTCCATGTTTTCGGCTACCATGGAAAACTTCAAGAGGTTATGCAAATCCTCCGCAGTGCGGGTGTAACTGCCCCATTTTTGGTTCCTCAAAAGGTTTTCCAAGTTTCAAAAGTCTGCGAAAAGTATGATATGCGCTTTGGGCGGCTGCTGCTGCGTCTTGAGGAGAAAGAGGCTAAGGAGCTTCTTGAAAAAAGGGGACCTTGCGTGACTTTTTATCATATGGGTTCAAGGGGTAAGGTTAGCCATGACAGCTTACGCGTATACCTTAGCGGTTGGGAGTTTAATTCTCCATGCCGAGAAATAGCTGAAAATGAGTACATTATAGCCCTAAGTGACCACTCAGACTTTGACGGGCTTATGGAGTATGTTAGGCTTTCAAGGCCGAAGCTTGTAATTACAGACAATTTCCGCGTCGGCTACGCTGAAACATTGGCGAAAGAAATTAGGAAACATTTCAATATTCCGGCTCTGCCGCTTCCTAAAAGATAGTTTCCCTTTTCAAGTTTCCTTATTTGCTGGTTATTTTGCGTTTTAGGGTTTCCATGTATTTGGCTAATCCTTCAATGTCTTTTACTTCTCTCCAGACAAGTTGAAGAAGCTGGTTCCAGTATTCAAGGTTTGGATGGGGCCCCGTTTTTTCAAGGCGTTGTTTTAGACGGCGTGTCAGCTCTCTTCCTCTTCTGTCGAAGTCTAAGAGTAGGATGACTTCGCTTGTGCCGCATTCTTCTGCTTCTGAAATTACGTCCAGGAGGTTTTTCCCCCCTGTTTTTGCTGCTATTATTGGGCCTTTTACTCCTAGGGCTTTTAGGGCTTCCGCGTCTTTTTTTCCTTCAACAATTATGGGGGTTCCTTTCGCCGACTCTTCTGCTAAATATCCCAAAATAAGCTGTATTTTCTCTTCTTTCTCCTTCAATCGGGCTAGCACGGCTTTTACCTTGTTACCTGAGCTTTTAGTACCGTGTTTAGGCATTCTCGGGCTTCGCTGTTGTTTTCGAAGTAGCGCCTTATGGGCTCAAGGATCTTGGTCAAGTCTTTTGCCACGGCATTTTTCAAGTCCTGCGGGTGGAGCGCGCCGCTTCTGTAGGCTTCTTCAAGCTCCTCATAGCTTTCAAAGGTTATGGTTCCTCCAAACTTTGAGGGGCGCTCCACCGTGAAAGCCTTGCTTTCGTGGAATATTACATATTTGACTATTTCCAGCACAGGGTTCATTTCCGTCTGCTTTTCCGGACACCATGCCTTCTTAAGTTTGGCCCTTATCTGTTCTTCAGTGTCATGGATGAATATGGCTGTCCAAGGTTTCGACTTGCTCATTTTGCTTGCTATCACCTGTTCAAGTTTATCCCTAGTCTTAAGTTTGGCTGGTTCAGCTATACCC
>JAWCLS010000021.1:0-11877 GCA_038850545.1 Bathyarchaeia archaeon
GTCTGATGAGGCGTCGTCGATGACTATTACTTTTAACTTGTCTTTCGGATAGGTTAACTCGGTCATTCTTTGGAGAAGTCTTCCGATAACCTTTTCCTCATTGCGTGCTGGTATTAAAATAGATATGGTGGGCTGATATTCTTCATTTTTCAAAACGACGTTTTGTTTGCCTCTTTTAGTGTTTCTTAGAACCGTCAAGGTGAAAATGTAGTGGCGAATTAAGTATGCAGTCATTAAGGCTGTTAAAAAGATGAAAACGACTTCTAAAAATTCAGTTAACATTGCTATTCCCAGCTTTTTCACTTTTAGAATGCGAAATAAACGTTAAGCTTAGAGACCAGAAAGACACTATCCAAACGAGGTTTAACATTGGGCTCAGAATTATGTATAAAGTGTTAAAGATTTCCCCAAATTGCTCTGCCGTGGAAAACGCAAATGAATAGAAAATGTTGTTCCAAAGGAAGCCAACAAAGTTGCCAGCCAGCAGAAAAGCCATTTTCCTCTTAAAAGGTCCATTTAACGGGAAAAGCATAGAAACGAATAGGAAATTAAAAGTTACGAGAGCCTGTAACAATTCGCCGCTGACACGAAGCAGATAGTGAAAAGTAAGGAGAAGCATTATTCCAGCTGCAAAGCCGAAAATTAAATGCCTCAATCGGCCTTCCCCCTCTCTAACTTTATTATTTTTCGGAACTGTAAGTTAATTATAGAAGAATCTTATAGAATATTGTTCTAGAAAACTTTTAAAATTTACGTGAAATTCCGTTTTTCAAAAATTACTTTATCTAAAACCATGCTTAAAACTTGGAAAACTTCTTCTGCGGTTAAGTTGTCAGTGTCTAATATTAAGTGGAACGGAGTGAAGTCTTCGCCTAGACTGAAACCATAAAGCCTTTTATAAATGGCCTTTGTTTTTTCCTCTTTGGTTTTTAAGACTTTTAAGGCTTCTTTAACGCTTATTCCGTCCCTTTTAGCTACTCTTTCAGCCCTTTTTCTCGGCGAAGCTTCAAGCCATATTTTAAAGCCTTTTTTAAGAAGCCAAGGCATGGTCCAACTGTCTAGGATGACGTTTCCTTGCTCCGCTATTTCCAGAAGTTTTTGGTCTACGGTCTCGTCAAATTTTGGGTCTTTCTCCCTATTTTCTATGAAGGATAAGCCCTCTCTGCTTTCCCACCATCCTCTTTCCATGGGTTTGTAGCCTTTTTCTATGGCTAAGGCTTTTAGCGCTTCTCCTCCAGAGTAGTATTTGAGGCCGTATTTTTCAGCTAACTTTCTTGCCTGAGTGCTTTTTCCACTTCCAGCCATCCCGCAGATGCAAATAACCACCGGCGTTTCAGTCATTTGCTGAAAACCTCAAGCAAAATTTAGATTTCTAGCCGCCTGCTTAATAGCGGTTTTTAAGCAGTCATGACACAGTTGTCCCCCGTAAATTCGCCAGATTCTTCTCCTAGTTCGGTTTAGCTTTCTCATTTTTGATGGAGAAAGCCGTGGAACCCCGGCTAATGGTTTTTTGCAAAGACCGCAGCTGCTTGACGCGGTGCCTTCACTTTTAAAATGTGTGTCCGTGCGGCCTCCTGGTAGAGCCTTGCAAACACGCTTTCTGCTTCGAGTACGTTGAGCTGGTCTAGGCATTGCACCTCACTCCACGCTTATAAACCCAAATAGGTGGGAAAATACCGTGCTGAAAAGTAGGGAACACAGCAAGTACCACCAGTATAAAGATGTTATCTCTCCAAAGAGGGGTAAGGGGATTTTTGGCCCAATTCCAGGGAAAAACGCAATATCGACACCTCCATACAATCTGCCTAGAAATTGCCACACGAGGAGGAGCGGGATGAAAAACAGGAATGAAACCTTCATCGATTGCCACATCATTTTAGATTGAAGTTGAAGGATATATTGTTGTTTTTTCATAAGCTTCTCGATTTGCTTTTTATCCCCACTTTTCTGAGCTTTGCGCAACTGTTCATTCCACTCCATAACTTCCTTCCTCCAAGCTCTAGACTTCTCAGGGTTTGTTAAAAGGCGGTTTGCAAGAGATATTAGGAAAGATATTGTAGCGGCAAGTAGCAATATGAAAAGCGTTAACCACGTGTTATCGAAAGGCATGCACCCACAACCCCTTTAGACTTTCCCCTTTATCGTTAATAACTATTTTCACATGAGCAGGCTGATTACCATTTCCAAAATGCAAATGCCCAATTTATAGTTCAGCCTCCAAAAAGCTTTCTGAAGGCTGGATACATTTCAGCAGCTCTTTCCCGCACCAATATTTCATAATACTGGTAGATTATCCCAACTGAGAGCAGAATTCCTATTCCAGACCCGAAAACTCCGAAGAAGTCTGACAGGCCAGCGATTAACCCCACAATAATTCCGCCTAGAACAGTGACCGCGGGAATATAACGTTTAAGAATCTGTTCAACAGCCTTTCCGGAACGCCTATAACCTGGAATCTGCATACCTGCATCTATAAGCTGCTTTGCCACCGTTGATGGACCTAAGCCGCCGACCTCAAGCCATGTTAGAGAGAAAATAATGCAGAAAGCAACTAGAATTGCTAAATAGCCAGCGGCTCTTACGGGTTCTGCTATGACTTTTGAAAGGTTACCTGGAGATGTTACGTAGTAAACAAGTCCGCCGCCAGGAACATACTGCTCCCCTTCTAATTTGTACCATCCTAAAAGGTTAACCCAAAAGTTGTCTTTTCCCCACGGCTGGCTCCAAAGAATATACGAAAAGAAGTATATGTTAGCGAACAAGGCTGAAGCGAATATTACTGGAAGATTGGACACGTATAACAGTTTTATCGGATAGCGGCTTCTGAAACCCCGGTAACCCGCATAGGACAGGGGGAGCTCCACCCTTACTCCTTCCATATAAATTATTACTAGAAAAGCGGCAAGCGTGGCTACAAGCCCAATTAAGGATGGAAAATTTCCCCTTAACAATAATCCTGTAACCGGTTTTCCACTCATTAAAGTCTGAGCTAATGCGACGAAAATTCCTGAGCTCCCATACTCATCGACGGGTGGAGAGATATAGAAGCACTCGAGGAAAATCTGTTGGGCGACACCAGCCATAATGAAAAGGCTTATTCCGCTTCCGAATCCCCAGCCTTTTTGAATAAGCTCATCTAAAAGCATAACGATAATTCCAGCGGCTAAGAGCTGTAGAAAAACGATTATGGCTGTTGTTCCTGGCAAAGTGCCGTACATTCCGCTAATTATGTAGGCTGACGCTTGAACTCCTGTAAGGATTATTGCAAAAACTTTACTTGCTGTTGTGAATAGGGATCTGTCTTCAGGTTTAGACATGTCACATTCTATCATTGCGGAACCGACCAAAAGCTGCAGAATTAAACCAGCTGTCACTATTGGGCCGATGCCCAGCTCCATTAAAGTGCCGCGAGAAGAAGCAAAAATTACTCTTAAAGGCTCAAACCTTTCCTGAATCTCTTTAGGTAATCCGTAAAGGCGGCAGGCTTCGCTGGCCATTACAAGGTATATTATGAGGGCTATTGCCGTCCAGAAGAGTTTTTCGTTAAATCCTACTCTGCGTTCTGGGGCTTTGATTTCTGGAATGAACCTGGCCATGGGTTTAAAGAAACTTAGGAATCTTCCAGCCATGGGTTAACCGTTACTCTCCATTTTCTTGAGCTTCTGCTAGGATTTCTCCTCCAGCCCTTTTTATTTTTTCAACAGCAGATTTCGAACATGAGGCCACTTTGATAACTAAAGGTTTTGTAACCTTTCCTGCTCCAAGAAGCTTTGTGTAGCCTAAACTTTCCAAATCTATGAAAATTTTTCCTTCCTTCTCCTTTCCCTTTAGTTTTTCAGCCATTTCGTCAAGTTCTCCAACGTTTATAATCTTGACTTCTTGCCTCAAGCTTTTAGGTGAAGTAAACCCCTTTTTCCCAAAATATTCTGGTTCATACGTTACGACGTAAGACCACCCGTGTTTGTGACGCCCAGCTTTCCGCATCCCTTTAGAACCAGACTTCCTATGCTGACCTACTCTACCATAACCTTGAGTTCTTGAACCGCGTTTCTTTCTGATTTTCCTAAGCTTGTGAGGCATTCCCTAACCAGCCATTTTGCTTATGGCTTTTTCTTCCAAAGCTTTTTTCAACCGTATTTCAAGCACTCCATTCTTATATGTCATGCGCATTGTTTCTGGAATCACTTCCTTTGGAAGATTTAAACTTTTATAGTACTTGCACCCCTGAGCCCTCGCAGATAAAATTAACCGTTGTTTTTCAGCATTGGCTTTTATGTTTTCCCGCTTAAAGCCCTTAAGTTCTGCAACAACCACTATGCTATCTTTCTCTTGAAATATGTCTATTAAAGGCGCTGGTTCCTTCAAAACCACTTTTTTAAGGGTTTTCGAGCCCCCATATCTGTAGGGGTAAGACCTCCATCCAACCTTTAAATTTTTAGTTCTGAAAATTTTGTAAGCCCTTTTGTTTTCAGCTTCATCAAGTTTCCTTATACTCTTGAACCATTTCGGACGTTTTCCACCTCTCTGCCACTTCATACTGAAATCTTCCCCTCTCATGATACAATGGCTTTTTCAAACTGGCTATAAAATCTATCGCCAAAACTTAGGGTAAGGCGATTAGAGCATTCGCTTTAAAAGGTCGTTAATTTTCTCGCCTCTATACCCTAGCTCGCCGCCGACACCATAGCTCCTTTTTATTTTACCCTTAAAACCCCTGGTTGGCGGGTGCAACCTAAAGAAGGGTTGAATGTCTGGAAGTTTCCAGTATTCAACTCTGCAGTTGAATATTGCATCTGCAAGTTCCTCTATGGAGTTGTAGCCAATTTTTTGGGCATACTCGTCTGTAAGTTTTTTGTTTCCGGCAAGTCTTCCTCTTTTCTTCAGCATCATGACGATGGTTTCCTTTGAAGCCTCGCCCCAAGTAATGAAGTTCTGCGCCGTCTTCAGCATCCCGAGGAACGATGGTCTATCATCTATTAAAACAGCATAATTATTTCTAGTCAAATTTAACATTTGAAGGGTTTCTCTGGCTTGCAGAGATGCGCTTATTGTTCCACGAATTCTCACAGCTGCTATGCATTTGCGTTCTTTTGGTTCAACGGACAACTACTTCACCCAATCCATCGGAGTTATGAGGCTGTAGGTTTTCTTTAAAGCGTCAAAAACAGCGTATGCAAAGGATGGAACGGTTCTTGTGGAGCCGAAGCTTCTGGTCCAGCAGTCCTTTACTCCAGCAAGCCCCAGGACAACTTTTGCAACCTCGCTGGCGACTAAGCCTAGGCCTCTTGGTCCAGGAACAATAACTATTTTTACGCCACCGCATTTTCCTTCGATCTGAAAGGGTACAGAATGGGGTTTTCCACAACCGCATTCCCAGCTTCCGCAACCTCGCCTCACTGGGATTAGATTAAGTCTAGCATCTGCTGCAGCCTTTTCTATGGCTGTTCGCACCTGGCTTGCTTTACCAGCGCCTAAACCGATGTAGCCGTCTCTGTTTCCAACAGCAACTATCGCCTTAAACCTAGACTTTTCTCCAGCGTCTGTCTGTTTCTGCACAAGGTTTATGTTTATAACTTCCTCTTGAAGGTCTGGAAGCAAGGCGTCAACAATTTGTGGTTCACGTATAGGTAAGCCTTCCATAAAAACTTCTTCAATAGAGGTTATTTTGCCTTCTTGAATCAGCTTTCCAAGGCGAGTTTTAGGAACCCACTGTTCTAAACTTTCAGCTTTTTCAACTGCCAAGACTTTTACCTCCACTCTTAAACGCGGCAATCACTGCTTCCTTAACCTCTGCAAAATGTTGGGGAAGGCTTTCCGGAGGAACCTTACTTTCGAGATACTTTGAGAAAGTGGACAGGTACTTTTCAGTGTTTGCCGACAAGGTTTTAGCGTAATTCGCTATGTGTTCTCCTCGTATTCTCTTTTCATCTGGGAGTTTCTCCTCGTTATGAGGCATGTTGAGGCCAGCGTCTAAAACCCCTTTCAAAACAGCGAAAACTCTTGAACCCTTCGAAGGAGAGTGCAGCCCTATATCTAAAATAGCCTCTTTTATGCCTTTAGCTTTAGCTTTTAACCCGCATAAAAGTCCAGTCAAATAGGCTGCTGAAAGATTCCCCCTAGGAGCCCTCCATCCATAATTTTTAAGAAGTTCCCTGCTGTGAGCCGAAACTAAAATTTCATCTCCATGGGGTTTAGCTACAACAATTTGGGCGGTAACGTTTTTAAGTGTGCCGCGAACCACAAGTCGGGGTTTTCCTGAAATTACCGTAGCCTTCCTTTTTCTGTAATTTGTTTTCCCCTCTCTTTTTCGGCGATAGGGTACACAATAGCGCGGGCTCTTTGCCATCAGCGTTTCCTCCAGAGGTCATGAGTCTTTAAGTAGTGTTCCATGTCAGCTACGGATTTGAATCTCCCACTTTTGACAATGGTGTATAAATTTCTGTAAGTGCCTTCGGTGATTATTTTGTTCGCTTTCAATTCGCGAAGTCTCTTTCTCATTGCTCGAACTTTATTCATCCAAGCATCTTTTTTGGAGATTTTCGCCTGGGATGCACCGCTTTTACTTCCATGTCCACGCCTTAACCCTTTCTTCTTTTTTTCATGAATAACTCTTGCCCTTGCGCGGCTTACACCTTTCTCTTTTAATGGCTTAATTACACCTTCGTGAATCAGCTTCCTAATCTCATCACGAGTTATTGCAGCTTCAACATCATCTACTCTGCTGGGATTTATCCAAACTCTGTTTTGCCCAACCTTTAGTATTTTTGCCGCCAAACGCCGTTGACTTTTAAGATTTGTCACTGCTTCTTCCCCCTTCGCGTTTTGCCATATTCTTTTGCCCAGCCTTTGGTTTCTCCTTTTCCTCTGCTTTCTCGGTCACCTGCTCTTTTTCTACTTTAACCTCCTCTTTCACTTCCCCGGGATTTAGAATTGTAATTTTCCTTTTCCTTGCCTCTACGAGAATTGCTGCTTTCTTCTTTTTGCTAACGGTGTGGGCGATTCGCGCAGCCTGGGTTTTTGGGTCTATCCATCTAAGTTCATCGACATTGTGCACTAAAACTTCCTCGTAGCCTGATGGATGAATGCCCCTAGCGGCTTTAGGCCCTCTGTATCCAACGTTTACCGTGGAAGGCCAGCCCTTAATTTTTCTCCGCATTTTATTGTCTATGCCCCGCGGTCTACGCCAACTCTCCTTTAACCGATCATAGCGCCAACTCTCTTGTCTAACAAAATCTAGCTTCTTCTTTTTCACACGGTTTCTAACGCGTAATGCCCTTTCTAAGGCCGCGGCGTTCTGCTCTTTCACTGCTCCATTCCCTCGCTTCGCTCATACAAGTATATGCCGTCTAAAAAGACACGGGGGTCTTTCCTTTTCACTTTAGTAGCTTGCTCTATGTTTGCCGCTGTCTGAGTTACGTCCTCCAAGTTAACCCCTTGAACAATTATGTCTTCACCTAAAACTTTTACTTTGGCATCGCCGACGATTTTTGCCTTCCTTGCGCTGCGTTCACCTGTGAAATTCTCAATTAAAACGGTTTTATCTTGGACCTTAACTGAGATGGGGAAATGGGAAAAAACTATTTTCAGCCTGCACGTGAAGCCCTTCCTAACTCCAGTAATCATATTTTTAATATGCGCATAGACAGTGCCAACGAGGGCGCTTTCCTTTTTCCTCGGCCAATTAGCCCATACTCGAATGTTTTTACCTTGAAGTTCAATCGAAATTGGGGCTTGGGAAAAGTCTCTAGTCAAAGTTCCCTTTGCTCCTTTAACTGTGACTTTTTTCCCTTCAAGGGTAACCTCCACGTCTTCTGGAACTTGAATGACCTTTGAGACTTCTACAGCCCGCATTTGACACCCTCTTTTAATAAACGAATGCTAGTAGTCTACCTCCAACGCCTTTTTCCTTTGCTTCCCTATGCGATAACACTCCCTTTGAAGTTGAAATAATTAGTAGTCCCACATCTCTGGATGGAAGAAACTTCCTCTCCCAGTTTTCAATTTCGCTTACTTTCACGGGGAAGCGTGGTCTGATGGCTCCACATTTATTTATTCTGCCTAAAAGCTGAACCTTGAATTTTCCAGATCGCCCATCATCTATAAATTCAAACTCTCCAAGGTAGCCGTTTAACTGCATAACTCTTAAGACTTTGCCGAGAAGTTTAGAGGCTGGGCTAATTATGCATTCACGTTTGTTGCGCATCTCGTTGTTCAATATTGCTGTTAGGCCGTTTGACAACAAATCCATCACGCTTTCCCACTACTCATACTTTTGGAAGCCGAGTTTTTTAGCTACCTCCCTAAAACAATGCCTACACAAATATAAATTATAACGTCGAATAATAGGCCCGTAAGAGCCGCATCTAACGCATGGTCTGGCGCCCTTGCCATATTTCCTCTCCCTTTTAGGTTTCCGTTTACCCATAATTATTCCTCGCAATTATACTATTTCAACTCCCAAAGCGTCTTTAACGAAAACCATCGCCTCCTCAGGCGTTAAAGCATGCTTTGAACCGATTTTCGCTTTTGCCCTCTGCCTGCTTTTAATTCGCCACCCGGGACGACTAAGGGAAACACATATATCCATGCCGAATATGCCTATCTCAGGGTCGTATTTAACCCCGGGTATTTCTATGTGTTCTTTTATGCCGAATGCAAAATTACCATGCCTGTCGAAGCAGTTTTTCGGGAGTCTGTAGTCAACTACATGTAAAACCTTTTTGAGGAATTCCATGGCTCTATGCTTCCTAAGCGTAACTATACATGCAATGGGTTCGCCTCTTCTTATTCCAAAGTCTCTGATTGTTTTCTTTGCCTTCCTTTTGCACGGCGTCTGACCTGTCAAATCCTTCAGAACTTTTGAAGCTTTTTCAAGGGGTTCTCCTGATTTTCCAACACTTAAATTGACAACAACCTTTTCTATTCTTGGTTTAAGCATGGGATTTTCTTCCCATTTTTTCCGTATTTCGTCCTCAGACATTTCTGGGCGCCTCCGGCAAAGATATTAGGGGATGCGTTTCGCCTATTGCAAAAACAAAGTTTAGGATTGTTTGGTAACGGTTTCCCTTTTCATCCTCTATGGTTACTATGGCGTCTTTCCGCTTCTTCGCCTTTACTTCTTCGATTTCAACGATTTTACCGTATCTTCCCATGTTTTTACCGCCTGTTATTATTGCAAAGCTGCCCTTCTTCATTTTCACATGCTCGAGAATTTGCCTATCTGGAAGACTTAGCTTAACCGTGTCAAAGGTGCTGTAAACATCTTCTTGAGGAGTCTTCGGGTCAGCCACCTTAACGAGCACGTTTGAACCGTCGTGAAGATTCAACTGCACATGCCCGTTTTTTAAAACCCGCTTGTTTTCTATCCTGCAAAGCTTGAAGCCTGCCTCTTCCTTACTTATTGGGTGAAGGTTTAGGCCCTTTTGAGAAGGCAATATACGGAAACGTTTGTCTATGTCTGGAAGGGAAATAACATCCATGAGTCCTGTTGGAAACTTGTCGTCCCGCCTTATTTTTCCGTCAACGTAAACTTTTCCTTGCGCAGCTATTAGTTTTGCTTCCTTTCTTGTTTTAGCAACTCCGAGAATATCACGTAATATCAAAGTTAGCGGTAGGCAGCTCTCAAGAGAGTGAGGCCCAGGCGTTGGCTTTACAACCCAGACAAACTCTTTCCTATGAATCGGCCATGATCTCGGAGCTGGCTTGCGCTTCAGAACAGTTGAGCCTCCTTTCTTACCCAAGTTTAGCTTCCTCCATTGATTTTCGCTTTCTTGGTTTTGTCCGTGTCCTCTTCTTTTGTTTTTCCTCGGTTTTCTCCTTTTTTGGTTTTTTAGCCGCCTTTTTCTTTCTTTCTGGTTTTTCTTCCGAGGGAGGCAGCTCTTTTAATGCTGCTTTTTCCGCAACAGGCTTTTCCTCGACTTCCGCTGCTTTTGGAGGCTTCTCTAAAGCCTCCTCCGCCAGCTCTTTAGCCCCTTTCCTTCTTTCCAGAATTTTCTTCCGCCACTTATCATCTAGATTAAGCTTCGTTATCATGACCTTTGACGGGTGTATTGGAACAAAAATTGTTGTCCCGTCGACTTTTTCTCGTGTTAAGCCTTCAACATAAATCCTGTATTTTTTCCTATCAACACGTGTAACTTTTCCCTCGAATCCTTTACGGTCGCCTCGCAACACACGCACTGTGTCTCCGCTTTTCACAGGAAGACTTCTTGTTCCGTAGGATTTTCTAAGTTCCGGAGATAGAGATGCTGCAAAACGTTTGTAGCGTATGTGGTCTGGCGCCTGGAAAAGCATTTTCCTTTGTTTCGAGGGTTTTAATGTTTTGGTTGGCGCTTGCATGTTTTTCCACCTCTTTATATTATTATGCTGGCTGCGCTTGCTATTCGAGGCCATCTTTCAGCAGCTTCCTTTGCTACTGGACCGCGAATTTCTGAACCTTTCATTTCTCCCTCGGGAGTTATTATTACAGCCGCGTTGTCTTCAAATTGAACCCAAACGCCGTCTACTCTGCGGAAGGGCATTCTTTGCCTAACCACAACTGCTTGGAAAATTTTTCTCCGCATGTCTGGGGTTCCACGCCTAACTGAAACTGTTATTCTGTCGCCTACAGCCGCGGAGGGAACACGCCTTAGCCTACCCTTATAGCCCATGACTTGAATTAAGCGTAGCTCTCTGGCTCCAGTGTTGTCAGCGCATCTTAAAATGGATCCTGCTGGCAACCCTCTGGAGATTTTCGGCCTTTGGCCGATGACTCCTCTTGCAACCAAGCCCCTAGCCTTTGCCTTTGCAGCCATGCTAGTTCTCCTCCTTTTTCTCGACAACAACGAAGGACACTGTTTTGCTTATGGGACGGCATTCGGCTATTGTTACGCGGTCTCCTTCCTTTGCCTCTATACATGGCGGGTTATGGGACGGAATTCGGCTGTGTCTCCTCTCGTATCTCATAAACTTTGGAACGTACCGAAGATAGTCATGCCTCACTATAACAGTCTTATCCATTTTCGCGCTGACAACCACACCTTCTAATATGCGCCCTCTTATTGGAAGGGTTCCGTGGAAGGGACAATTTCTGTCACTGCATGTCTTTTTTGGCTTTTTGAAAGTTAGGGACATCACCATAACCTCTTAATGCGTTTTTTAAGACGATCTTCAGGCCTTCCAACAAGAAGCTTGCCGTCAATCTCTACAACAGTTCCGTCGTTGAATTTGAAGTGAAAGACAGAAGTTTCTTTCACTATTTTTTTCATTTTCTCCACGTGGAGAATTATAAACGTATTTCGTGTTTCATCAATTATTTTGCCGCGTAGTCCGATGCAGTCTCGGTTTTTGCTTTTGGCAATTTTCGCCTCTGTTCCAATAAACTCGCAGCTTATTATGTTTGGGGTTACTTTCATTTCCTTTTCTTCCCCTCTTTGGCTGGTTTTAATCCGAGTTTCTGCTCATTTTCTATGGTTAATATTCTGGCGATTGCTTTACGCAGCTCCTTTATTCTCCCTGGGTTTTCCACGCTGCCTCCAGCCTTAACCATCGTCTTTAGCCTTAGAAGTTCTGTTCTAAATTCGTTAAGCTTTTTCTTTCGTTCTTCAGGGGACATCTCCCTCATTTCTTTAACTCTTAGTATAGGCATCTATTCAACTGCTCCTTCTTCGTTGCTGTCCGCCTTTTCAGTTTCCTCAGATGCCTTTTCTGTTTCTTCTACTTGTGGGAGGGTTTCGACTATCTGGATTTTATCCGGGAACTTTGCATCCGGAGGCATTATCCTAACTTTTACGCCGAATATGCCGGGCTTAAGTTGAACGTGAACCTCCGCCTTTCTCATGTATTTCAGCGCTGGGTCTCCGCATTTCGGCAGATATCCGCTTCGAAACTTTTCATATC
>JAWCLS010000022.1:0-11747 GCA_038850545.1 Bathyarchaeia archaeon
AAAAGGCAAATGAAGAACTAGGCTTAACAAGCTTCAAAACTCCAGAGGAATATCTCGCCATGGACGACTACACTGTTTGGACCATGCTTAAAAACTGCAAAAAATCAAGCCCAATAATCAAAAACCTTGAAAGGCGCAGAATGCTCAAATGCGCCTACGAACAAACTTTCTACGTGAAAGATAAGACAGTCTCAAACATCTTCGGCGCCGAAGAATTCCGCAATCAGATAAGGAATAGAATAGCGAAAAACGCGAAAGTGAACCCAGAGGCCATAGTAATAGATGTTCCTACGGTGCCTTCAGTGCCATACCACCATTCAATGTTAATGGAACCCATGGAAATTCCAGTATTCAGCAGAACCCACGAGGGAAAGAAGGAGTTGAAACGCCTAAGCGAAATCTCAGGTATCTTCGAGGTTTTGAAGGGTTTCATAAACATACTGCGTGTATACACTGACGAAAAGAATAGGCAAAACGTTAGCAAGGCGGCCTCAGAGGTTTTAGGCGAAATACCATCCTCGGCAAAAATATCCTACTAAAAAGGATGCTAGGATGATGCAACAGATAACATTAAAGGGACGGAGAATAGTTGAGGGGCGCTGCAAAGCCGTAGCGCTTGTTTCCATGAAACCCATAAGCTTCCTAGGAGACGTAGATCCGAAAACAGGAAAAGTTATTGAAAAAAGGCATGACATCTACGGCGAATGCGTAAAAGGCAAAGTTTTATGCTTCCCCAACGGGCACGGCTCAACAGTTGGCAGCTACGTGTTATATGCCTTGGCCAAAAACAAAATGGCGCCGAAAGCAATAGTTAACGAGAAGGCGGATCCCGTTATCGTTGTGGGCGCAGTTATAGCCAACATACCCATGATCGACCAAGTAGATATTAACCGAATTGAAACAGGATACATGGTTGAGGTTGACGCCTATAGTGGTTTGGTTAAAATTTTGAAAAGGGGGTAAGTTTAGAAACTATGCATTTAACAAAAGAGGAAGAGCGGATTTACGATGGCGAGTATGGCTGGACGAAACAGGTTTGCATGAGAATCCTTGTTAAGCTTGGCGAACTCTTTGATGCAGAAAGGCTTATTCCAATAGACTCGGCGCATGTCTCTGGAGTTTCATATAAGACGCTTGGCGAAGCACCAACAGACTTTCTGGAAACGCTGGCAGAGGCTGGCGAGAAAATCAAAGTTGAAGCAACTTTAAATCCCCAAAGCTTTGACCCAGAATATCTAAGTAAACGTTTGCCGCGAAAGCTTCTCGAGAAACAACTAAACACTCTCAAAATTTTTGAAAGTATGGGTTTTGAAATGTCCTACACTTGCACACCATACTACATAAGGAGACCTGAGAAAAATTCACATCTTGCATGGGCTGAATCGTCAGCTGTGGTTTATGCAAACTCCGTTTTGGGGGCGTGGACAAACCGTGAAGGAGGCCCAAGCGCCCTTGCAGCAGCCATAATTGGAAAAACGCCAAATTACGGAGTGCACAGAGCCGAAAACCGTGCACCAGACATCCTTGTCGAATTGGAGTTGCCCCTCAAAGAGGAAGTGGAATATGGCGCTTTAGGAATATTTTTGGGGAAAATTTTGAAAGATAAAATCCCAATTATTAAGGGTTTAAGGAACGTTTCAGAAGAAAATTTGAAACAGCTTGGCGCTGCGCTTGCTTCAACCGGTATGACAAATATGTTCCACTACAAAAAAAGCACGTTAAAAGGAGACAGCCTAGAAAAAATAAGCGTAGAAGCAAAAGACATTAGAAAAACTATTGAAGAGTTAACAACGGCTCCAAAAAGGAAACCAGACTTGGTTTTTATAGGATGCCCCCACTGCTCACTAAATGAAATTAGGCAAATCGCGGACCACATAGGATGCAGAAAAATTAAAAAGGACACGGAACTTTGGATTTGCACCTCACGTTTTGTTAAAGAAAAGGCCGCCGAATACGTGCAGAAAATAGAAAAAAGCGGGGCCAGAGTACTAACAGACACTTGCGCAGTTGTTACATGGACGGAAAAGCTTGGAATAAAAACAATAATGACAAACTCGGCTAAAACAGCCCACTATGCACCCACGCTTAACAGGGCAAATGCTATACTGGCGCCGCTTAAGGAATGCTTAAAAACAGCCCTAACAGAATAAAAGTTTATTGGAAAGAAAACAGCAGCATTATGCCTAAAGCTCCGGTAGTATAGCCCGGTCAAGTATTCCGGCCTTTCGAGCCGGAGACGCGGGTTCAAATCCCGCCCGGAGCACTTAATCTCATTTTTGGCTTAGTCTTTAATAAACAGTATTTCAAACTTCGCCTTCAATGTTTAATTTTACTATGAGCTCACTTAGTAGTCTAGCCTTGCCTTCTTAATCTCTAGAAGAGTCATCTGTCCTTCTTGTCGACAAATGTCGGGTTATCGAGTAGTAGCCAAGCTGATTGAGAACTTATTTGCGGATGTTCTTATTGTTTTGCCGGATTTTACTTTTAAATCCGACAGATTTAAATAACACTTTGGACAAAAAATTCTCTGAAGTGTTTACATATGTCGGAAAAGAATGTTAAGAAGCCTGAATCCAGAGAAGAATTCATCAAGATATTGACGGATGCTGCAAAAAAGCAGGCTGAAGCTCGCGGCATCTTGTTGGGAAGATGGGCTAAGCCTACGATTTCTGGCACTGCTAAAATATTGGGTGTGCATAGGGATACCCTTTATTCGTGGCTTAAGGAGTTCAATGTCGACTTTAAGGAGGTTGTTGAAGGCATTTCTTCTACAGCGCTGTTGGAGACTGTTGGAATTTCTAAGGGGTACACGTACTTAATTGGGGAGGCGCTTGTCGGAGAGGGAAACGAAGTTGCCCATATAGACCTTTTGATAGGCGACAAAGATGGGCCTGTGGGAGAGGCGTTTGCAAATGGTTTAGCTCACCTTTCTATGGGGCATACGCCGCTTTTGGCTGTGATAAGGCCTAATCTTCCTCCTAAGCCGCATACGCTACTTGTGCCAAAAGTTACTGTTAAAAATCTGGAGGACGCTAACAAGATTTTTGGTCCGGCGCAAGCTGCTGTTGCTAAGGCTATTGCAGATGCTGTTGAGGAGGGAGTAATTCCGAAGGATAAAGTTGATGATTGGGTGGTGGTCTGCAGCGTTTTCGTCCATCCTGAGGCAAGCGACTATCGGAAAATATATCATTATAATTATAGTGCAACAAAGTTGGCCCTTAAAAGAGCCATGGCAAAGTACCCGTCTCTTGAAAAGGTCTTCTATGACAAAGATAGAGCGAAACATCCAATAATGGGTTACAGAGTACCACGCCTATGGAGGCCCCCATACCTACAAATATCACTTGATATACCCGATTTAGAAAGAACTAAGAAGATTATAGCGCAGATTCCAAGAAGCGATAGAATAATATTGGAAGCAGGAACACCGCTAATAAAACGTTATGGGACAAAGGTTATTAGTGATTTAAGAGAAGCGGCAAGAGACGTATTCTTCATGGCAGATTTAAAAACGCTGGATGTCGGAAAAGTTGAGGTGGACATTGCCTACGAGGAAACAGCCGACGCTGTTATAGCTGCTGGATTGGCACCAGCAGAAACTCTTAACGCTTTCATCTACGAAGCAAAAAGACTTGGAATCTACGCTGCGGTGGATATGCTTAATGTTGAAGACCCCGTTAAGAAACTTAAAACCCTCAAAGAATTCCCAGACGTTGTTATCATTCATAGAGGAATAGACCAAGAAACCGGCAGAACCCTTGGTTTAGAACTCATTCAAGAACTTAAACAAACCTTTAAAGACAAAAAATTCCTAGTAGCAGTAGCAGGCGGAATAATTCCGGAAACAGCAAAAGAAGCCTTAGAGAAAGGTGCAGACATAATTGTTGTCGGGAGATATGTAACTCAATCCAAAGACATTGAACGGTCAGTAAGGGAGTTCTTAGAATTAACACCTGAAATGCGAGAAGACATAGACGTATACAGGGTTCACGTCGAATAAACCGACAAACTTTCTCCTTGACATCCGTTTAGAAAAGTTTGAAAGCAACGTAAGCCAAAAAGAAAATCATCCCCGCCATAAAAAACACATATATGAAACCGAAAGTCTGAGCGACAAAAGGGCCTATAAAGGCTCCTGCTGCGCTGCCTAAACTCGTGAGGACATCGAACAAACCTGCCTTTCCTGGTGGTATGAGTCCCATGGATAGAGAGAGAACATAAACGTGGTATAAGGCGTAGGCAAAGCCCATTAAAGCCAAAACTAAAGCGGCTAAAATTGTTGTGTGAAAGCCTATTATGGCGAAAGCAGCCAGCAGAAAAGTCAGAATGCCTCTAAATAAAACCATTTTTCGCATGCGCGTTTCCTCTTCTTGCGGTTCCAGTTTGTTACTTGCCGAAAAATACCCTATTACTCCAACGCTTGAATTTAAAACGTACACGGCAAAGACCATGCTTGCAGGTAGGGACAGATCTCTGGAGAAGAATATAGGTAAAGGTGTGAATAAAGTACTTGTTGCTAGTGAGAAAAGAGCTAGTCCGCCGCAGAAGGCGGCGAGATTTTCCCTTTTTAGGCTTTCTCGAAGAGGAAATCCTTCCAAAACCTGTGAGGCGATGGTTACACCTTTGTAGGTGAAATCTACGCTTTTTTCTATGCTGACCAAACCTCTTTCAAACACCAAAAGAGGATCCGAAACCAAAAACAAAGAAAGGACGAAAGCTAAAAAATTCAGGCCGCTGCAAATTAACAGGGTTGTTTTTGCATCAAAACCGGCTAGGGATACGAAAGTTCCTATAAGCAGTCCGATAAGCCAACCTACCTTAGCTAACCCTTCATAGAGAGCATAAGCCTTTTCCCACTCTTCCCTTGAGTAAAGCTCAGCTATCAAAACGTTTTTGGGGGCCTCGTGGGCAACATGGAAAACAGCCATAATTACATAGAGAATTATGAGCAAGCCTATGGTGGTTGCAAAAGTGAAGAGGAAAAGCAAAGCAGAAGTTGACAAAAATGAAACTAGAATGTAGCGCTTGTAACGCTTTGTCCTGTCACAAACATAACCCCAAAAGAAAGACGAAGGAATAGCCACGAACAAAGCAGAGGAAGCCATCACTCCTATGTCAAGCAGTGATCCGCCTATGCTTATAACGTATAGCGTAAGGAAAACTGAAAGTAAGCCAAACGCCATCTCATGGAATAAGAACCCTAGACGCCACATGGTCGAAAACCACCTCACTGGCCAATTAAAACTTTTGCCCGGCAAATCATTTACATTTTATTATAAAAGATTTTCATAACCCTTAATAATTAGAGATTAAACTTTCATACTCTCCAGTGGAGAGTTAACACATCAATGGCTAAATTCAAGATAATAGTGTCAGACCCAGAAGAGGGAAATTCAAAAACAGTTGAGTTGGAAGACGCCCGTGCCGCCCCATTAATTGGGAAGAAAATAGGCGACATAATAGACGGAACAATATTGGGTTTGCCTGGCTGCAAGGCGCAAATAACAGGGGGCTCGGACAAGGATGGATTCCCAATGAGGCCGGATGTTCACGGAGGAGTAAGAAGAAGCGTTGTGCTAAGTGGCGGGGTCGGGTTTAACCCGGAAAAGAGGGGAGAAAGAAAACGGAAAAATGTTCGTGGAAACGTAATAACAGACGAGATAGTTCAAATTAACATGAAAATCGTTGAAAAAACAAAAGGAAAAAAGCCTGAACAAAAGGAAAAAGTTCAAACTGGACAGGAAAAGACGAAAAATGTTTAATTCTTTTCTCATCTACCCTACCCTATATTAAATGCAGATTAAGCGGAATTTGACTGGTTGTTGGCGCTTTGTGCCAAACATTTTGTTTGCAGAAGCATTAAGCTTAATTTGAACGTTAATTATTAAGAGCTTGAAAGGGGCGTAAAATAATGAGTGAGAAGATTCTGTTGCCGCGGCAGCCTGAAATCAATATAGGAACTATAGGGCACGTTGACCATGGCAAAACAACCTTAGTTCAGGCGTTAACTGGAGTTTGGGCTGCAAGACACAGCGAGGAATTGAGGAGAGGCATAACAATAAAGCTTGGCTATGCTGACATGCCTGTTTACAAGTGTCCAAAATGTGAACCGCCAAAAAACTATTCAAACAAGCCAGTTTGCCCAAACTGCGGTTCTGAAACAACTTTTATCAGAGCCGTGAGTTTTGTTGACGCCCCTGGACATGAAGCGTTGATGGCGACAATGCTTTCTGGAGCTGCAATAATGGATGGTGCAATATTAGTAATTGCAGCTGATGAGCCTTGCCCTCAGCCTCAGACAAGGGAGCATTTGGCGGCGGCTGAAATTATTGGAATAAAAAATATCATCATAGCGCAGAATAAAATAGACATCGTTAATGAGGAAAGGGCGCGCAAGAGTTATGAGGAAATTAAAAACTTCGTTAAGGGAACCATTGCTGAGAACGCCCCGATAGTTCCTGTCTCAGCTCAACGCGCCGTAAATATAGACGCTTTAATTCATGCAATGGAGAATTTTGTTCCAACACCGAAAAGAGACGAGAATAAGCCGCCTTTAATGTATATTGTCCGTTCTTTTGATGTAAACAAGCCAGGTACTCCTATCGAAAAGCTTGAGGGAGGAGTCCTTGGCGGTACAATTTTACAGGGAAAATTTGCCGTTAAAGATGAGATAGAGATTCGTCCCGGAATAAGCCTGGAAAAAGAAGGGAAAAGCGCCTACGAGCCGCTATTCAGCGAAATTGTAAGCTTACAGGCTGGGGGGAAAGCTGTTAAAGAAGCCCATTGCGGTGGCTTGGTTGGTGTGGGAACCCTTTTAGATCCTTCCCTTTCGAAAGCTGACGGGTTAACTGGAAACATTGTGGGGAAGAAAGACACGCTTCCGCCAGTTTTAACTGAATTAAGCTTGGAAACCCACATTCTTGAGAGAGCCGTGGGAACAAAAGAACTTGCAAAAGTTGAAAGCATAAGCAAAGATGAAACCCTGCTTTTGCATGTTGGAGCTGCAATAACTGTTGGAAGGGTAGCCTCAGTTAAAAATGGGGTGGCAAGCCTAAAACTTACAAGACCAGTGTGCGCATTAACTGGTTCAAGGGTTGCCATAAGCCGAAAAATCGCGGGCAGATGGAGACTCATAGGATACGGAATGATAAAATAAATGTCGACGAAGCTTTACTCTAAAAGGGAGAAGTTAAGGGTTATTCTGGATTCAAATGCTTTATTTGTGCCTCTTAGGTTTAGAATTGACATTTTTGAAGAGTTAAAAACGCTTTTGAATAGAAACTTTGAACCAGTTCTGCTTTCGCCTGTCAAGCGAGAACTTGAAAAAATTTTGGAGAAAGGCTCTCCTAAAGCGCGGAAGGAAGCGTTTTACGCCTTAAAAATGGCTGAAAAGTGCACGCTGGTTGAAATAGGTATGGAGGTTAAGGGCTCCCCAGACGATGTCATTGTTGAGATGGCGCGAGAATGGAAATGTCCCGTTTTCACCAACGACAGAGAGCTTAAGAAGAGGTTAAGAGATATAAGTGTGCCAGTTATTTATGTGAGACAAAAGTCGCGCCTAGAAATTGACGGGAGGATATAACGCCTTGTTTAAACTCGTAACCATGGAAGACACTATTCGCATCCCTCCAGAAACCTTCGGCAACCCGTTGGAGAGCGTAGGCTATCAGCAGGTTAAAGCAAAATATGAGGGTATAGTTGACGAGGCTGTAGGTTACGTTATCGCCGTGACCGATGTGAAAGTAAGCCCTGTTGGGAAAATAATTCCTGGTGATGGAGCCACCTATCATAAAGTAACATTTTCGCTTTTGACGTTTTATCCGATGCTTCAAGAGGTGGTTGAAGGCGAAGTTGTTGAGATCGCTGATTTTGGAGCTTTTGTACGCATAGGACCAATTGATGCATTGCTTCATGTTTCACAGTTAATGGACGACTTTATATCCTACGACGAAAAACAAGGGGTGCTTTTAGGCAAGGAAACAAGCAAGAAGTTAACAACCGGAGACAGGGTGCGTGTTCGAATAACGGCGGTGTCCCTTGGTAGAGCGGGCGGCTCAGCAAAGATAGGCGTAACAGCGAGACAGCCCTTCCTCGGCAAGCTAGAGTGGATTGAGGAGGAAGTAAATAAAACAAAGAAGCCTTTGGAGGAGGAAAAGAAAAAGTAGGGTGACAAGTTGTTGAGCGAAAAAGCTTGTTTCACCTGCCACATCATAACTTCTGGGAATATTTGTCCAAAATGTAAGACGACAAGTTTAAGCGACGACTTCAGCGGATTAGCAATAATATTTGATCCGGAAAATTCAGCGATTGCGAAAGCAATGAATCTAAAAGAGAAGGGACGCTACGCATTAAAGGTCAGATAGGATGGGCATCGCATATAGCCTCCCGCAAAAACTGCGGAGACAACTTCAAAAACCATGGGGCACACTGCTCCGCGGGTCTTTTAGCGAAACAGCAAGCAGACTTAAAGACATTGTAAGAAGCGAGAAACCGCCAAGCATAGTCTCCGTCGGGGACACTGTTTCAAAAAATCTCGTGGAAAACAAAATTTTTCCTAATTTGCTAATTGTAGACAACAGGGTTATGCGGGCTGCTATAAAACCAGCTTCACTTCCCGCTGACAAAGAAATGCATGTTAAGAACCCTCAAGGGACAGTAACCCAAGAGGCCTTGAACACGATTAAAGAAGCTTTCAAAGCAAACTGCAGAGTCAAGATAGTAGTGGACGGAGAAGAAGACCTCTTAACATTGGCTGCTGTTTTATACGCTCCTGAAAACTCCATTGTAGTTTATGGGCAACCCCGCGAAGGCATTGTTGTAGTTAAGGCCACGCAAGAGAAGAAGGCTGAAGCCGCTGAAATCTTAAAAGCCATGGGAAAAACTGCGAAAGACTAAATAGAGAGAAAATTGTATCAAGTTCAAACATTGTGTGGAAACATGGAAGTCAAAATATTATCAGAGACAGAAAACCCTCTGCTAAATCGGAAAGAAATAGCGTTTAAAGTGGAACATGATCAAACAGGCAGTACGCCGCCTAGGACTGAGGTTAAAGAAGCTATTGCCAAAGCATTAAAAACGGATTCAAATCTAGTTTTCATCAAAAAGATTGAAACTAAAACGGGAACTCGCAAAGCTGTGGGAATAGCGAATGTCTATGATTCTGTTGAACATGCAAAGCTTATTGAGCCAGAATACGTTATAAAAAGGAATATGCCGACTGAAAAGCCAGAAAAGGAAGAGGGAGAGTAGCATGTCTGAAGAAGCAGAAGAAGCGCCTAAAGAGGTAAAAGCAAAAAAGGGAAAAAGAGAAAAGAAGAAGAAAAAGGAAAAAGGTGTTTTTTCGCTTTATAAAATAGAGAAAGACAAGCTTGTTAGGCAGCGCCCAACCTGTGAGCGTTGTGGGCCAGGATATTTTATGGCCGACCATGGCAATAGATATGCTTGTGGACACTGCGGCTTCACACGTTACAAGCACGCTTAAATTGCACTATGCACTAGTAATTTGTGATGGTTGAAGTGATTAAGGTAAACGTTTCAATAACAAATATTTCTGGAGAGCGCTTATGGGATATTTCAAAGCCCATCCCGCCCATTCAAATAAACACTAATCTTAACCTTGTGGAAATTGAGAAAAAGTCAGAAGACACGCTTGAGGTACCTTTCGTCTTAACTGTTAACTATAATCCTTCAGTAGCCCAAATAAGCATGAAAGGAAGAGCCTTTGTTTTGGGTAGCAAGGAGGAGATAGGCAAGATTTACTCAGAATATAAGGAGAAGAAGCCTCCGCCTTCAGTGCTAATTCAGTCAATTTGTAACACGGTTTTCATTGAAAGCGTAATCTTGTCTAAGACGTTGAATGTTCCGCCTCCGATTCCATTGCCGCAGATTCCGCCAGTTAAAGAATCGACGGGAAAGAAAAGTTCAGGAGTAGATTATACAGCCTAAATTTTCTTCTAAAATGCGGCTTTAAGACTTGTTTTTACTTTAGGGGAACATACATTGAAGAGCGAGAGGCGCCTATACCCGGGGTTCCATGCTTGACTGGCTTGTTGGTTATCGCAAACTCCCCAAGATAGTGCCCAATCATTTCAGGCTTAACTTCAACTGGAACAAATTCTTTGCCGTTATGAACTAATATTTTGAGCCCCACCATTTCAGGCAGTACTATCATGTCACGTGCATGGGTTTTAATCGTCACACTTCCTCCTTTTCTCATAGCCTCTTTTGCTTTTCTTATATTTTCTAAAAGGGTTCGCTGTTCCGGCGGCAAACCTCTATGGAGGCTTCTCCTCTGCCTTGCAGGGAGTATATTAATGAATTCGTCCATGGACATGCCTTGCAACTGTTCAAGAGTGTATCCGCGGTATGTGAATTCCTTTGGCATCTTCTCACTTCATGTTTATTTTCGATTTAAATGCTATAAGCTTTCTGGCATTCTATTCCTTTACCCTCTTCTTTTTTCGCCCAGCACCCCTCGCTGCAATCAGTCCCACCTTCTTTCCTGGAGGAGCATGACGTGAAACTGTTGTAACTTTTCTCGCGCTTCTTTTACTACTTCCATATGGGTGTACCGCAGCAACCATGGCTTTTCCTCTTGTTCTCGGGTACTTGCGTCCTCTAGCTCTCATCAGTTGGAATTTCGCTCCAGCTTTAAGGAAGGGTTTTTCTGTTCTGCCAGCCCCTGAAACCACGCCTACTGTGGCGCGGCAGTAATCGCTTATGTATTTTGTCTTTCCTGATGGCAGTCTTATCATGGTTCCTTGGGTGGTGTGGGCTACTACTGTTGCGTAGGCTCCTGAAGATTTTGCAATTTTGCCTCCGTCTCCTGGTTTGAGTTCTATGTTGCATACTATTGTGCCTTCAGGAATCTTTCCAACGGGGAGAATGTTTCCAATTTCAACTTGGGATTTTCCACCCATTTGGATTTGCTGTCCCACGTATACGCCTTCTGGAACAACCGTGTAGCAAGTTTCCCCATTTTCGAAGCGCACCAGCGCTAGGGGTGCTCCACGCCCTGGTTCATGGAGAATTTCTTCCACAATGCCCTTCATTACGGCTTCAAAAGTGTCTTTTGTTGTTGGCGGGTAGCGTGCTGGGGCTACTCTTTTATGGGTTGCTGCCCTAAAAGTTGGGCCGCCGCGCCCCCTTCTTTGAACACGGATTCTCTTTCCCATCACTTATTCACCTCATAATTTTTACAGTATTCCAAGCTTGATTGCTACATCTGAAGCCTTATAATCCGGGTGGAGTTTAACGAAAGCCTTCTTTTCTCCATTGGGCGTTATAACAATGTTAACTTTTTCGACTTTAACTTCGTAAAGCTCTTCCACAGCCCTTTTTACATCAGCTTTTGTAGCGTCAAGTTTAACTATGAAAACCAGTTTGTTTTCCTTTTCAACCATTAGGCTTGCGGATTCCGTCATCAACGGGTACAGTATTACTTCGTAAGGTTCCATTAGGCTTTCTCGCCTCCACTGTAAAGTTTGCTTAGGGCTTTAATGGCGCTTGTCGTCCATATGGTTAACCTTCCTGGATGGGTGCCGGGTGCAAGAACCTCAGCATTTAAACTTTTAACCGGGATAACTTCTACTCCTGGTATGTTTCTCGCGGCTTCCACCACGCCCTTGTCTTCAGCCACAACGATAAGAGGGCCAACTGCCTGCTTTATTCTTCTTCCTCGGCGTTTTCCTTTTCCAGCTCTAACTTTTACGCTTTCTCTTACTCTGTAAAGGTCTGCTAAAACCCCA
>JAWCLS010000023.1:0-11613 GCA_038850545.1 Bathyarchaeia archaeon
AAGAAAAGCTGGCTTCGTTAAACCGATTTTATACAGTCCTGCTCTAGCTGGTACAAGTCTATTTTTATGTTTAATGGTTTTTCAGGCTCCGCGTAGGGCTCTAGGTTGAAGAGCTGCGGTGCTATTGCTCCGAACCCGCTTAGGATGTATGGCGAATGCACGCCTGTCATCACCACGGTGACTTTCAATTTTCCGTTTAGTTCGGGGTTAACTCTTGCACCCCAAATGACTAAGGCGTCTTCGTCCATCATTTCAGTGACTATTTCCCCAACACGGTTTGCCTCCTCAATGGTCATGTGTGCGTCGCCTGAAACATGGATTAGGGCGCCTTTTGCCCCGGCATAATCCACGTCTAGAAGCGGGTTTCTTAAGGCGTTCCGGACGGCTTCTTCTGCACGGTTCGGCGCTTCTGACTCGCCTACACCGATGACTGCCAATCCGCCCCGCTTAACAATTGTTTTGAAGTCTGCGAAATCGAGGTTAATTAGACTTGGAGCCGAAATAGTTTCAACTATTCCCTTAATCATGTTGGCTAAGACTTGGTCTGCAATCCTAAAAGCCTCATTTATGGGTAGGTGAGGCGCAAGGTGCACCAGTTTATTGTTGTCGATAACCACAACAGTGTCGCAGTGCCTCCTCATCTCCGTTAAAGCGTAGGCGGCATACTCCATACGCCCCTTCTCAATTCTGAAGGGCGTCGTAACCACACCTACCGTTAAGGCTCCCTTCTTTTTTGCAATTTCCGCTATCACCGGCGCAGCCCCTGTACCTGTTCCACCGCCTAAACCAGCCGTTATAAAAACTATGTCAACCCCGTTGAGCAAATCCTCAAAACGCTTTCTCGACTCTTCAATTGCCTCTCTTCCTAATTTGGGATCTCCGCCAACACCAAGGCCCTTCGTTAGTTTTTCCCCTATCAAAATTTTCCGATGAGCCTTTGAAACATTCAAGTGAAGGGCGTCTGTGTTAACTGCAACACACTCTGTTCCTGCAACACCCATCTCCATAAGCCGCGTAACCGTGTTGTTACCAGCGCCTCCGACACCCAACACTAGCATGCGGCAGAACTCTGGAGGTCGAATATCGCCATCAACAGTGTTCTGCCACGAATACTTGAAAGTCTGCATCTAACTAACCCTCTTCCTGCGCCAAATCTCGTTATCTATTAAATCGCGGATCGCAACACGAATAGCCTCAGCCCTATTTGGATAAAACCTCTCATTTACAAGCTGATCCAACGCCTTAATATAGGGTTCAGGTAGATAGAGTGTAATCATCTTCATTTAATTCTCCCTCCAGCGGTATTAGCAATCAACGTCTCTGGTTATACTTGTATATGTTATGATTTAAATATGTTTTAAATATGCTGGTTCTTTCTTTTTTAAGGATTACGCATATATGATTTCAGAATCTTGTAAATTCTTATTTCTATATACCTTTAGGTTTTTATTGCCCTTTACAGCACTTAACATATTGTCATGGGAAGCGTGCGGGTGTTCACTAAAAGTTTCGGGTGTTCAACAAATTTGGCTGACGGCGAAGTCTTGGCAGGATGCTTGCTTAAAGCTGGGTATGAGCTGGTAAGTGATGTGGTCAGTGCGGATGTGGTTATCTATAACACTTGCGCTGTTAAGGGTCCAACTGAGAATCGCATGATTGATGTTTTGAAACGAGTTCCGAGAGGCAAGAAGCTGATTGTTGTGGGATGTCTTCCTCTCATAAACTTTGAAAGGTTGTGCAAGGAAGTGCGCTTTGATGGAGTTGCTGGTCCGGCGCTGGGCGACAGAATAGTTGACATTGTTGAAGGAGTTTTAAGGGGAGAGAAAATTTCAAATTTGGAGAATGCGCAGAGCTCTAAGCCTAGCCTCAGCCTTCCAAGAATCCGCTTAAATCCCGTTATAGGCATTATTCCAATAAGTTATGGTTGTTTGGGTTCATGCGCCTATTGCTGTGTTGTATTTGCTAGGGGACGCTTAAGAAGCTACACCATTGGCGAAATAGTGAATAGGGTCAAAAAGGACTTGGATGAGGGTGTTCGAGAGTTTTGGCTTACCTCCCAGGATACTGCGTGCTACGGAATGGATATAGGCGCAAACCTTCCTGAACTTCTTGAAGCGGTTTGCAGTGTTGAAGGCGATTTTAAAGTGCGCGTTGGAATGATGACTCCAAACATGGCATCTAAAATTTTAGAAAAATTAATTCAGGCTTTTAAAAGCAATAAAATCTTCAAGTTCGTTCATTTGCCAGTTCAAAGTGGTGACGATCAGATTCTAATGAAAATGCGGAGATTTTATTCTACAGCCGATTTCAAAAAACTAGTGGACGCGTTCAGAGCGGAATTTCCAAAAATAACTTTGGCCACAGATGTTATTTGCGGTTTTCCAGGGGAAACCGAAGAGGCTTTTGAAAGAACATTGCAACTTGTAAGGGATGTTAAGCCTGACATAGTGAATATCTCAAAGTTTTTTGCAAGACCAAAAACTCCCGCAGCTGAGATGGAGGACCCACCATCTTTTTCACAGATTAAAGAGCGGAGTGCAGCTTTAGCGCGTTTAGCCGCTAAAATTGCCCTTGAAAAAAATCGAGGCTGGATCGGCTGGGTGGGAGGAATCCTTGTGGATGAGGTGGGCAAGATTAAGGGTACATGGGTTGGAAGAAACTTTGCCTACAAACCCATTGTAATAAGAGATGGAAGCAATTTGCTTGGCAAAAATGTGCAGGTCCGGATTTTAGATGCGTCTTCAACATACCTTAAAGGCGAAGTAATGCACTAGTTCCTGCATTTTACGATGAATAATGCGTTGGTGTCCAGCGCGGCTTTGAATAAATTATTTATGGTTATGCCTCCATTTTAGTTTTGGAGATGGAGTGTTTGAGTGAAGAGGAAGTTGTAGAAGTTGGGCGCGTGACGCATTTCTTCACCAAGATAAGTGTGGCTGTTGTCGAGCTTAAGGCGCCTTTGGCGGTTGGCGACCGCATAGTCATTAAGGGGCCGACGACGGATTTTGAACAAATTGTTGATTCTATGCAAATTGAACATAAAAATGTTCAGAGAGCTGAGGCCGGACAAAGCATAGGCTTGAAGGTTAACCAGCGGGTAAGAGAAAAAGATGTGGTCTACAAAAAACTATAGATTTCCACAACTCTTTTTATTTTTCATCTTTCCAAAACTGTATAGTTAAATATGCATTAATCCTTTGAGTAGATATGCATGCAGCCTAATAAGAATGTTGAAAAAGGGGTTGTCAAAATCAGAGGCTGGGAAGAGTTTAAGCGTCTAGTCGAAAGCCTTAGACCAAACGCTATCGTATATAATATTGAACAGGATGGCTTATCGCCGAAAAGGGAACTAACAAATTTGAGGCTTATACTGCCTTCTGGACCAGCCTACTACGTTCTGTTGGACTTTCCAAAAGGCGAAAAGCTCAGGGAGACGGGCATCCCCGTCAGAAAGGATGCGAAGGGAAACCGTTACATAGAGGAGGAAGACGTAATAAAATTCCTCAAAGACCAGTTTAAGCGTGATGACTTAACGATATGCTCATACTGGACCATTTGACTTAAGCAATATTTAATTCATGCAGGGTTTTCACAAGACTTAGTTTTTGCAATCTCGTGAAAAAGCCCTTTTTCTATTTCAACTTGATCGGGCTCATCATTCTCTCTAATTGAACCTTGTTTGCAATGTATTCCCTCGAATCCAACAGCGTGCAGTCTTGCAGGTTTTTCTCTCCGTTTATGAGCTTAACCGCAAAAGCGAAGCATCCCTGTTCTCCGCATATTTTACAGTTTGTTTTTGGTAAGAGCTCATAGATTTTCACAGGGGTCAGCTCTTTTTTCGCTTGGATCATTTCTGAGCTTGGTTTCCCATGGGTTTTCAAGTATACTAAGGCGCGGTTTATCAGCCTTCTGGCCTCCTCCACGAGCTTTTCAGCTTCGCTTCTGTTCTTAACATAGGTCATTCCAATCCTGCCGCTTGCAAATATAGTTATCAAGTGCTGCTTGTAATTGTAGCTTAAAGCGCCAAGCTTTTCAGAATATTTAGCATTTGGAATAGCCAAGTAAAGAACTGAAAGAACATCCTCTAAGGGCTTGTCAGCCTGAGCCAAAAACTTAATCCTTTCCGTGTCAGCAGTGCAAGGCGAAATCTCCTTAATCTCAATTTTTCTAACTAAAATTTCTGGGAACAAAAGTTCCTCGAAGTCCTTTCTACCCATTTTCTCCTTCCCATCTAACATTATAAGGTTATCTTTTTCGTATCGTCAAACTTCCAATTTTATTGGTTGTATCATTTTCTCTAGATGTTCTTTGTTGATGCTGTATTTTGGCTGTTGGATTTGTGCGCATTCCTTAAGGGCTTTTTCTCCATTTGCAAGTTTCACAGCGAAGGAGAAGCATCCCTGCTCTCCGCATTCTTTGCAGTTTGTTTTGGGCAGATACTTGTATATTTCAAGGGGGTTAAGCTTCTGTTTAGCTTCTATAATCTTTGGATTTGGAGGACCATACTTTTCATAATGCTCAAAAGCCTTATCCAATATAGCCTTCAACTTTTCTAGGAGTCTTACTGCAATTTCCTCTCTTAAAACGCAACCGAGATTAATCTTTCCAGAAGAATAAACTGTTACAAGTTTCCCTTCTAAAAGGAATGTGACAGAACCGAAAGCCTTAGCATATTGTGAATGCGGTATGGCCAAATAAAGTATGGAGATAATCTCGTTTAGAGACTTATCCGCCTGAGCGGTGATTTGAAGCTTTCTTGGTTCAAGGAGGCACGGAATTCTATTCGTGATGCCGATTTCAACCATAATTTTTAATCACTTTAAGTTTGATGGAATTACTAGAGCTTTGCTTCCTCAATGACTACTTTCGTTATTTTCTTAACATCTGCTTGGTATATGTCAAGAGTAGGCACTTTTTGCAGGTACTTTGATATGTCAACCTCGTAGTCTATTCTTTTTCCAGCTTTTTCCAAGACTTTTGAGGCGCATCTGTTACCGCACCCGTTTATAAATATGTTCTTTTTTGCTTTCCCTGCGATCTCTAAATGCGGCTTCGAGCCTGCAGCAACCGCCGTTGTGCAGCACATTCTAGCTTTATCCATATTGGTTAGTAAAACTCCTACAGCGTGTCCTATTTGGCCCACGTTCGTTGCTCCACCACAAACCCAAACCACGTTTTCATGCTTAGCAACTTTATAACAAAGCGGAAGAATTTTAGGCTGAGTTACTATAACTTTTGATGCGTACATACCACTTCCCTTCACAGAAGATTCAGTTTATGCATGTTTTCAATTAGTTTAGGATCTGCTATGCTGTAGAAGACCCACTTTCCCTCTTTCCTACTCTTAATCAATCCGGCGTTTTCCAAAATTCCCAAGTGATGAGAGGTTGTGGGCTGGGTTAAGCTCAAAGCAGCCATAATTTCGCAGACACACATTTCTCTAAATTCCAGAAGCTTAAGAATTATTAGCCTCGTATCGTCTGCCAGAGCTTTGAAAAATCTGCTGTGCTTTCTTATATTTTCTTTTATGCTAACAATGTTTCTCGTGATTTCCCTCAATTTCACAACATATTCAGAGACATCTCGGACTGGGCCCAAACCGGAACCAACCAGCCGTTCCAACCTCTCCCTTAAAACCTGATCTTCAATCGTAGCCAATTTTATCTCCATCCAACGTATAAGCTCAAAGCAATAAATTTAAATATTTCGATATATTTCAATTTAAACCTCTGAGGGTTGATGCATGAGTGAGAAAAATTTGCCGAGATTTATAATGTGTTTCTGCACTGGCGAGTGCCCAGGATTCGCAAACTTGGATTTGTGGAAATTGATAAACTTTGTTAGAAACGAGCTTGATGTGGAATACGCAATTGTCCATCCACAACTCTGCGTCGATGATGGTGACAGGTTCTTGAGTGATTATCTCAAAAATGGAAAGACAGAGGTCATTTACATTGTTGGCGGGTGCGATCCGAGGATGCAAAAGAAGATGTTTAAAGATGCGTTTGAGAAGAAGGGACTTGACATAGATAAACAGCTGATTTCGCTCGACCTTAGAAACATGAAAACTGAAGAAGCGATGAAAAAGGTCGCCGAAGCTGTTGAAAAGTTAAAGGAGACACATGCTTAGTCGTGTACCTGCGTCACGGGAGTTTTAACACTTACTGGTGTGAAAAATGATTGGGAAAACATACGCAGGATTGCCCAGAAAAGAAATAGAATGGTATCCCAAGATCGACTACAATCTATGTACTGGTTGCGGAGTCTGCATGGAGTTTTGTCCTAACCACGTCTTCAAGAAGAATGGAGAAAAAGTGGTGGTTGCCCAACCCTACGATTGTTCAGTTGGCTGTAAGGCATGCGCTCAGCGTTGCCCGGTTGGAGCAATAAGCTTCCCAACTCGCGAGGAGCTGAAACAAATGCTCAGAACCTTGAGGAAGAAGTACGGTTACGGATAAAACACACAAGTCGGTGATTAAGTGTCAACGGGTAAAGTAAGGGTAGAAATTTATGAGGGGATCCCTTCACGGGTTGCTGCGGTCCTGGATTGTTTTCTGCTGACGCAGCTGAGAGGTTGCGAAAGATGCTTATGGAAAGAAACTCTACTGTGAAAGCTTTGAAGGAAGAGTTTAAGGAACAAATCGATATAGAAAGGGACATCGTCGGCAATCGAAGACGGTACGGCACTTATCCGCCACATGTAAGCAAGCTTCTATTAGCGGGCGTTCGTGTGCCGTTTATTGTTATAAACTGTCAACTTGCGTTGGAAGGTGTATTTCCCTCCCTTGAAGATTTCAGGGAGCTCATATCTGAACATGTTAATAGGCTTCAAGTCGTTAAGCGTGAGTGATTTTATGAAAAAGGTAATTGCCGAAGTTATTGGCCCAAATCCACCTTGCTACAGATGTACTGCGCTTAAAGAGAACGTAGAAGCAGCAGCTAAAACTCTTAGAGCTGAAGGAATAGAGGTGGAAGTAAAGAAGTTAGATATTATCTCCAGGGAGGTCATTAGAAAGTATGGTTTACTTTTATCCCCTGCCTTGGCGATAAATGGTATTGTCACCACCATGGGCTGGATACCAGATAAGGAGGTTATTGAGGAAATACTGAGAGAGGCAGCAGCAAAGCAAGCATGAGGTGAGAAAACGAACAATAAGCGTCTATTTCGCACAATTATTCTGTTAACTTTCGTTTTTGCGGTTATTGGAATTCTAGTCTACACAAGGATTAAGGCTTATTCTGTGGGTCCCACTCTACCTCCGGAATACTTTTCACAGCTCAACTGGTACGAAATTCCATTCCATTATCTTTGGGATTACTTTTCACATGGATGGATATGCCTTCTTTTCGCATTCACAGCGGCAGGACTAGTTTATGAGTTCATTCCAAAGGAAATAATTACAAACCATATGAGCAGCAGTAAAGCTGCAGGCTACGCCATCGGAGCTGGACTTGCACCATTCTTTACCGTATGCTCATGTACCATGGTTCCCCTTTTCGCCGGAATACTCTACACTGGTGCGGGAATAGGCCCAGCAATCACTTTTCTACTCATGGCACCGGCTGCAAACATATTGACCGTGCTGATAACAGGAGAATTTATCTCGTGGGAAATCGCTGTTGTACGCATAATCGTATCGCTGATAACCGCTGTGCTTGCTGGCTTAATAATCTCTAAAACTCCATGGGGAAAAGCCATTGAAAAAGAACATCAGATCAACCAAAATCCCGATAAGGCTCAGCAAACCGTTAAAATTGTTAGGCCTCCACTTGATGAAAGGTTGATTTATGCTTTAAAGTTTGGAGGCTACCTTGCCAAGCAAATATTACCATACTTTATCTTGGGACTTATTGTGGTTGGCTATATTGAGGCTTATCTTCCTGAAGAACTCATTGGAAACTACTTAACTGGGGTAACAGGCGTGCTGCTAGCATCAATCATTGGCGGCCCTCTTTATACACCTACCTTGGTTGAAATAGCTTTAGGGCGGTCTCTTCTCGAAAAAGGCATGTCAAAGGCAGCTTTGCTTTCATGGCTCATGGGACAGCCGTACGACGTACCCAACATGACTGCGGTTTCAAGAATTGTACGCTGGAAAGTCGTCTTGACCTATGCCCTTATAGCCTGGGGATGCAGTGTAATATTTGGTTTAACTTACGGCTTTATTACAGGGTCATTATAATATTTCAGAGGTGATTTAGATGGGAAAATGCGAGATCTGCGGCAAAGAGGGTGTCAGTCTATTATATGCCAACCACAAAGATAGGGGTCGCACCATAAAAATCTGCCGAGAATGTTGGCGAGACGCATACGCAAAAAATCTTCTAGTGTCCAGTTCAGGGGGTTCTGGTGGCTGTTGTGGTTAACCCCATAAAAAGATGAGAAAATGTCCCACGCTACAGCAGTTTGGTATCCCACAGTCTTTCCGGATAAATGCGATGGATGCGAAGATCGGGAGAAACCACAATGTGTTGAGTTTTGTCCCCACGGCGTGTTTGAACTCAAAGGCGGCAAGGCTGTGGTAGTAAACCCTCATAAATGTGTTTACGGTTGTATAGCGTGTGAAAGAATCTGCCCTAAGAAGGCCATAGCTTTTCCGCAACGGATAGCAACAATGACAAAGGCACCAAAGGATAAAGGGTTACTTCGAAGGGTCAAATGCAAGAATTGCGGCAAAATCTTCTGGACTAATAGGGATGTTGATTTATGTTTTGAATGTGAAACCATACGTTAAGTTAAGGCTATTTCGTTTTGTAGCCCCATTTTTTGTTCATTTCTTCAAGCTTCGCTGAAAGCCTTTTGGCTTTTCCTTCAGCTTCAGCCAGCAAAACGTCCCATGCTTTTCCTTTCGCCAAGTTAGTTAGCTTTTCAATTTCTGCGGGCAGCTTTTCAATTGCGGTTACCAATTTTTTGTTTGCAGCTTCATTTCCAGTTACGAGTTCTAAGGCTTCTTCTGGGCAGAATTCGACGCATTTTGGCTCCCCATCACATAGGTCGCATACCAAAACAGAGTTTTTATCAGGGTGCACTGCAATGCCGCCGTATGGGCAGGCTGGAACGCACCAGCCGCAGCCGTCGCATCTTGCCTCATTGACTAGTATTGTGCCGTTCTCTTCAGACTGGGTTAGGGCGTCTCGGGGACAAGCCTTCACGCATGGAGCATCCTCGCAGAACCTGCAGGTCATGGCTATGTTAAAGGCTGGAGTTATGCGGATAACCCTTATCCTTGACCTTAAAGGGTTCCAGACAGCCTCATTTTTCTCTAAAGCGCACACATACTCGCACAAGCTGCAACCTGTACACTTGCTCGGGTCAACAGCTACAAACTTTCTTGAGTTAAGCTTAGCCATAGGATTATTCTCCACCAACGCGTTTGACTTTAGTATTCTCATGCAAACTGGTTTTTATAATTATCTTTTTACAAGCCAAATATAATCATGGTCGCGTGCATTTTCAATTTAGATGGCGACTTTAACCTTTCCCTTAAGCATTACTTTATCCTCAACAAACTCTGATGAGTATGCGTAAACTTCGACTCCGCACTCCGCAGCTTGCCGCAAAACCTCTCCAAACGCCAAATCCATCTCATCATTAGGCTTAAACATGTAAGCGTCTGCCCTTTGTATAATGAAGAGGATGCATGCACGGTAGCCCTCGTTTTTGGCTTTAGCCAGCTCCAATACATGCCTAGTCCCTCTCTTAGTTGGGGCGTCTGGAAACATTGCGATTCCATCCTTTACAAGGGTACAAGACTTAACTTCTAAGAGACAAGGCTTCGCAGTGTTTGTTAGAAGAAAGTCAAACCGCGTATGTCCATAAAGGTGTTCAGGCTTAATTACGGAGTATTCAGAGAATTCCGGCAAATCTTTATTTTTTAAAGCTTCGAAAACAAGCTTGTTTGGGAGGCGAGAATCAACGGAAACAATTTGGCCTCCGCTGCGAACTCCCACAAGGTCATAGATGGTTTTTCTTCCACTTCCTTCAGCCTCTTTCAAAATCACTTCAGCATTTGAAACCAGCAACTCCTCTAATCTTCCAGGGTTAGGCAGAAAACAAAGAAAGGCCTTTCCATCAACTTGAACTAGCGCTGAAAAACGAGTAACCCTCATCTTTAATACTCCATTGACAAGTTTTCCATAAATCCTGACAAAGCTGGCCAAATCCGACACTCTGCTTTATGCTCTCGGATTGCAAGCGTAATTATCTTAGATAAGTATCTGATATTTGTCCACTTGTCTTGCGGCTAAGCAGTTTCGCAAGCACCTGTTAAAGGGCTGGTGGAGGCGGAGGCGGTGGGGGCGGTGGTGGAGGCGGAGGCAGCGCCTGTCTTAGAGTGAGATAAAAGTATACGGATGCCACTGTGAAAATAACGTTTACAATCCAGCTTACTATTGCTCCAATGTAAGCGCCGACAACTGGAATTAATGCGAAGACGAAGCCGAAGATTATGGAAACCACGATGACTATGATTATGAAGACTATTACTTCTCCCAGGTTTTTGATGACGAAGTCAAAAGCCTTCTTTGTGCTTTCTATGGCGTCTGTCCCTTCTATTATGGTGATTGTAATGATGAAAAGGGCTACTGGAATCAGGACGAAGGTGATGAAACAGACTGCAGAGATTATTGCTGCAAGGATAAGGGTTCCTAATCTGCTCGTAACAAGGTTCATGCTCTTCTTCAGGTCTATTGAACGCCCATTAATGACGTCGTTGGCCATGTCAACAATCATGCAGCTTGCAATGAACCCGACTATGGCCGCAATAAAGTAGCCTCCCCATATGAGCCACGGGTTTGGGGCTTCCACATAGAATATGGGGTATACGCCGTACCTAACAGGAAAGACAACGTAAGCCAGTATTAAGAAGATTAGTTGAATTACTAAAGGTGCGAGGGTTGGAACGAATAAAACAGGGTTTTTCGTTGAAGTGTTTACGCCTTTTGATATCGCTTCTACAGATTTTGCCGACATATTAATCGCTCCACATTTGCTCTAATTATTGTTTCTATTGGCTTTATTAGCTTTGCTACATCATAGGTCAAAGCTTATTAGGGTCTTTAATTCAAATATTTTTAAAAGGTGAGTTTTATGTCCAAACCGCAGAAGGAAAAAAGCATAACCAAAGAAAAACTCATGGGTATGAAAGTTATTAACGCCGATGGATACCTCGTTGGAACGGTTAAGGATGTAAGCTTCACCCTTGGAAAGGTAGGCATTTCGTTAACTGTGGAAGACAAGGATGGCGAAATTCACGACATCCCTTGGGAGAATATCCAAGGAGCAGGAGATTTTGTGGTCCTAAAACCAGTCGCAGAAGGCGCAGCTGAAATTTCCCTCCAGGCGCAACCAACACAGCCTACCCAGCCAATATGCCCAACATGTAAAGGTCCGCTAAGCTATATCCAGCAATATCAAAGATGGTACTGCTACAAATGCAAAAAGTACGTCTAACACCACTCTACATTCTTTTTCAATTTGAAAGTCTTGCAAATCACGGAATTATCTCGCAGCTGTTGTATTTCATAAAATTTAAAATGTACACACCACCTTAAACAAGAATTTAACTAGCCTTTGGTAAACTTTTCCCTAACCCTCTTAGCCTTCTCAATATA
>JAWCLS010000024.1:0-11144 GCA_038850545.1 Bathyarchaeia archaeon
GATGCTGTTGAAAATGCCGCTGATGTCCGCAGGATCATCTCTTACCTTCCAGAAGAGGCTGGCGCTTACAGGTATCTCTCAGGATGGGAATACTTGGAGTTTATGGCTAAATTCTATACAAAAAACAGGGATGAAATGCGTGAAATGGTGAGAGAGGCGGCTGAAATATCCGGTTTAGGTGAAAGATTGAAGGATAAAACTAAAGCTTACAGTAAGGGAATGAAACGTCGCTTGCTGGTTGCAAGGGCTCTGATGGTAAAGCCGAAATTGGCTGTTCTCGACGAACCCACAAGCGGTTTAGACGTTATCCACGCTTACCATGTCAGGGAAATAATTAAAAAGTACGTTAAAGAGCACGGCGTTACAGTGCTTCTTTCAAGCCACAACATGTTGGAAGTGGAACACTTGTGTGGCAGGGTTGCCCTCCTAAATAAGGGCAAGGTGGTTGCTGAAGGAGAACCCCAAGAACTTAAGAAAAAGTATGAAAGTGAAAACTTAGAAGAAGTTTTCGCGAAGGTGGTTAAACTTGCTTAAAGGATTTGGAAATTTTCTGTTGAAAGAGCTTAAAGAGCTTGTCCGAGACCCGAAAATCCTCTTAGGCATGATAATTGTGCCATTGATAATGTTTCCTGTTTTAGGCGGAGTAATGGGGTATGCAGTGCAGTCCGCGCAGGAACAAGTTGCAAAGGCTACTCTAATCGTGGTGAACAACGATGGCGGAGAATGGTCCCATACTTTTATAAGTTTTCTCAAAAACGCCGGGGTCAAGGTTTTAATTGAGAACAACACTGCGCTTGAAAATGGCAAAGTTTTGGAACTTGTATCCAAATATAACACTACACAGATTCTTGAAATCCCTAAAGGATTCAGCGAAAGCGTTGCTGCCCACTTTAGCAATTCAAGTGTAAGAGCACCCTTGAGGCTTTACGGCGTCTTTCTAGGAACAAGCGCTTTTGAAAGCGTTAGCTCTTCAGTAATTGACGGCTTGGTGAGCCAGTTTAACAGAGCTATAGCGCCGGACGTCTTATACGCTGAGAAATCAGCAATTGTTAAGGGTGAAATTAAATATGGCGTTGACCCTGCTGTGCTTTCCGGCTTAATGATGTCCCAGTCCATTGCCTTGCCCATCACGATTATGATTTTGCTAACGTATTCGGTGCAGATAGCTGCAACCTCTGTAGCCATGGAGAAGGAGGAGAAAACCCTTGAAACATTGCTGACCATGCCCATGGACCGCCTCGCCATCCTTTTTGGGAAACTTTCCGGCTCAATTGTTGTTGCGGCAGTGGGCGCCGTAGCTTACATGGCTGGCTACAGCTATCTCATGGGCTCTATTATGAGTGGAGTCACCGCTGGCGTAAACTTAGATTTGGCTTCGTTGGGGCTTGCCCCATCATTTTTAGGGTATTTGCTTTTAGGCATATCTCTTTTTGTAACTATGCTTTCAGCCTTAGCCCTAGCCGTCATCCTTTCAGCCTTTGCAGAAGATGTGAGGAGCGCCCAGTCCTTTGTAGGTTATAT
The DNA here is from genome assembly GCA_038850545.1 of Bathyarchaeia archaeon. Taxonomy (GTDB): domain Archaea; phylum Thermoproteota; class Bathyarchaeia; order Bathyarchaeales; family Bathycorpusculaceae; genus JAWCLS01. The sequence continues at coordinate 1,522 of JAWCLS010000024.1, forward strand.
TTACCCATTCATTTTCCTTCCATCCTTCGCCTTAATGTACGTGGACGTTAACTCTTTGCCGCTCGCTTTTAGGCTAATATTGTACGCTATTCCCTACAGCCACCCAATCATAGCTTCAAAAGCCGTCATAATGGGCGACCACCTAACAGCCACGCTTGGCATAGTCTACGTTTCCGCCTTCACGTTAGTTGTTATGTATGCTGCTTCAAGACTTTTCGCCACAGAGAAAATCCTAACCGCAAAACTAAAGTTTAGAAAAATGAGAAGACGCGGCAAAAAGCCCACCGAAGAGTTTTAATGAAACTTCTAGAATTCGTCAATCTTCAATCATCGAAGGTTACCTTTCCTGCGTCGAGAGATGCCTTTTCACCCCAATTTTGCTTTTTAGATTGCACCTGAACTGGTTTTGGTATTACTGGTTTCAAAACAAGCATTCCCTTCTCTTCTATTAACTCGAACTCCATCCCGGGGTTTAAGGCGAAGTCTTTCCCTCTCTTGGAAGGAGCAAGAATCATGCCCCGTTCATCCATTCGGATCTTTCCCAAGCTTTTCCATCCACAAAAAACAACAATAATTTAACCCCAAGCGGTTGCCTAAACATCTCCTGTGAAATAAAATCGTTAAAGTGAGTGTTGGTGGGGCCGGCCGGATTTGAACCGACGACCTTTCCCCGGAGACAGCGCGCGGCTGCTCCTACGGGTTTCTCTATGACCGCTCCAGAACTTCTTCATTCCGCCTCGGGCGGTCCGCAAACCCGTTTTGGTGCTTCTGGAGCCCGTCGTCATACCTGCCTAGACTACGGCCCCCTTTAAATGCATTGATTTTATTGTGAAGACATGAAAATATATGCGTTATTCTGTTCTGTCTTAAAATTTCCGTCTTATAAGCGGTTATGGCGTAAGATTTATTATTCTCTATGGGGGTATTATGTGGGTTCGGTGAGGAACCCTCAAAGGGTTTAAATTAAGTTTAAAGGAGAATGTTTCCAAAGGTGAGCAGAGCAGGGGGCATAGGCGCTTCTAACGCGTCTGGACGATTTGTTCTTTATCGAGATTTAGATGGAACTCCATATGATGTTGAGTTGCCCTTAACTTCAACTGTGGATCCTAAGGAGCTGCAGGAAGAGTTAGGCTTACCATCCTACATTGACTTGAAATATTTTCCCATGAGAAGCGCAATTGTCACCGTATGGGCGGCTGTTAACGCTCATAGGCTTCACGAGCTATACCCTAAGGCTTTTGAGAAGAGAATCAGCAAGAACCACATTCCAGCCTTGTTATTTGGCGGTGCAGCAGTTAAAATTCACTGCAAAAGTGCGAATTCCGGAGGGCCTTTAGCTAGGGAAATAAAGGACACGGATTTCATCGTTCCTAAAAAGCAGGGTGTGGAGTTCTATAGGCTCCTTTTGAACATGGATAAGGCCTTCGGAACCCATTACAAGTCTTTTGCCACAGCTAATGATAGGCGTTTTAACGCTTGGAGACACGGCGAAAGATACCGTGTTACAACAATTAACGGAGTGAATGGGGAAGGGTTTCCCACAATAACAGTTCTGGACATTTTCTGCGACCGTATAGAGTTGAGGCACAGGGTTGAGGTTAACAACGAGTTTGAAAGGTATAAAGAAAACCTTTACACAATAGGCTTAGAGCCACTGCTGCTTTCTAAGGCTCAGTTTATTTTTGATGCGCCCAAAGAAGCTGTGGAAGAACTTAAAAGGCATGGCCAAGATTATAGGATACTCTCATATCCCTATTATGATAAGGACAAGATCATAGTGGGAATGGAGGAAAAAGACGTTAAGGACGTGTGCGCCGTTTTTTTGGACCATGAAGTTGGAAAAGGGACGGAAGCCATAGACCCTCAGAAAATGAGGAGAATTCTAGATAAGGACAAGAAACTTGCACTGACTGTTACTTTGAATCTTAGAAATATCGTGGAAAAGCAGGATGTGCTCAAAGAGTGGCTGTCGAAAGGCGAAGTGGCGAGGGTAACAGAGAATATTGAACTCCTTCTCAAAGAGTTGCCTGTTGTGGAAAAGAAATGGGACAAGCCTTGGTGGGACACCGCCGTGGAAACGCCTCAAATAGTGTAAGGCTTAAGGCTGTTTGCCCTTTATCAGCTGGGTTATAGTGTTATAGGTTTCTTTTCTGGACAAGCCTGTCCTTGAGATTGGCAAGTCTACTGTTCCTTTATCTGAATGGAGCCTTATGCATGCTTCTCGGCTAGGCGTTATGTATATTGTTGCATTTTTATAGTCAGACCATTTGCCTTCTGTTAATTTTTGGCCTTCTTTAAGCTGGAAGCCGCTGCTGTTTAGGGTCAGGGTTGTGTGGTACCTTGTTTTGTAGACTTTGTGGCCCACTATGAGGGAGAAAGCAACCAGCAAAAGAAGCGTTAAGGGCTGGATTGCTTGAGTTAACCCAGATATGGCTAGAAAAGCAAGGAACAAAACGCCAAGGGTTAAGACGATTGTGAAGCTCTTTAGGTAGCTGGGCAGGTCGAAAGCTTCAAACTTTGCCTCTGTAAGTTTAAGCTGCTTTATTAAGCCCTTTCCCAAGACGTTTTGAGAGGAGACTGCCTCTTTCGCCGCTAGGCTGAAGGCAGCCACACCGACATTTCTGTCTTTAATTTCCGCTATTGCATTTTTAAAGTCCTTTGTCAAAGGCTGAATTTGAACTAGGCTTAGGAAAACCCAGTCGTCTCTACCGAATTTGCTTTTTAAAGATAAGATTATTTTTCTCAGAAACTTTGAGTCGATGCTTGAAGAGTTGTAAAGGAATAAGTGAATCTTATATTTGGGCGTGACGAGGGCTGAAAATATCTTGGAAAGGAAGAAACCCCTTTCCTGGAGGCTTCCAGAAGCGTAAATGGGGAAAACTATGTCGCCTACATTGTAGCCTCTGTGGATTTCGGTGAAGTTGGCAAGCCACCTGAGGTTTCCCCGTACTATTTGCTCTTCTACAACGTCTGTTACAAAATTTAGTTCATACATGGGGGAAGCACCAGTCTTTGAACTTGCATAAAATAAAAAGGGGAAGGATATTTAAGGCTATTCTGGCGGTATACTCAAGTATAGAGTGCGCATGTCAACGCCGCGGGTTGTGTTCTTGTACATGTAGTAAACATAGAGCAGTATTCCCACGACTATGCAGCCAAAGAAGCCACAAGCACTGGCTACATCAGCCGCAGCTGCACCTGTTGCGAACAGCGTCCAAATCCAAGGAGACTCCTTTACGAAAAAGTACAGGCAAAGAGCCGCTCCAAGTGTTGCAAGGAATCCTAGGGTAACCACCGAGCCTACTGAGTGTTTTACAGCTGCTCTGTCGTATATGTCTTTTCTCTCCAACGGAAGCAACATGCAAGAAATGCAAAACAGCGTTAAGAAGAATGCGTCGAATATATCTGTTCCAACAACTCCGGCAAACGCTAAGTAGCTAGCTGCCCCAGCCGGAAAGTCAGCCTCAGCCATGCATGCGGGAATGGCGAAGATTGCGGTTATTATTATTGCCCATACCGGCGAGTGCCACCTTTCGCTTACGTAGGAGAATTTTTCAGGCATCATTCTGTCAAAGGACATGGCAAAGAATGTTCTAGAACAAACCAGCAAAAATGGTGGAATGTCGTTTGCCACCCAAAGCGTGCCGCCTAAGGCTATGAGCCATGAAACCCACCCTAGGCCTAATCCTCTTGCAGTAATAGAGGCGATTCCAGTGCTCCAAGCTTTCTGGAAGTTTGGAATTGCTGCTTTTGCGGCATCCACCGCTGCGCTTGGACCGTAGCTAACCCAAGCATAGGCTTGGAAGAAACCCCATTTGTGTCCAGCTGGATCTGTGTAGGGCTGTACATTTAAGGTGGCAATTGCAGGAAGCGACGTAGCCAAGAGGTAAACTATCATTATGATCAGCCCAGCTGATAAGAGCACCATGGGAAGTTTTTTGTTCGCCTCCTTAACCTCTCCAGCCACAAATGAAGTTGCATACCACCCCATGTAAGCCCAGAAAGCTCCTCCAAGCGCAAAAGAGAACGCGTCAAAGAAGCCCGCCACGTTTTCAGGGCTGGTCATCCCCGTTTTAATAGCTACCTCCATTATTTTCGATGCAGGTGCGCCCATGACTTCCTGCACCCCGCTTGCAATCGCGCTTGGGTTTAACGCGCCGGCAATCCACATCGCAAAGAATAGTACTGTAATTGCTGCGGGTATGTAGAAAAGTACTTCCATGAGGCGCCCATAGAGTTTAGTTCCTAAGAGGCCGATTATTGCGAATATCCAGACTATGGCTAATCCTCCAATGAACAGTTCAAGAGAACCAAAAGCTATTGTCGTTGGTGCTAATGCAATGTTAAAGAATATCATTATTGCCTCAAAAACAGCCACTCCAATAAGCCCGTAAGAGAAAGCTTCTGCAAGGAACATTAGCCATCCAGCCATATAGCCAACAAACGGATGGATAACCCTTGAAATTGTCACGTAGCCTCCGCCAGATCTGGGCATAGCTGCGGTCACATAGCCAGCTGCATATCCAGTTATGAGCACGACGATGCCTACGACTAGGAAAGCCCAGAACATGGCTGGAAGCCCCAGTGGCATCATATCCGTGGGCATTGGCTTTGGGCCTGTAAACTGGAAGACGCGTTTCTGCCAGCCTAAGCCTATGACATGGCTGAGGATTATGATGACACCTAAGGTGAAGCCTATCTCCCTTACAAGCCCTGTTGCCTCTCTAGCAAAAAGTTCAGGTTTTCTTGAACTCATTCTTTATAACACCCAATCCTCAATGTTTTAACGCCAAGTAAATTTAAGCCTTTTCCTCAGAGCATAATTTTAAATAACTCGGCTGCATCAGTTCATGTAAACTTAACACGGTGACCCAAGGGTGAGTTTTCTGCTTCGAAAGGAAAAAGGCGGATCCGTAACAAGGATACTTTTTGCAACTGATATGCATGGATCTGAGGGAACTTGGCGGAAATTTCTAAACGCTTCAGCAATGCTTAAAGTTGACGCGGCCATTTGCGGTGGTGACTTAACTGGGAAGATGATTGTGCCTATTGTGGAGAAGAAAGATGGGAAATACAATTATTACCATTTGAAAAGAACCCACACGATAAATTCAAGCGAATTGGAAAAAGCTGTTAAAGAAATAAAGGGAATAGGTTATTACCCCTACGTGACCAATGAAAGCGAATACGAGGAAATGACTAAAAATCCTAAGAAGGTTGATGAAGTTTTCCATAGGGTGATGATTTCAACGCTGAAAGAATGGCTTGACCTAATTCCTCAGAAGCTCTCAAGCGAAACAAAGGTGGTTGTATGTCCAGGAAATGACGACAGATTTCCAGTGGACGAGGTGATCAACAAACATAAACATGTCATAAACGGAGAAGGCAAAGTAATAGAAATTGACGACACACATGAGATGGTAAGCTGCGGCTGGGTTAACCCAAGCCCTTGGAAAACAACCCGCGAAGAGGAGGAAGAAAAGCTTGAGGAAAGGCTGGAGAAATATGTTTCCCAGATAAAGAACATGGAGTCAGCCATATTCAACTTTCACGCCCCACCGTACCAGTCGAAAATTGATGAAGCCCCGCTTTTAGATAAAGACCTAAACCCAGTTATTCAAGGTGGAAGCGTTGTAATGATTCCAGTAGGCTCCAAGGCTGTTAGAAAGATGATTGAGAAATATCAGCCATTTCTTGGGCTTCACGGACACATACACGAAGCGTCAGGCTCCATGAAAATTGGAAGAACCTACTGTGTTAACCCTGGAAGCGAATATGCAGAGGGAATACTGCGTGCCTTCTTAATAGAGTTTAAAGGCAACAAAATCACGAGACTTCAGAGGATAGAGGGATGAACGCAGATGGCTTGGCTTCTTGAAAAGGAAATTAAACGTGAACTGCCAGAAGAGTGGGGAGGCATAGTTCCCACAGAAGTTTTCCTAAAAGAGGCTCAGGAAATAGCGGAAAAAGCCATGAAAGAAAGCATAATCTTAAGAATTTTGGGAGGACTCGGCATAGCAATCCACTGCCAAAACGAAAGGGATTTTGCCAGAAAACTTGGCAGAACAGGAACAGGCATGATTAAAGGCCAAGAATACAGCGACATAGACTACGTCTCCTACGGCAACCAAAGAAATCGCATAAAAGAGTTCTTTGAAAAAATTGGCTATGTCAAAAGAAGGGCAACCCTCTCAACCGCGGCCTCTGAAAGGCAAATATACTATCATCCTAAAGGCTGGTTTTACGTAGATGTCTTCTTCGACAAGCTTCTGGTGGCAAACCACCCCGTTGATTTCCGAGGGAGACTGGAGCTTGACTATCCCACAATAACGGTTACGGACATGCTTCTTGAGAAGATACAGATGTGGGAGGCCTTCAGCGTAAAAGACTTAAAAGACTGCCTCCTACTCCTAAAAGCCCACGACATCGGCGAGGGAAAAGAGAAGGAGCAAATAGACGCTGCTTACATAGCGAAAATCCTAGCCCAAGACTGGGGATTCTGGTACACAGCCACAACCAACCTTAAAAAACTCCGAAAATTCATATCCGAACTGGGCACGCTTGGTAAAGAAGCAGAAATAAACCCCGCCGACATTGATAGAAGGGAGAGGGAAGAATTAATACAGAAACTGGATGCACTGCTTAAAAGAATTGAAAAGGAACCTAAAACCCTCGGGTGGAAGATGAGGGCAAAAATAGGCACAAAAAAGAAGTGGTACAATCCCGTTGAGAGGCCTGAAACGGTCGGTGGATTTGGAATATGGGAAGCTTTGTTGGAGAAAGAATAGAAGATTAAGTATAAATTCGAGTATTACAATTGTATGAATTAAGGTATGAAAATGTTAGAAGAGGAAATGAAAGTCGGCTCAAAAGGTCAAGTGGTTATCCCAAAAACACTTAGGAAAGCCCTTAAAATTCACCCGGGCTCAAGAGTAATATTTAGGTTGGAAAAGGGCAAAATAGTTCTTGAAAAACAATTTTTTGACGCTGTAGGCACATTGGAAAATATAGCAAAGAAAGGACCGCCCGTAAGCAGAATAGATGCCCATATTTACGAGGAAGAGTTAGGGGAAAGAATGGGCAAATGCTCTACATAGATTCAAATGTCTTCATATATGCTGCTTTAAACATGAATGAAATAGGCGAAAGGGCAAGGAGCATTCTCAGAAAAGTGCAGCAAGGCGAGGAGAGGGCGTTTTCATCAGCGCTTACATTTGACGAAATAGTTTGGGCTGTCAAAAAGTACAGATCAGTGGAAGATGCCATACATGCAGGTGAAGCATTCCTCAGCTTTCCTAATTTAAAAATAGCAAAAGTGGATGAAGAGCTTTTGGCTTTAGCGCTAAAACTTATTAGGAAATACAGGTTAGATCCTAGAGATTCGATACATGCGGCAACGGCAATTATGGGAAAGGCTGAAGCCATAATATCCACAGACGAACACTTTGATAAAATAAAGGAGATAGGAAGAAAGCTTCCCTAAAACCATAAGCCATAAGCGAAAAGTTAATGAGGGATTGTTCAGCGTGTATTTTGGGGTTTGCCGGCCATAGGGCGCGGGACCCACCCGATCCCATTCCGAACTCGGAAGTTAAACCGCGCTCCGTTCCCGGCTGTAGTGTGGTCTTCGGCCACGCGAACCCGGGGAAGCTGGCAGCCCCACCTTTTTCAACATGCAAATAGCCGCGCGCATGTCTGACCAAATCTGTAAACCGATAATTTATCTTAAGAAAGAGGTTGGGGTGCAACGCAACATTATTTCTACGTTTTGCGCGCGCTTTTAACATGAAGCATTAGAAATAAACCAACAATCATTATGCTAAGCCATACTGCCAAGTCAATGGAAAGAGCTGCAATGTCAACTTTCCATACATCGACAGGTCCATGAATAGTGTTTAAAACGTGAACGCCCCAAACAAGTGGATAACCATAATCAACATGAACATAGTCAGGCCATATGTGTTCGGAACCCAAGGCTAAGGCTAAAATTAGAATGAAAGCCCATAAAACTATGAAAAGCATCACCAACTTGTTCCTTGACATGATTGTAAACCACTGAAAATAGGGATATAAGGCTTATCACCCTTTACACAGTTTCAAGCATACGGAGATATGAAACCTCAAATGCCAACAGGCCTTTTAGAGCATCTTTGCTTATGCTTCGAATAGCTGAATAGCGTTATCTGTACATGACAATGTAAGGATTTAAAATGTAATAGCAAAATACTAGCAATAAAACGTACATTAAAGTGTAGGCTAAAATCCTTGTCTTCTTTTTAGACGCTATTCCTGAGAAAAGTTTCATTCTCAACTTCAGCCGGGGTATCATAAACGGAACCTTGCTCTTATACTGTATGTATTCTTGGCTGAAAGCCTTCTCCAATTCGACCTCCTCGTATTCGGCTAGAAGCAAATATGAATAGCATAATGTAAGCCACATTAGGTAATTTATGAGACGCCACCCTAAAATGGCAAAACCAAGCGTCCACAAAAATATTCCAAAATACTGCGGATGCCTCGTAAAGCCATATAACCCTTTAGTAAGCAACGTTCGCCCCTTCCTCGCATGAGATAGCAACTGGTACAGACTCAAACTGTAAATGACAAGGCCTAAAGCGATAAGCATGTAGCCCACCCCGTCAATTATTAAATATGCGTTTTCATCTGGAAGACGTATAACGCCGTTGATAAGTCTATTTGCAAAATTCAAATCTGCAAATGAAAGCCAAGGAGTGTAAAAAACACCTATAACCGAAAAGAAAAGAATAAACATAGGCATCAAAGTGTTAAAAAGCACTGGAAAATAGAAAACCCATCCTATGAAGGCGGCTGACCTTGAAAGCTTAAACTCTAGGAAAAGAGATAAAAGGGCAAATGACGTGGCGATAAGGCCTAAGCAAACGAGGAACCACGCATCCGCTCTGAGAAGAGTCATATACCCTTCTGGTGGCGGCAAATTAAACCCAAATCTTGATGCCCAAGAATATGCCATAAAAACTAATATTATTAGGACGATGATGAATGCATATTTTCTAGACAGATCAAGCATCAAATTAAAGATGATTTAGAAGCTATAAATGCATTCCGCACGCGAAAGGTGAATTTTTCTTAAAAATAGAGCTAAAAACCCCTTTTGCAGCAGCCACATCCCACCTGCAACAACCACGTCATACTCTTCCATACTACTCATCCATAAATCAATACTAATTTCATTCCCCCATACCTACAAAAATATAGTTTTCTGTTAGGAGACAATGAAGGAACTTTATTTCGCGCGCGAGCATGATACGATGTTTTCCAATTTTAAGGCATCGAAGAATTTTACACCATTTCAAAAATAAAATGGAATTTTGTATGCGTAATTATATAGTGGAATTACCTAAAACTTATAACTAAGCATTAAATAGTTTTCCGAAGGTGAGTTTGTGCAAGTGATGGCGGTAATGGCTGCGCTGCAGAGCCAATCATTCCAGTTTCCAGGAGGAGACATCTTCTCACAGATTCTAACTATCGTAATTTATGCCTTCATTTTCATCTCCCTATTTTATGGGCAAAGGATTCAGCTATACATTATGCTTAGGGAGGTTGAAGGCTCCCTCCATAAATTGAAGTATATTCGGGAT
>JAWCLS010000025.1:0-10627 GCA_038850545.1 Bathyarchaeia archaeon
GGAATCCCCAAACGGGGAGGGACTCCAATACTGCAGGGAGCTTGGAAAAAGAACAGCCATTCTAGTTAAAAAACTGAAAACTTAAAGCGCGAAACATGGTGGGCCCGGCCGGATTTGAACCGGCGACCAACAGGTTATGAGCCTGTCGCTCTAACCTAGCTGAGCTACGGGCCCGTGGGCTCATTAAATATTCGCTTTGAGATGTGATTTAAACGTTTTCCATTTTTATATGTTGTCTTTATCAAAACAATTTTAAGTGTGGTTTGCAGAAATTTAGGGCTATGGAAGGTTATAAAGTCTTAGAGTTGAAGGTTTTCACCATTCCAGCTTGTTCCAGTTGTCCTGCGGCCAAGCAGGTTGCCCTTGAGGTAGCTCAGAAATATGGCCTTGCTTATAGGGAAGTGAACATGAACACTAAAGAGGGTTTAGAAGAAGGCTTCGCTTATCAGATAATGAGCACTCCAAGCATAGTTTTAAATGATGAAGTTATAGTTAGGGGGCGCCTTATATCCAAAGAGAAGCTAGAAGAGGAAGTGCGGAAAAGGCTTGAAAAGTGGAGGGCTCGAGCTTTTCCTGGGAAGGGCTAAATACTTTGAGATGAAAAGCTTTGCCAGAGATTAGAAAGGCCTTCATCGTTTTTCATTATGCCGAGAAGATTAAGACGGATTTAATAGTGGCTTCAAGTCTTCTAGAGTTTTTAGGCGGAATGGAAAACGCGGAAACAGCGGGTGCGGAAAAGCTATTGGCGGCGTATTTTAACGCTTTAATTGTGGAGGTTAACATAGCGGCTAATGCTTCTCAAATTGAGGGTTTCAGAGATGTCGCCTCTAAACTTCAAGAGGCTGTTGAGCAAACAAAACAGCACAATTACGCCAGTGCTCAGAAGCTTATTTCTGAAGCCATAACCATAACAACAACCCATGGAAGCAGTGCGGCTCAAACTCTGAAGGAGAAAAGCCTAATATAAATTTAAGGGTTTGTCCTTTCAAAATGGTATAGGTATTCTTGAGCGTAACCCGCATATTTTCCGAAATAATTTCGTCCGAAAAGGCTTATTTCCTCGTATTCTGCCTTAGTTAGCGATTTTTTCAGCGAAAGTTTTTCGATAAACCCTTTTTCGAAGTGGCTTGTGTAATGTTTTATGATTGCACGTTTTATCCAAACGTCCACTGGAAAGGCTTCAAGTTTCCCAAGGGAGAAAAGCAAAACGCAGTCTGCCACTTTAAGGCCTACTCCTGGGAGGGAAAGCAATTCGCTTCTACTTTTCTCGTAGTTCTGCCCCTTTAGATTTTCAATTTCGAAGTTGCCGCCTGCCACCATTTTAGCTGTTTCTGAAACGTATTTTGCCCTATAACCTAAACCGCAATCAGCCAACTCCCTCCTATTAGCCTTCGCCAGTTTCTCGGCTGTGGGAAAAGTGTAGAATGTGTATTGGTCTAAAACAGTCTTTTCTCCAAACTTTCTGGATAAGTTAAGCAGCATCCGTTTTATTGCAGGTATGTTCTTGTAGGTTGCGCATATGTAAGAGATTAGGCATTCCCAAGGATCTTGGCGGAGAATGCGCAAACCTTTAAGGGCTTCAATAGCCTTTTCCACGTGTTTGTCTTTGGCAATTTGGGATAGGATAGCTGGCAAGTCATCTTTGAGTCCAAAATACCTTTCTATGAATTCTGGCCTGGCGTTTTCAAACTCAAGCACTTCACCGATCTGTCTAACTTTAACAGCCTTATCCTTGACAACGCCATACCACCACTCGCCTTTTTTGTCCCACCTGAAGGCTTGACCGCAGCAAAGAGTTAGCTCCAAATTGAATGTTTGGGAAGGATTTAACACCATTTTCATGTTGTCGCTGTCCTTTTAGTCTTCGTCTATGAAATGATCTGGCGTTGGCGTTTCTAGCAGCAAGCCTTTCCTTTCGCGGATTTGCCTAACAACTTCTGCAGCTATGTTTTCCGGAATTTTTTCCCAATGGTTGAAGGTGCACTGCCAGAAGGCATGTCCCGAGGTGGCTGAGCGCATTTCCGCAGATAAACCAAAAGTTTCTGCCACTGGAATATAACCCCTAATCATGGTTAATGCTCCCTTATGTTCTGAAGCTAATATTTTTCCCCGCTTCTTTGTTATGATGCTTGAGCATTCGCCAACCCATTTGGACGGAACAGATACTTCAATTTTGTAGACTGGTTCCAAAAGCACTGGCTCTGCTGTTAAGAAGGAGCCGAAGATTGCGCGGCGGATGGCTGGCATGATCTGGGCTGGGCCGCGGTGCGCTGGATCTTCGTGGAGTTGAATGTTCATAAGCTTTACTTTCACTCCGCGTAAAGGTTCCTCGCATAGTGGTCCAGCTCTGCACGCCCATCTAAAGCCGGAAATTATCATTTCCCTCACCTCGTTGAGGTGTTTAATGCCCTTTGTCAAGTTTACAAGCATGTTTCTATGTTCGTCTAAAGCCCACAGGTTCCTAGCCTCTTCAGCTGACCATCCCGCCTTTTTAAGCAACATTTTTTCTACTTGTTTTGTTCCCGTTTCCTCGGCGATTTCGCCCTTCTCAATTAGGTTTATGACCTTTTCTTCCAGGGGTTCCACCTGCACCCAGAATTTGTTATGTTTGTTAGGGCTTTTCGCTAAGGCTATTGCTCCTTTTCCGGTTGCTCCTTCTCTGTAGGCAACTATTGGTTTAGAGGTTAGGATTTCCATCCCTCCAGAGTAGTCTCTGAGGAATTTTACAGAAATCTCTAAGTGGAGTTCCCCCATTCCGCTGAGCAAGTATTCGCCTGTCTCCTTATTTATTACGGTTATAAGGTTGGGGTCTTCTATGGAAAGTCTGTTCATAGCTTCAACCAGATGCGGCAGGTTTTTGGGGTCTTTCGGTTCAACAGCTATTGTTACAACGGGCTCTGAAACGTATTTTATGCGTTCAAAGGGAATCATAAAATCTTTATAGGCGAAGTCTACGAGGGTTTCGCCAGCCCTAGCCATGTCTAGGCCTAGAACGGCTGCTATGTTGCCAGCGGTTATACGGTCTACAACTTCTTTGAAGGCGCCCATGTACATGAAAACCCGTTGAACATGGTAGTTTTTCCCCGCGCCAACCAAGTATACGTGGTCCCCCTCTTTAATTGATCCTGAAAAAAGCCTTCCGGTGGCAACCAGTCCCGCGTGGGTGTCCATCTGGGCCATGGTTATACACATAACCGTTGGTCCATTATCATCGCATTTTAGCATCGCCTGACCTATTTCAGAGCTCAAATCGCCTTTCCAGATTTTTGGCAGCCTATATTTTTGGGCTTCAACGGGGTTTGGAATGTTTTTTACAATCATGTCGAGTATTGCATTGTGAAGGGGAATGTGTTCTGCAAGGCTTTCATATCCGCTTTTTATATACGCCTCTACGACATCGTTAAATTTTATCCCTTTTTCCTGAGCGATTTTTAGGGTGAAACCCCAACGGTGGAGGGCGGAGCCAAACGCAACAGTCTCTTTCTGCGGGTCAACTTTCCACTCGTCCTTGAACTCTGGTTCGCCGTAAATTTCAATTAAATTGTTAAAGTCACGTATGATGCGTTCCAGCTTGTTTTGAATCTCGCTTGGATTAAGCCTTAACTCCTTTATCAGTCTGTCAACCTTGTTTATGAAGAGGACGGGCCTAACTCTTTCTTCCAAGGCTTGGCGGGTTACGGTTTCTGTTTGAACCATGACCTCTTCAACGGCATCCACAACAACCACGGCGCCGTCTATGGCCCTCAAAGCCCTTGTAACCTTGCCGGTGAAATCCACATGTCCAGGAGTGTCTACCAAGTTTATCACGTAGGGGCGACCATCGACCTCGTGCAACAAAGATATGTTTGCAGTCTTGATGGTTATTCCGCGTTTCCGTTCTTCTTCCAAATAGTCAAGCGCCAGCGCCTTGCCTGCTATTTTCGGCGAGAGCAGCCCAGCCTCCGCTAGCAGCGAATCTGTCATGGTGGTTTTTCCATGGTCTATGTGGGCTATTACTCCGATGTTGCGGATGCTCCCTTTCCTACTCATCAGTTTTAGGATTTCAGTGGTCTGTCTAAATTTCGGCAAGGCGAATGTTCTCCCGCACGTGAAAGAGCTGTCAAATGAGTTCTATTATTTTTGCTTCAAGCTTCTCCGTATCCAAAAAGGCGATTGTTGATTTTCCAGTTATATAACCGCAGACCTCGCCTGGATTCACAACTAGCGTTTTGCCTTTCTTATATGCTTCCGCCTTATGTGTGTGTCCGTGAACTATAACGTCGAAGTTTTGGCTGCTAATTAAAGCCCTTAAAAGTTCTTCTTCGCTTCCATGCAGCAGCGCAATTTTGGCATCGTCAGCGTGTATTTCTGCAAAGTTTCCGCGAAGTTTCATTCCTTTGTGTTCGCTGAATCTTTCCTTCAAAAGTTCACGGTCGCCGTCATTATTGCCGAAAACCCCTATGAGTTCCGCCTTCAGCTCCTTAAACCTTGGAATTACAAAGGGGGCCACGTAATCCCCAGCATGGAGCACAAGTTCAGCTCCCTCTTCATTGAATCTTTTTACAGCTTTTTCCACCATAGGCAAACGGTCATGGGTGTCTGCCATTAAACCTACCAGCATTTTCTCACCCATTTTCCAAAATTACCCTCTTAAAGAAATAAATTCTTCCCAAATTTCCTACGGGTGAAATTAGAAGATTCTTCTAGAAAATATTCCAAGAATTGAAATAGTGGGATGCTGGAAACACTGCTTAAAACATGCCCACCGAATTTCTATCTTAGAAAATGCTGAGAGATGAATGTTGTGGAAATGGGTGTTTGGTTTTCAGATATTCCGCAGAAAAGGAGAGATAAGCTATACATAATTGCTGAAATTCTTGAAATAACTAGAGACGGAGCCTTAAAGACTCAAATAATGTATAGGGCGAATTTAAGCTTTACACAGCTTAATGATTATCTTAAATTCATGTTGAAAAATAACTTTCTAGAGAGATTTGTTGGGAACGGCAAGGAGGTTTATAAGGCAACGGAAAAAGGGCTGTTCTTTCTTCAGCGGTACCGAGAAATGATGGGGCTTCTTAAGGCTGAAGATGAAGGTGGCAAAAATAACATTAGGGTTCCTCCGCCACACCTGCTTAGAAGAAATTGAGCTGAAAAGAAGATTATTATTTCAGATTCTGTTTTTCGATGTATGTTTTAACTCTCTCTTTTAGATTTGGAAACTCATCCAACATGGCTTTTATAATCTGCCAGCGTAATTCATCGTCTCTGCTTTTACTGTTCATTTTAAGCCTCAAATATTACGTAGCAATACACCATATAAACTTTTATTTCTAAAATGGAATGCGCCCAAAAATAAAAGAGAAAGAGGTTATTTAATGGTTAATATGTTAACAGGCTTTCTTAGCAGTTTCATTGCAGCGATAGTTACGGCAATAGCCAATGTAGCCCCTATTAGAATCATCAATAGTTTTTGCGTGGCCGCTGCTGTCGATGCTGACGTTGGTTTCGGCGTAGGCTCCGCTGGCAGTGGGGTAGGCCCAGCTGTCGGTTCAGGTGTGGGCTTCAGCGTTGGTGTCGGCGTTGGTCTAGGTGTCGGTTTAGGCGTCGGCGTTACTTCTGGAACTGTTTCTTCTGCAGATGTTAAACCTATGGTTGGATCATGCTCAAGCGTGCAGTCGCCGAAGTATGGGTAGCAAATGAATAGGCGCAGGTGACCGCCAGCTGCAATATAGGATGCTGTAACATCAACAAAGTCAACAGTGTCGCCGGTTTCGTTGAGAAGTCTTGCCCATGGAACAAACTCCAGAAAGCCCGAGATATTTCCTTCAGTGTTGATTTTTGCATACCGAATTCTTGTGCGGTTTCTGAAGCGGCTTGTCAATTGCGCTTGTCTTTCATATTCTTTTTGCGTCTTGTTTTCGCTTACTTCATAGTATTCGTCGTTTATTGTTGCAGCTTGCATCTGAGACATCGCCTCTACGGTTTCCTGATATTGACTTTGAACTTCGTTTTCTGCAGCGTTTAGGTCTTTAATTTTTATGGAAGCCATGTTAAT
Organism: Bathyarchaeia archaeon; assembly: GCA_038850545.1. GTDB lineage: Archaea > Thermoproteota > Bathyarchaeia > Bathyarchaeales > Bathycorpusculaceae > JAWCLS01. The sequence continues at coordinate 6,038 of JAWCLS010000025.1, forward strand.
CCATAACGCCAATCCAGTCTTGTCTGTGGGTATTTCAATTTGGTATTGGGCGAAGGGGCTTTCATTAATCCAGTCAACGAAAGCCTTTATTTTGTCTATGTTCCATTCCCAGTTGCGTACTACAAAGTCGAATTTTAGCTGTCCAGCCGCCACCGTGTAATTATAATCAGGATAATTGCTATCTGGAGTTTCAGTTGTTGTGGCGTTGTAGAATCTGCATCTAATCTTAATGTTGCCCTCTGCAAATTCAAATCTAGGCATAGGCACATTTTCCAAGGTGAAGTTGAAGGACCAGTAAGAGACACCGTCTTTTGATACAAGTTCTGGGCCTTCTAGACTCCACTTGCATGCGCTGAACGGCATGTAAGCGGGATGCAAGCCCATCAGGTAGCCCATGAGCTTATTCATGAGATTTTCTCTTATCTGTTCGTGGTTGGCATGGCGACTGATTTTTGGTTCAATAAACTTATATCTTATCATCTGCTGCATTGTTGCATTTTCAGCTTGGTAACGTCTGTCGTAATGCTTAAAGTCAAAGGTTAGGTACTCTATCAGTCCCTTAAACTTCACTACATATATTGTGCTGTTGTCTTCTGTGTACCACCATAGAAACATGGGTTTTGTGCCGTTTGCAGGGAAAATCAAGGTGACCAGTGGAGTTTCAAACTTGTACCATGTGTTTCTCCACAAAGGCTCAGTTTTAACTGGCAAGCCTTTGTCGTCTGTGAAGTCTTCAGCATAAGCAGGTGGGGCTATAAATGCAACCGTTGGCAAGGCTAAGAACAAAGCCAGACTCAGAGCCAATATTGAATTTTTCCAAATTTTCAAGGTTTTTCACCAAAAATAACGGCGTTAAACGGCTTAATAAGAAAATCGTTTCTAAAAAAACCGAACATCGCTTTTCAAAAGTTCTAGAAACCTCGAACTTTCGCGGTACATTCTTGGAAATGGCTTTACATAAATCTAAAATACTGACATTCATAGATGCCTATTATGCGGAAGGTATCGTTATGATCGAAGAGAAGAAGGAGTTGAAGGTCGATGTCAGCTTTACGGCGTCATTGAAGTTCTGGCTAGCCTATCTAATAGTGCAAATAATACTCATGATAATCGTTTTCGGCATAATGTTTGCGTTTATGGTGTGGGTGTCTCAAGCGTTCAGAGGAATCGTACCGCAGACTCCAACAATGTTCACAGGTTTTCTTAAAGATATTCTCTGGCGTTAAAAATATGCGTAGACGGCCTCCAAATTCGCTCTTTTTCCGAAAATCTCAAGCAACGAGCCATTTAGGATAATGGCCACATTAATTTAGCTCTAAGTGAACTTTCCAAGTATGAATAAGACTGCCATGTTTAGGTATATGGCTGCTAAGCTTACAAGTACGCCTTTATCAAGCCTTAATCCTTTTCCGTGGCAGAAGGCTGCTGAAACCAGCAGCAAACTCCAAATTTGCAGTATAATCAGTACGCTTTGCCTCATCATTTCTAAGTCTAAATTGTGTAGGCTAAGAGCATTCAGAATTGTTGGGGCCGCCATGTAAATGTATGGGAAGACAGCCAATGGGGTTGCCGCCAGCCCTATGCATGTGAAAAGCTGAAGGTCATTTCCCACTCGTCTAAAAAGGATGTATGCAAGGGCTTCTGCAAATAGGAATAAGCCTATCCAGTTAAATATGAATAATGCCGCTACGCTTGTAGGATTGTAAGCCGAATAGGGAAAATAAAAGAATAGGGCGGGTTCAAGCCTTGCAAGAGACGCGCCGAAAGCACCAAGAACCAGAACAGCCGCAGAGAGAGGCAGAAATCTTAAAGGCTTAACTGTTAAGGCGAAGAGTGGCGAAAGGAAAAGCCACTTTCCAACACGGTGGCTGAAGGTTTCGCTTATTCCTAAGCTGGCTGGGAGAATTCCATCCTTTAGAACTCTGTAAAGCATTTGCCCCCTATCATTCAGCCTATACTTACGCTGCTTGTCCTGTTCAAGAAAGTCTGAAAGCATGTCCAAGTGATAGTAAATTGTGCCCACGCCTAAGCCTAAAGCTTCACGAAGCTCCTTAAAGCCTATTTTTTCCTGCGTGCCCAAAATTTCAATTATTTTTCTCCGCGCTGGATCCTTGAGAAGCGCATAATAACGCGAAAGGTCTTCCATGCTTTTCCTCGAGTCAAAGGCTATTTTAGGCTAAATATTTATGCATTATTAACTTTTGATAAGCATTCGCTATTAGTTTTCTAGCTGGGCTGCTTCCATCCTTTGAAATATTCCATTGGGGGAATACCGTTTTATTTATGAATCTCCTCAAAATGGTGACTGAGGAAAAGGGAAGGCTCACCATAAGCGAGAATGCAAGGCAGATTTCTATGCCTATAAAAGCATTGGAAAAAAGATCTTCAAAAATAGTCTATTTGCTATTTATTTTGCCAATTATCTTTGCATTTTTGTGCTGGCTGTATTTTCCAGCCTTAGCCTACTTCTTGTCCGTTCATGTTTTTGGCTATGTTCCAAATCTTCAGCCCGCCCATTGGCTGTGGCATGGCACTCTCTACGTGTTCTTCACGCTTTACACTTTTCTTGCAATAGGGTTAGGCGGCATTAGGGTGGTTGCAGCTTGGATCTATAAGCGAAGAAAAGGCGTAGGCGAGGGTGCCAGCTATCCATCAGTTACTTTTGTTGTGCCAGCCTACAACGAGGAAAAACGAATTTCAAGGTGTATAACAAGCCTTTTCGCTAATGCGTCTAATTATCCTGGTTTCTGCGAGATCATAATTGTGGACGACGGGAGCATAGACTACACCTACGAGATTGCGTGGGCGACTATACAAAAATGCCGTAGACGTTGGCCTAATATTAGATGCAAGGTCGCTAGGCATTGTGCAAACCTTGGCAAGGCCGAAGCCATTAGGACCGGCGTAAACAGAGCGTTGGGCGAACTAATAGCCACGGTGGATGCTGACACGTGGTGGGAGCCTAACGCCCTCAAAGAACTTGTTAAAATGGCGGAGGGAGCTGGCCACTTTGCCATAAGCGGTTACATTCACCCCACGGACGGAGAAGATGAAAGAAGGCTCTACGTAACGCTTCAACAGCTTGAGTACAGTCAAGGACTGGGAATATATCGGAGCGTTCAGGCTTTGGGAAACTCCATCACCGTGGTCCCCGGACCCATGGGCTTGTATAGAGCGGACACCCTTAGGGAAATATTAAATGGTAAAACCATCAAGTCGGTGGCCGAAGACATGGAAATCACTTTGGAGATGCAAAAGAAAAAGTTGCCCATAGGATACACAGACGAGGCGAGAAGCGCAACCGTGGCGCCACAAACATTCAAAGCCTTTTGGAACCAGCGGCTGCGGTGGTTCACAGGCGGCATTCACAACATGTTATCCATCCACAGGGATTTGCTTTTCAAAAAACGTCTTCTAAGCTTGTTTCTGTGGGATGCTTTAATACTGGGTTATGGCTGTAGCCTAATCGAGATTGCAGCCCTATTAAGCCTTCCCTTCTTCCTATGGTTTGCACCAGATAAAATATTATTCCTCTTGAACCTTTTAATTTACGCCATCCTCGCATTCTTGGTGGGAATAATCTATCAAGCCATAGCCCTGAAATTTTCCTATGGAAAATACAATCATAAACGCCTTCTCGTGTATACTCCGCTGTACTCCATATTAAGGATGATAAACGTGTCCGCGAGAATTAGAAGTTTAATAAAATTTTTAATGGGCGATAAAGGCTGCTGGCACAAGCATCCGTAACATGGTGAAACATATTTCGGCAACAAAAGGTTGTCTGCCCCCTACTTCAAAACAATTAATTGGAAAATAACAATGTATATTAGGGCGAAAGAAACATTTATATCCGCTAAGACGCCTTCCAAATTATCTTGGCGAAAGGCTGCCCGCAATTTTACGGCGGCGGCCCAACCCAAACCGCAAAGGCGTTTAACGCCTAAAAGGGATGAAGATGGTTGGCCTCCATTTGCGGGCACAAAAATGTGGACCTGACGCTTAGCGTGTTAGGTCTAAAATGGGCTTTGACTATGTGGTCTCCCTCCAAATCCAGTCGGCTTTGCAGCCGTACGCCAATAAGCGTCTGGCTGGTCAGCCAGGAGCCGTAACTCCGGTTGATCCTGCCGGACCCCACTGCTATCGGGATGGGACTAAGACATGCTAGTCGTGCGCTTCCAAGCCACGGTGGAGGCGCGGCGCACAGCTCAGTAACACGTGGCTAACCTACCCTTGGGACAGGGACAACTCCGGGAAACTGGAGCTAATCCCTGATAGGTGAGGACTCCTGGAATGGGTCTTCGCCGAAAGGGCGTCTAGACCATGCTTCTAGACGCTGCCCAAGGATGGGGCCGCGGCCGATCAGGTTGTTGGTGAGGTAACGGCTCACCAAGCCTATAACCGGTACGGGCCGTGGGAGCGGTAGCCCGGAGATGGGCACTGAGACAAGGGCCCAGGCCCTACGGGGCGCAGCAGTCGCGAAACCTCCGCAATACACGAAAGTGTGACGGGGCCATCCCGAGTGCCATCCGCTGAGGATGGCTTTTCCCCAGTGTAGACAGCTGGGGGAATAAGGGGAGGGCAAGTCGG
>JAWCLS010000026.1:0-10244 GCA_038850545.1 Bathyarchaeia archaeon
TTGAAAGGGCAGATAAGTTATTGAAGGTTTTTAGAAAGAGAAAATACTGGGATGAAAAAGACCCTGACATTTTAGAATTTATAAAAATGATTCATCCCGCTCGCGGAGCCCGTTTCACCCCTTGACCGGTCCGGAATTTCGCCCTTTTGGAGGGTACTTTTCCTCAGGCTATGATGAGCCTTCACGGTACGCCGCGAGGGGTTATCAAGAACTAATAGCACATGTTTTTCTTATAAAGATATTGTCCGTATTATGTATGTATAATGTCTTTGTGCTATCTTTATCCTTGCATTAGGGTTTTTAGTTGTTCTATTTCTTTGGCTAATGCTGGGTATAGGTAGTCTAGGAGTTGGTTGGTTTCTGTTTCGTTGAAGCCTAAAACTTTGAGTATAGCCTTGTCTATTTCGACTCTTGCCCAAAACCTACCCCGCAACTGCTCCAAAACACAAGGAAACTTCCCCGTTTTAATCCTCTCAAATAAGTCAAGTAAAGCCAATTTTTCTTGCATGGTCAATGTTTTTGGATTAAGTATCATTGAGTTTCTAATTTGATATTCGTGCAATTTTATCCATGCTCCTCGTGTTTCTGTTCTATGTATTAGCAATTGAAGAAGATTTAGAGCGCTGTTAAACCAGAGGGCAAAGATCTTTGCATCTTCATCGTTAAAGCCTTTAATGCTCCACATGTCCACTCCAAAAATGGGTGTTGTAGAGAAAAACGCTAGAAACTTTGTTCCTCTGGCAGATAGATCAAAGCGTCTGGAAATAACTAAGTTTGCCTTTTTTAGAGAAATTATCTTTTTCCAACGAGAAATATCAATTAATGCTTTTTTGGCTTGTTCTTCATTCGGAAAGAGTTGACTAGCATCTGGGAATTTATCGACAAGGATGTAGTCAAGGTCGTTAGAAATATCTACAATATCGCATCCGGCTGGTCTTCTGAAACCGCGTTCCAGCGCAAAAATGGGAATTGTGAGTGATTTTTGAAGGAATCTATGTTCGGCAATTATCATGTCTGGTTTTTCTTCCTTTACTACCCATACATCATGCTTTTTGATAGCTCGATTTCTTTTTACTATAAAAGTGGAATTAAAAGGTGGGATGTAAACGTCTTCGTAAGCCTCAATTCTATTTTCGTTAAAGTAAGAATTGCAGTTTACAAGTTTATCTTTAGCTTTTTGAGTAAATTGACGTAATAACTTTATTAAATGTAAGTCAGAAACCGAAATTAAGGTGAATAGATTATCTACAGACTCTTTCAATTCTCCTTGACTAATTACCGATAAACGCATATTTTCGTCTTCATATGTATCACCAATAACCATTTCCAATTTTTTATTTTGGATAATTTCAGCAATTCTTCGAGCGTCCTCGGCGTTTTTCGGTAACTGTTTCAGTACAACTATGCCACATTTTAGAGAATTGCTAACTTTGCCATTTTCTCTATGATTCTTTAACTTCTTAGCAACCAATAAAATTTCTCTGAATTGAGCTGCCTCAGAGAAAGCTGCCCTCTCCCACGTTGTGATAATATACTCTACATGATAATTATCCACCCATAACTTTCTTGCCCCTTTCATCGACAGTATCCTTAAGACTGTTGCAGGCAAGACAAACGCTATTCTACCATTTATTTCAGTGAATTTATCTGCCAAAAGCACGAAGAATATGTGAAGCCCAACTCGACCATAGATTAAATCTTTGTACTCCTTGAGGCGACTTTTTAGTTGCTCTTTATACGTTTCTGGAAGCCTCTCAGCCCTTGTGAATGGTGGGTTCATTATGACTACGTCTGCCTTTTCCAGCGGTATCTGTTCCCCACCAATCCCTTCCAGTGTCACTGCTCCTTTCTCAACATAAGCCTCTTCAATGGGCGGCTTACCCTCCAAAAACAGTTCCAACGTGGGACGCTTGTAGGCGGCTTTTAATTCGCGTGAAATAGCTGGAATAGTTTGTCCCGGCTCCAGTTCTGTGGAATCCCAAACGGCTATGCGCACTTTTTCCGCTTCGTGTCCAGCAGCCAAAGCCTGCAAAGCCAAATGCACAACCGCCATGTGCGCGGCAAAAGGCATAATATCAATACCCGTCAACTCCTGCTCCAAAAACCTTTTATGGTCTTCAAGTGTAAACTCGCCTTTCTCCTTCAAAAGCAGCTCCCGCTTACGCCTATAAGCAGCAACCAACAATGTGCCGCTTCCACAAGCCAAATCCACCACCTTAGCGTCAGCCCTGTCTATGGCTAGCTGAGCCAAAATCTCAGCAGCCTCATTATTCGTGTAAAAGGCGGCAACAGCCTTCCGCACCTCAAAAGGAATCAACTCATGGAAAACCTTACCCAACAAGTCATGCCTAATCTTTTCAGGCGCCAAAGCCTTAACAGCCACAACCGCTTTACGCACAGCCTCAACAGCAGAATCAGGCAAACGCGAAGCCACATCAAAACCAAAAACACTGCTATAATTCCTGCGCAAAACTGGCTCAAAATAAGCCCGTAAATCGCTTGGACGCCTAAGCCTGTCCTCATCAACAACAGCAAAACTTGCGTCAACACGCGTCAAAACATGATAAAACAACAACTGATTAACAAGCAAATAAGCCGCCGCATGCCTCATCTCCTCAAGGGGATAACGCCCCTCCTCATACTGCAAAACATTCTCAAAAACACTCTTGCCGCCAAAAATATCCTCCAGTTCCTTACCCTGCAACTGGCGGACACTAGCACTAACATAATCGACGGCATCACGCAAAACCCGAATAGCAAAACCCGTATCCGCCTCAACAACCAAAGGCTTCAAAACATGCCCAGCAATCCAATCAGCAACCTCAAAAAGGCTCCCCTTAAAAGGCTGACTAGGCCTCAAATCCTTAAAAATCCCAATACAACTAATCTGCGTCTTAGAATCCCTAGCAATATTCAAAATAACATCAGCGGGCCAAGGCCTCCGCAGCTCCTCCGGAAAAAGCACAGCAAAAGCACCCTTAGCCTCGCCAATATGCTTACTATAATCATACAACTGAACCACAGCATCCAAAAGCTTAGTCTCAGCCCCCAACTTAGTCTCAACAACATAACTCGCGCCGTCATGCAAAACCAAATCAGGCATCAAACGCCTCCCATCAACAGTCCTAAAACTAACCTCTGGAACCACCGCCACGCCCCTACGCTTAAGCTCCTCAACCAGCAAATCCCGCAAGCTCATTTCGGTGGGTAAACCCAAAAAGCCACCCGCCCCTAACGATAATATTTATGGCGAAGCTAGAAAAGGTTTCTTTTTTGAAATGGAAAATGTTTAATTAATAGGTTTGGCGTAAAGCTGTGCAGATGGAAGGATAAAATTGAGTGAAGAATTGGCTAAGCTTCCCCCGCAGGTTCAGGAACGCCTCTTAAGGTTTCAGCAGATGCAGCAGACCCTCCAGTCTGTTTTGGCGCAGAAACAGCAGGTTGAGCTGGAGCTAACCGAAATCGAACAGGCCCTAAGCGAACTGCAGAAGGTTGCTGACGACGCCGTTATCTATAAGACTATAGGCTTCCTCCTTGTAAAAACCGAGAAGGCGAAGGTGGCAGCAGACTTAAACGAGAGGAAAGAGCTCCTAAACATGCGCGCCTCGGTTTTAGGCAAGCAGGAAGAACGCCTTCGAAGCCAAATAAAAGAGCTTCAGGCAAAGCTTCAGCAAGACTTAACACCACTCTCCAGACCCCAATCATAAAATTTCGCTTAAAGCCTGGTGGAACCTTGGGAGAAATGGGGCTGCCAGAGCTAACTCCAGAACAGATAGAGGAGCTCTGCACAACAGCAGAAGAAGCCGCGAGAAAACATGTGCTTTCACGGGTTCCAGCCAAACGCGTGGAAACCCTAAACATAACCATTGAAACAGCTGCTGAAAAACCCTTAACACTGACAGTTGAAGTGGATTTGGCTCTCTCGCCGCTCATGCGAGACTTCGACGCCCAACAACTTGCAGACGAAGCCGTAAAAAAGGCCTTCGCAGAAGCCGAAAAATACCTGAGGGAACTAAAGTGTCGTTCCAAGAAATAATAAAAGCCATAGATGAGCTAAATGCCCAGCTTATCCTATTGTTATGCCACCACAACGCAGACCCAGACGCCATATGCTCAGCCTACGCCCTATCAAGCCTAATAAAAAGGCATAAGCCCCAAACAAAAGTGGAAATCTGCGCGCCGCAGGGAATAAGCCGCCTATCAAAGCACATCCTAAAACACTTGCCCATAACTGTGGAGACAAGGCCAAACATAGAAAACGCAAGCCTCATAATGCTATTGGACACAAACACAATACAACAGCTTGACAACATAGCTGAAAAAGTGAAAGCCTCAAAGGCGCCCATAATCGTAATAGACCATCATGCAGCCCACCCAGAAACAGAGAAAATAGCCAGGCTCTGCATAACGGATGAAAACGCGTCCTCCACATGCGAGATAATCTACGGTTTCTACAAGCAGACAAACACAAAAATCGAGGAAAACGAGGCTAAAGCCCTATTTTTAGGCATAGCCTTCGACACCCGCCACTTTGTTCTCGCCAGCTCGTCAACCTTAAAAACCATAGCAGAACTAATAGACACAGGCGTAAACGCCCAAGAAGCCTTGTCAATTCTTTCGCTTCCCATGGACTTCTCAGAAAGAGTTGCAAGGCTCAAAGCTTGCAGAAGAGCCAAACTCTTCAAAGTAGGCGAATGGATAATTGCCCTATCCCATGTAAGCGCCTATCAAGCCTCAGCCGCCCGCGCCATAATAGACCTAGGCGCCCACGTGGCAGCCGTAGCTGGACAGAAAAACGAAAACCTTGAAATAAGCCTCCGCTGCACAAAAGAGTTCCATGAAAAAACTGGAATCCACCTTGGAAAAGACATAGCCAAACCCCTAGGCGAATACCTCAAAGGGATGGGAGGAGGCCACGCCACAGCCGCAGGCGTCAACGGCATAGGAGAAATTGAAGCTGGACTTAAAAGGTGCTTGAAGCTTTTAAAAGAGAAAATAGCCTAGACTAAAATATAAGTAGCTACTCTTAAATGAGAGACATTTCGCTTAAACTGGTGGAAACCCCAAGTATGGCAATAATTGAAACAAAAAACCTAACATACACCTACCAAGGCGCGGAAAAACCATCAATTAAAGATGTCTCTATAAAAATAGAGAAAGGCGAATTTGTCCTAATTACGGGTCCAAGCGGATGCGGGAAAACAACCCTATGCAGGTGCTTTAATGGATTAATCCCCCACTTTTACCAAGGCGAATTAAAGGGCGAAATAACAGTGGCAGGGCTTAAAGTTCCCGAACACCCAACCTACGAGCTCGCGAAACACGTGGGCTTAGTCTTCCAAAACCCTGAAAACCAGCTTTTCGCCCTATCCGTAGAAAAAGACGTGGCTTTCGGGCTTGAAAACCTCGGATTTTCAAGGGAAGAAATGCGCAAGAGGGTAGACTGGGCGCTTAAGCTCACGGGAATATATGAACTGCGAGAACGCGCACCCACAGAACTCTCAGGTGGACAGCAACAACGCGTAGCCATAGCCTCGGTGCTGGCCATGCAGCCGGAAGTCATAGTCCTAGACGAGCCCACATCCTTCTTAGACCCCCTAGGAGCTAAAAAAATATTCGAGGTTATCCGAGAATTAAACAGGCAGCTTGGGATAACCATAGTGCTTGTTGAACATAGGCTGGATTTAACAGCCAAATACGCAGACCACATTATAATAATGGACGATGGAGGAGTTGTTTTAGACGGCGAACCCCATGAGGTTTTAAACTCCGAGGAAGCCCGCCTCATAGGGGTTGGAATCCCAAAGGCAACACGCCTCTACCAGATGCTAAGGGCTGATGGAGTAAAACTTGGAGGAAAAATCCCCCTGTCATCAGAAGAGCTGGCTGAAAAAATTAGGGAGGCCCTAGAGGCGAATGATTGAGGTTCAAGAGGTTCACTTCACCTATCCAAGCGGCGTGGAAGCCTTGAAAGGAGTTTCCCTAACAATTCAAGATGGAGAATTTGTAGCTGTAATGGGAGAAAACGGGGCTGGAAAAACAACCCTGGTGAAGCATTTCAACGGGCTGCTAAAGCCAACAAGGGGAAAAGTGCTTGTAGACGGCGTGGAAACAACAAAGGTAAGCGTAGCAACCTTGGCCAGAAAAGTTGGCTTCGTTTTTCAAAACCCAGACCATCAGCTTTTCAGCGAAACAGTTGAAGAGGAAATAGCCTTCGCCCTCAAAAACTTCGGCTTCACCGCTGACGTAATAGAAAAACGGGTAACGTGGGCCATGAACCTTTTAGGCTTAGCGCAGTACCGAAAAACCTCTCCTTTCATGCTGAGCGGCGGGGAGAGAAAACGTGTTGCTTTAGCCTCGGTTCTCGCGTGGGATCCTCAAATACTGATTTTAGATGAACCGACCATTGGGCAGGATTATCAGCAAAAAGAGAGGCTCCGCCAATTCATTTTGCAGATGAAAGCTCAAGGAAAAACCATCGTAGTGGTTACCCATGACGTGGAATTTGTGGCTGAGTGCAACCCGAGGGTTCTGCTGATGCGCGGCGGAAAAATTGTTGCAGACGGAGAAGCCAGAAAAGTACTCACAAACACGGAAATCTTAACACAAGCGTCAATAGTTCCACCTCAAATTGCCCAAATCTTCACGCAGCTTTCAGACTTAGGGTTTCCAAAAGATGTTATAGACATTTATGAAGCCAGAGAAACGCTCATCAAAGCCCTAAGGAGGCATGCAAAATGAGCATGTTTGATGGACTCAGGTTCAGAAGGGTTACGTCTCCAATTCACAATCTAGATCCGAGAATAAAATTTGTTTATGCCTGCGTCATATTCGTGATTGCGGTGCTTTTCTGGGAGCTCCTCCCCCTAGCAGTGCTTTTCATAATTCAAATTCCCTTTGTCCTTTTGGCCGGAGTTAAACGTGAATGGGCCCGCTCCATGAGGGGTGCAGCCTTCCTAGCCTCAATAATCTTCCTAACAAACTTCATATTTTCCTTCATAAACGCTGGCTATAGGGTTACATTTACATCTTTGGAATACGCTTTGGCTATGACCCTAAGGTTTCTGGTGCTTATTGAATCCTTCTCCATATTCTTCTTAACAACTTCGCCTGACCATTTAGGCTTAGCCCTAGAACAGACCGGAGTGCCATACGAGTTTTGCTTCGCCTTCACCACAGCCGTGCGCTTCGTACCCGTCTTAGCTGAAGAAGCACAAACAATTATGGACGCTCAAAAGGCAAGAGGTCTAGAGCTTGAAAAGGGAAACTTTCTAAAAAGAATTAGAAACTATATTCCAATACTTATACCGCTTATTGTGGGTGCCATCCGCAGAAGCCTAGAACTGGCAGAAGCCATGGAGTCCCGCGCTTGGGGAGCAGCTAAAAAACGCACAAACCTTTACGCCTTAAAAATGCATAGGGGGGACTTCGCCCTCGCAGCCATAACCATAGGAATTTTAGCCGCCGCAATTTACCTACGCCTATACACGCCCATTCCGCGTTTAGAAGAAATTTTAAAGGGCCTAATTTAACCGCAAGACTTTTAATTTAGACGCTTGTGTAATGGGTTTTCGGGAGCTTGAAAGGCTTGGAATGGTTAAAGGCTGCGGCGGAGGAGATCATTTCAGGAATTAAAAGCTTCATTGAAGAGCTTAACATGAACGAGGTTGAACGCTTCATTCAGCTTTTGATTGGAGCGAGGAGCAAGAAAATTTTTGTGGTTGGCATGGGGAGAAGCGGTTTCGTCGGCAGAGCCTTCGCACTGCGCTTAATGAATTTAGGCTTTAATGTTTACTTTCTAGGCGAAACCATCACGCCGGCTGCGGAGAAAGGAGACTTGTTAATTGCCATTTCAGGAACAGGCGCCACAAAAATGGTTTTGACTGCAAGTGCAGCTGCAAAGGATATAGGGGCAACAGTCGTTGCTATAACATCCTTTCCGGAATCCCCCCTCGGCCAAATGGCAGACCTTGTTGTTACCATTAAAGGAAGAACTAAGGCGGGTTGGCCTAGGGAGGAGGATTACCTTGCCAGACAGCTTATGGGTGAAAGGGAACCCCTAACCCCCTTAGGGAGCATTTTCGAGAACAACTGCATGGTGTTTTTGGACGGCTTAATCGTGGAGTTGATGCACCGTTTAGGAAGCACCGAGGAAGACTTAAGGCGCAGACATGCGACAATAGAATAAGCGGTTGCAGTTGTGGGGCGTGTAGGAAATCCGAGCTAAGTGGAAAAAGAAAAGAATGCGCCGGCAGAAAAAGAAGAGGGAGAAGAGGAAGGCAAGATACAAATAAAGCAGCAGCACGGCATGTGGCGCATTTTCATCTAAAACGTAGCCTTTACTGATTTATGCTTAATTCTATTTTCTCGTTTTGTGTTTAGTTATTATCGCATTTAAGAGCTGTCAGTATTAAACGTGCATATAGCTTATTAAGACTTGCGATATTATATTTTTTGGAAAAATTGCAGCTTAAACTCTAAAAGGGAAAACGGATGTCAAAAACTCAGAGAAGCACAGAGGAAGCAGAAATAGGAGTAATCATTGAAGGGAAAGGCAGAAAAACAGCTGTTTTCAGGGAAGTTTACCCAATAGAAGAGCCTTATGTCTATGCAGCAATAGTTAAGGACCCTGACACACAGAAAACTCTCTACGAAGTTATAGAGCCAACGCTGCAGAAAGACGAGGAAGAACGCCTAAAAGAGATAAAAACTCTGCTCATGGAAGAAATAGACATAAGCCTAAAGGAAATAGAAACTAAAGAAAAAGCTGAAAACTACCTTAAGCAAAAGACAGCTGAAATCATTAAAAAATACCACATAAAAATTCTGCCAGAATCCGTTGACAAGCTGCTCTACTACATAACAAGGGATTTTATAGGATATGGAAAAATAGACCCGTTAATGAAGGACCATTTCATTGAGGATATATCTGCTGACGGCGTAAACATACCCATCTATGTTTGGCACAGGGTTTACGAGTCCCTCCCCACAAACGTGATATTTAAAGATGAAGCAGAACTGAACTCCTTCATAATCCGCATGGCATATTTAGCTGGGAAAAACATTTCTATTGCCTCTCCAATTCTGGACGCTTCCCTTCCAGACGGCAGCCGCATACAACTAACCTATGGAAATGAGGTGACCCGAAGGGGCTCAACATTCACAATACGCCGTTTCAGAGTTGATCCGCTGACCATCTCAGACCTAATCGCTTTCAACACGCTTTCTTCAGAAATGGCTGCTTACCTCTGGTACATTATCGAGAACAGAGCCTCAGTTCTGGTGGCTGGCGGCATAGCCTCAGGAAAAACCACCATGTTGAACTGTTTATCCATGTTTATAAAACCAGAAATGAAAATTGTAAGCGTAGAAGACACGCAGGAGCTTAACCTGCCCCATGAGAACTGGATCCCGTCAGTTGTTAGGCTTAGCTTCGGCCATGAAGAGAAGGGAAGCGGCAGCATAACCCTTTTCGACTTGTTAAAGGCGGCTGTAAGACAAAGACCAGACTACATCATTGTAGGCGAGGTTCGCGGAGAAGAAGCCTACACGCTTTTTCAAGCCATGGCAACTGGCCATTTGGGAATGTGCACAATTCACGCTGAATCAGTGGAATCCGTAATAAACCGTCTTGAATCCGAGCCCATGAACATTCCGAAGACCCTCATAGCGATGACGGATGTAATAATGGTTATGGCGAGGATGGAGATAGCGGGAAAGCCTGCTAGAAGAGCTGTGACAACAACAGAAATTGTTGGGATCGATTCCGCCTCTAAAAAAATTCTGACCGAAGAGGTTTTCCGCTGGAAAGCCAAAGAAGACGAGTTCGAGCATGTGGGGCATAGCAGTCTTCTAGAAGAGCACATGAAAAAGATGGGCATAGGCGAAGATGATGTTAAACGGGAGCTTCAACGCAGAAAGACGGTTTTAGAATGGATGGTTCGAAAGGGCATACGCCGACACTTAGACGTGGCAAACGTTATCCGCGATTACTATGCCAACCCGGACCGCGTTTTCCAAAGGGCAAGGATGGAGTTAAGATGAAAATTAAAAGGGGAAACGCCTCGCAGGAAAAGTCTGGCTTCACGGTGGTGGAGAGGCTTCAGTCTTTAGCCTATAGGCTTATTGGCAGTAAAATCAGCCGCTTTCTACCCCTCTTCCAAGATTTAGATTTGCACTTGGAAAGGGCTGGGCTTAAAACCAATTTTAGAGTTTATGTTAGCCTAACGCTTTTCTTCACCGTT
>JAWCLS010000027.1:0-9564 GCA_038850545.1 Bathyarchaeia archaeon
CACAACATCAGCCTTAGTTACTTTTCTTAAAATGGTTGAGGCAGCTTCTAAACTGGTTTTGTCAGCGGCCGCAACAATTCGCCTATAATCTGATAACGTTTTTAGAGTCTGTTTTTCTGGAAAAAGAACTGGGCTGTAAGCCAGACAAAAATCTATTCCAACCTTAAACCCGGAAACACTTTCCAAAATTTCTTTTAGAAAACCTTCTGTTGCGCCAATTCCGACCACGCTTACAACTATTATTAATGTTCCTTTGTGAAGGCTTGAGCCCACCTGCTTTAATATTCTCTCCATGTTAGAGTAGTCCACCTTGCCCTTTTCATCCACCGCGACTGGGACCGCAACTATCATGACTTCGCTTTGAGCTGCAGCCCACCTCAAATCATTAGTAGCGGTTAATCTTCCATCTTTCAAATATTTTCGGAGGATAGGCTCTATTTCATTTTTTAGAAAAGGAACCTTACCCCTTGAAATATTCTCAATTGTGGCTTGATTCGTATCAGCACACGTAACCCTGAAACCTGCATCCGCGAATAAGCATGCGTGAAGAACGCCGATTCGCCCACAGCCTATGATGCTTACTATATGTTTTCCACTTTGCTCAGGATTTTCCATTTCCATCGGTTTTATGTTTGATGTTGACGACATTCAGCATTCTCCAAGGTTTGCAGAAATCAGTTGATTCTTTTGCTTTTTAAACTGTCTATTATGCTTTTAAGTTTTAAACCATATTCTTGGATGAGGCCCCTTGCCTTTTCCTCTGTTTTAGCCTCTGCGTAAAGCCTATATATTGGTTCTGTTCCGCTGGGCCTCACCAGAATAGAGCTTTTATCCTCGAACCATACTTTAACTCCGTCAATGGTGTTTATGTTTAAGCCCTTCATTTCTTCAGTGAGCTTCTCCAAAGCCTTTTCTTTGAGTTCATTTGGACATTCTACTTTGTCCTTCTCAATAAAGTACTTGGGCAATTCTCCAAGCATTTTAGAGAGTTTTTCGCCTGTCTCACTCATTATGTCCAGAATTAGGGCTGCGGCCATTCCACCGTCTCTAACTGATTGATGCGGACTGTAGAAGATTCCGCCGTTTTCTTCCCCGCCAAGTTTCACATTCAACTTTTTCATTGTTTGAGAGACAGTTACGCTCCCAACTTTAGTCCATACAATTTCCCCTCCATAGGCGTCTGCGATGTCTTTAACCAAGGTTGATGAGCTTACTGGGGAGACTATTTTTTCGCCAGGATGTTCTTTCAAGAAGTATTTTTCTACAAGAGCGAAAGTTTTGTCGCCCCAGTGGATTTCGCCTTTTTCGTCAACAAATATTGAGCGGTCTGCGTCGCCGTCAAATGCCACTCCCAAGTCTGCGCCAACAGCTTTCACTGTTAAAGCTAACTCCTTTAGGTTTTCCGGGCGAGGTTCAGGGGGTCTTCCGGGGAAGGTTCCGTCAATATTCGCGTTTATGGTTGTTACTTTGCATCCTAAATCTCTGAGCAGTTTTGGAACAGTTAGGGCGGCAACACTGTTTGCGGCGTCAACAACAACGTGAAAATTTTTACTTGCTATTTTAGCAACATCCACATGCCTTTTAATCGCTTCTATATATTCTTCAATTATTCCAGAAAGCGTTTGAAGCATACCTATTTTGTTCCATTCCGCATAACGTGCTTTTTTGTCGAAGAATATGTTTTCAATTTCTATTTCCTGCTCCCGTGAGATTTCTATTCCGTCGCTCCACACAACCTTAATTCCATTGTATTCTGGCGGGTTGTGGGAGGCAGTTATTATCACTGCGCCGTCTGCTTTATGATTTTTCACCGCATACTGCACTGCCGGTGTGGGCGCCATACCCGCGAATAAAACATTGCAACCCGTTGCGGTTAAACCGGAAACAACAGCCTTCGCAAGCATGGGGCTGCTAGTCCTAGCATCATATCCAACTATTAAGTTTCCATGCTGAAAGAAGGTTCCAATAGCGCTTCCAACTTCAACCGCCATTTCGGGGGTTAACTCTTTGTTAACTACTCCTCGAATCCCATTCGTCCCAAACAGTCTTCTGGGACCTAGCATTTGAGATTTCTCCTTGTCACATAACACATTTCGAGACTAATATGCTTTCATTCCAGTTTTTGGAAGTTTGGCCTTTTATGTAAATTCGTTTGGATGCTGACTGACATTATAACCTTATTTACGCTGTTTTTGGCAAACCTTTCAAGACCGCCATTTAAACTGCAAGTTTATATTCAAACCACCTGTTTATTAAAAACAGTTTCGCTGGAAGGTGAAAACTAATGAAAGTTTTGCTTCATGAAATGAGCTGGATGGAGGCAAAAGAATATTTAGCAAAAATGACATTGCAATAATCCTTGTTGGTTCAAATGGGCAGCATGGCCCCAAACCCCCTTGGAACAGACCATCTTATAGTTAAGGCTATAGGTGAAGAGGGCTAAACGCACCGGAGTTGTTGCTTGCAGGTTACTTCCTTCGGCGCAGCTCGCATCACAAGCAGTTCTGGGGAACTATTTTCCTTTAATATTCTCTTCTTTGGCTTTCCAAGCCTATCGCTAGATTTTTGGTTTGGAAAACAGCCAATAGCGACTCTCCCCCTCTAGGTTTTCCGCCATGGCCTCCCGGCTCTCAACAGCCCTAACCGCAACAACGTAGCCGTAAGCTTTAGGGTCGCCTTTAACGTCCGTCACCTTTATGTCTGTTAAAACCGCAAAATACCCGCAATTTGTGGCAATAAAACATGAGAGGCGGCTTTGAACTGAAAGATTTTAAGCTGTCACTAAAAGAGCAGAGGCATTTTAAAGTTTAAGAGGTGTTCATGGGCGGATGGAAAATGGATATTAAGGTTTCTGTGTGAACAACGTTTGGATGCTGCTCCACCATTTCATAGATTATTTTTTTAAGCTCCTCTAGACTTCCAGCTTCAACAACAATTACGGCGTCAAACCTCCCAAGGACAGAATTAGCCATCCTAACACCTTTTATTCGTCTAGACCGCACAATCTCTTCGGACGTGCCGGGCTTCATGGTGACCATGACGAATGCTCTTAAAACTTTTTTGCGTAAATCTTTACTTGAAGACATCAACTTTTCTCCTCAAATTTTAACTTTACAAGGCTAATGAAGTTTCCGTGTGAATTATGTTCGGATCCTTTTCAATGACTCTATAGAGAATTTCATTTATGCTTTCAAGCTTCGGCGCCTCTATAATTATTACGGCGTCAAACCTTCCATAAATTGAGTCAGCTTGAACCACCTCTTTAACCTTGCTTTTTATCCTCTTAACAACCTCTTCCGAAGTTCCGGGCTTTGTGTTTATGAATATGTAGGCTCTCATTCTTTTTCACCCCCTTCTTTTTAATAATCAAGGTATTTCATAATCTCCCAGGGTGTTACGTAGAGGCAGTACTGGTTCCAATCATTCGTTTTATATTCTATGAACGCGTCAAATATATGGCTTCCTAACGTTTGATGTATGACTTCGTCGCCTTTCATCTCCTCTAAAGCCTCTTTAAGCGTTGTCGGCAGTTCTCTTATTCCAAGGGCTCTCCGCCTTTCTGGAGGCATTTTATAGACATCTTCGTCAACAGGGTCTCCAGGGTCAATTTTCTTTTTAATTCCGTCAAGCCCAGCCATTAGAAGGCAAGCGAAAGCCATGTAGGGATTGCACGACGGATCTGCACCTCGGTATTCCACTCGTTTTTGGTAGGCATATTTTGGCCCCTTGTAATAAACGGGTATTCGCACCAAGGCTGACCTGTTGCGGCGGGACCACATGATGTAAATTGGCGCCTCAAAGCCTGGCACTAGCCGCTTATAAGAGTTTACCGTCGGACAGCATATGGCGGTTAATGCTCTGGCATGTTCCAAAAGCCCACCGACAAAGTATCTCCCAGTTTGGCTAAGTTCCGCATACTCGTCGTTTTCATCGTACATCTCGTTTTTCTCACCTCTCCACAAGGATATGTGAGTATGCATTCCGCTTGCGTTATCAAGGTATACTGGTTTTGGCATGAAAGTTGCTATCAACCCGTATTTTTTAGCAACATTCTTTGCTACAAACTTGTAGTATATGGCTTTATCAGCAGTCTCCACCAAGGGTCCAAAGGAGAAATCTATTTCAATTTGGCCAGCGGTTGCCACCTCGTGGTGGTGTTTTTCAATTTTGAAGCCGAAGTAATCTTCGAGTATTGAAGAAACCTCATTGCGATATTCAATGGTGGTATCTTCTGGAGGGGGCCTAAAATATGCTTCTCTGGGTCTGAGAACGAAATTTCCCGGAGTGATTTCAGGCGATTGGGGAACAACCCTAGGTGCGCCCCACGAATCACCTTCTCCCCCTTTTGGACTAACCCAAAGGTCCCAGACGAGTTTAGTCGGGTCAATTGAAGAGAATAGGAAGTATTCCAACTCAGGGGCAAAGTATCCCGTATACCCAATCCCTTGAGCTGTCTGTACAGCCCTTTTTGCTACATAACCCCTTGGGCATACCTCAGAAGCCCCGCCGCCGTAAGCTTCATGAACATCCCCTATGACTATTGCACTTTTTTGATTTTCGTCGCTGGTCCATGGGATTATGGCTAGGGTTTTCGGGTCAGGTACGAGGTTCATGTCTGATTCTTCAATAGGCTTGTAGCCTCTTACGGATGATCCGTCGAAGCCTAAGCCAGCCGTAAAAGCGTTTCCTTCTATGTATTCTCTTACAGGTATAATCATGTCATGCATTAAACCGCGTATATCGATGAAAGTGGAGTGAACCCACCTCACCCTGTTTGCCTTTAGCAACTCTATAGCGTTTTTAATGTTTTCAACGTTTTCCACATTCTCACCATTCAACAACTCTTGCTCTTTACTTCACAAAAATATATAAATGTTTCCATAAACAGAAAAAATATTTATATATCTTTTAAATAAATGAATAAATATTCAGCATATTTAGCAGTCAAGGGAGAAGTTTAGGAAGACGCGGGTGGGCGAACATGAATGAAAAACTAGATGATGTGGATTTTAAGATTCTCAATTTGCTTCAGGAGGATTCAAGGCTTTCCTATAAAAAAATTGCAGATAAGCTTGGGATATCTGTTGGAACCGCGTACAACCGCATTAAAAGTTTAGAGAGAAAAGGTGTGTTAAAGGGCTATACTGTGATGGTGGATGCAGTTAAAATTGGCTACAGCCTAACAGCCCTTATACTAATTCAGGCTGAGGGAAAGCACCTCTTGGATGTTGAAAAGGAAATTGCAAAAATGAGCAACGTAATGTCTGTTTACGATATAACCGGAGACTTTGACATCGCTGTGATTGCTAGATTCAAAGACAGAGACGGCCTAAACCAGTTCATAAAGAGTTTGCTTGGCCTGCCTTATGTGAAAAGAACAGTTACAAACGTGGTCCTAAACGTAGTTAAAGAAGACTTCAAAGCAAAAATCCCCTAAACACTATCACCCTATTATAATTCATTAACCGAGAAACACTCCCCTTTCAAATCTTAAAAGTCCTCAAACCCAAAAGGAAAATTTAATTCTAACCAGCAAATTAAAATACAAAGTTAGCGTTCTACGCGGGGGTTGCCAAGCCTGGCCAAAGGCGCAGCCCTGAGGAGAAAAGATGGAATTTCGCAGAACGGCTGTCCCGTAGGGGTTCGTGGGTTCAAATCCCACCCCCCGCACTAAAAATAAAACCTTATAAAAGCGTGTTTTAACGAAATAAACAAGATTTGAGGCGCCATGAGATTTACACTTATTATTGGGAGTTTAGGGCCTGTAGAGGTTTCTAACAGTTCCTGACGAAGGCTTTTTAGCATTGTTTTAGGAGCAAAGACTTAGAGCTAGAATGAGCAAGATTAAAAATAAAATTGCTGTTATAAGCGGTAAGAAGGCGTAGGTAAAGCACAGTTATAGTACCTTTTATTGTTGAACGTGCAGATTCACCTGCATCCAAGGCTTTCATGGGAATTGTACAGAAAATGGCAAAAATTAGAGCAGAAAGAGCAAAAACCTACAAAATGGGGCTTATCATTCCTAAAAATATTAATTGTTCTGGCGAGTATTGTCGAAGGTAAGATTGAAACGAGGAATTTGCGATGCTAGAGTTTCCTGCTTTGCTTTTACTCGGCTTTATCGTTGGGCTCAGCGGTGCGGTTATTCCGGGGCCCCTTTTAGCCTTTGTTATTTTTGATACTGCTCGAAAGCGTAAGGTAACAGGCCACTTTATTATTGCTGGACATGCATTGTGGGAGGCGCTCATAATCTTTCTAATACTCTTAGGGCTTGGCAGCATAATGTTGCAGTATAAACTCTTCATTTATGTTGTTGGCGGGGTTGTCCTAATCTTGATGGGTGTCCTCATGGTCAGGAGCGGAGACAATGTAAAAATTGAAAGTTCAAAAGTTAACTCTTCCTTATTAGGTGGGGTTTTCTACACGGCCTTCAACCCGACGCAGCCTCCATGGTGGGCTTCAGCCGGCTTAGCCTTGCTTCTTCAAGGTTATGAGCTTTTAGGAAACATAGGCATCATCACCGTAACTGCAGGGCATTGGCTCGCAGACCTAACTTACTACGCACTAATATCTTACATGGTCTACAAATATGGCAAGTTTTTTATTCCACGGCGAAGGCAAATATCACTTCTGCTTGGAGTTTTTGTTGCAGTGCTTGGCGCGTACTTCATAATCAATGGGGCAATGGCGTAAACGTGACTTTCACCTTAGTTTAGAGTAAAACACCTTTCTTTTTCACGTAGGGAACGAGGCCTCCCACCTCTAGTATTTCTAGAAGTTGCGGTGGGAAGGGCTTGAACGTGACTTCTTGATTCTTAGTAATGTTTTTCACCGTGTTTTTTGCAAGGTCTATTTCCAGCATATCTGCTTCAACTGTGGAATCCACAAATTTTTCCTCAACAACAATGGCGGGCAAGCCCACGTTTATGGCGTTTCTGAAGAAAATTCTTGCGAAAGACTTTGCAACCACAGCCGCTATGCCAGCTGTAACCATAACCCTTGGAGCCTGCTCTCTGCTTGAGCCGCAGCCAAAGTTTTTGCCTGCAACAATGATGTCGCCGTGTTTAATTTTAGCAGCAAGTGAGGGGTCAAGGTCTTCGAATATGTGTTTTGACATTTCTTCAATTGAGACAGATCTGAACTTGTACCTGCCTGCTATTACGAGGTCAGTGTTAATGTCGTCTCCAAGTTTAATGGCTCTTCCCCTAATCATGGATGTCACCTTAAATGTTTCCTAGGATCTGTTATTTCCCCCTCCAGGGCTGTGGCAGCTGCTGTGGCAGGACTTGCCAAATATATTTTTGCACTTGGGTCTCCCATCCTTCCAGTGAAGTTTCTGTTTGCTGTTGATAGTGCTGTTTCTCCCGGCCCAAGTAGACCCATGTGGGCGCCCACGCAGGGTCCACATGTAGGCGGTCCAATAACACATCCAGCCTCTACTAAGGTTCCAATAACCCCGTTTTCGATAGCCTTTTCATAAACTTTTCTTGATGCAGGGATAACCACGCATCTTACGTCTTCCTTTACCTTTTTGCCTTTAAGTATTCTAGCGGCTATTTCTAGGTCTTCAAGTCTGCCGTTAGTGCAGCTTCCTATAAAAACTTCATCTACTTCCATGCCCTCAACTTCGGAAACTGGAACGACGTTAGATGGAAGAGGAGGTTTTGCAATTAGCGGCTCAAGGCGGCTGCAATCTAAGGCTATTTCCCTGGCATAGTTTGCATCTCTATCTGGGTTAAAGGGTTCTCTTGGAAAGATTGCAGCTTTTGCGCCCATTTCGGCGGAAAGGTTGGAGATTGTTGCCTTTGAAGACTGGGAAAGTTTCGGTGACAGTTCATCATGATATTCAATTGCCATATAAGTAGCACCATCGGTTCCCAGTTCTTTAAGTAAAGCAAGGGCTATGTCCTTTGAAAAAACCCCTAAACCCAACTTACCTTTAAGCAACACTTTTATGCTTTCTGGAACTTTAAACCAAAGTTTTCCCGTTGTAAGGGCGAAAGCGGCGTCTGTGCTGCCTACGCCTACGGCAAATGCGCCATTAGCCCCGTGAATTGTTGTATGAGAATCCGCTCCAACCACAACATTCCCTGGCTTAGCTAGGTTATAGTCTATTACTACTTGGTGGCAAACACCTTCCCCTACGTCGAAGAGTTTAATTCCAAAACGAGAGGCGAACTCCCTCATTTTTTTATGCAAAATGGAAGACTGCACAGAAGGGCTTGGCGCCGCATGATCTATGAACAGAGCGCTTTTTTCAGCCAATTTAAGAGTGGTAGCGCCAAACTCGTTGATTACATCTATCATTAATGGTGCTGTTCCATCATGGGCGAAGACAAAGTCAACATCTGCCACAACGAACTCTCCAGGCTCGATACGCTTACTTTCTGAAGCCTTAGCCAGAATTTTTTCAGCAGTTGTCGCCATGCTCATAGCTCCTTTAAACTTTGGACGCCCAGATCCGCCTTAAAGGTTTTAGTAAAATCCTAACAAGCCTTTTATATAAGGATGTATGTTGCAGGCTTATGAATAATCCTTTTTAGTTTGACTAAATTTAGGCAGCGTGTATTTTGAAAATGTATCAATTGGAACATAAGCGGTTATTTCTGTTACAAATACGCCGCAAAAGTTAAAAGAAAGCATTGTTCTTAAGAACCCCTCATTCAAGGTGAAACTAATGAAAACGGCAAAATGCCCTGACTGCGACTCGGAATTAAATGTTTCAGAGGATGTTGTACAAGGAGAAATCGTAAGTTGTCCTTGTTGCGGCCTTGAGCTCGAAATTGTAGAGGTAAACGGCGACTCTGTGGAATTAAAAGAGCTTGTAATTGAAGGTGAGGACTGGGGAGAATAGCAATCTCTTCCAAAGCCCTCAAGACTTCTAGAAACGTAGATTTGTATTTGCGTGAGCTTTTACGACACTGTTAGAAGGTTGAGAAATGAGTATTGGGCTGTTATGTGATTATCTTGAAGCCGACGAAGTGGGTATAAAACTAACAGCTGAAGAGTTAGGAATAGACATAGCTTACATACCCTTCCGCAAGGTTTCCGTAGGAATAAGCAATGACGGATATAGGCTGAGGAGCAAAGGAAACGACTACTCTAAGATTCTCGGAGAAGTTGAGGCTGTTTTAAACCGTACACAAAGCAAAAATCGACGCCTTGTGGCAGCAACCCTTTTAGAGGCGATGGACAAATGTGCAATAAATCCTTTGCAGGTTGAATTCCTATGTTTCAGCAAGCTGAGGACTCTTATCACTTTTCTTAAAAACGACATCAAAACTCCAAAAACCGTGTTCATACCATGCGACTCACACGAAGCCACAAAGGATGGAGGCGAAATCCACAATGAAGAAGACATCGCAGACCTTATACAACAAGAAATAGGCGATAAAATGGTGGTAATTAAACCCGACGCTGGGACTCATGGGAGGGAAATTAAACTGGCCAAAAATCGGGAAGGACTTCTTGAAATGCTTAAGGAAATTAAGCCTTCAACAATTAATCCCGTAGGTGTATTAGCCCAAGAGCTCGTTCAAAAATGGTTCTATGACCTGCGAATAA
>JAWCLS010000028.1:0-9268 GCA_038850545.1 Bathyarchaeia archaeon
TTTCCCGGGCAACTTCAGGTTCATAAATCTCTAATGGAGTCATGTTAATCCGTATTCTGCCAGCTCCCGGTCTGACAACTGCCCGCGCTACAGCCGTTTTCCTCTTTCCGCTGACCACTAAAACCTTTTTCACAGGCATAAACTATTCACCACTCCAACCAATTTCCCTTGCCAATTCCCCGATGGTTAAGTATGGGCATGTTAACTTTTTAGCTTGCGCTTCCTTTAAAGTTTCCATCTCTAAACCTTTAAGCTCTTCTGGTATTCCGATAAAAACCTTAAGCCTTTTATAGGCTTGCTTGCCTTTCGGCTGTTTATATGGAAGCATGCCCCTAACAGTTCTTCTGAGAATTCTGTCCGGACTCTTATAATGGAAAGGACCCTTATTGGGATATCCAACTTCAAGGAACTCCTTCGCCTCTGACACCTTGCTTTTCTTTTTCCCTGAAATCACTGCTTTTTCAGCGTTTACAACCATTATTTTTTCGCCTTTTAAAAGACGTTTGGCGATTATGCTTGCCATCCTCCCGAGAATTAGTCCTTCAGCGTTTATGACTGCATAACCTTCTTTTTCTGCCTGCATTTTTTCACCCTATAATTTTAATGTTCGAACCCTTAGGATTTTTCTTTGCAAGCTCAAATAGGGATAGGCATTTCCCTCTCGCCTTCTTGATTTTTTCTTTAGCCTTTTCAGAAAAGGCGAAGGCTGCAACTGTTATTGGATGGTCTATTTCGCCAGCGCCCAAAACCTTTCCCGGAACAGCCACTTTTTCATTTTTCTTCGTGAACCTATTTAGGCGGCTTATGTTTACTGTTATGCGTTTTCTCCTGGATTTTACCAATTTTTCCGCTATGGTTTTCCATATTTCCGCCTTGTTTTCTCTACTCTGCTTTTTTAGAAACTTGATGAGCTCAACAAGCTGAGGGTTTGTTGCTTTAATTTCCTTCAAGCCTTTTGCACCTCAATTTGTTTTGCGAACTCCTCTAGTTGTTTGTCCAAAATTTTGACGGCTTCCGCCACGATTCTTTCTGGTGGAAGCGCGCCAGTAGTCTCCAAACTGAATATGAAGGCGTTTTCCTCCCATCCTATCTCTATGGCTGGGGGTTCTTTTGGGCAAACATCCACGCAGTCTTGGCAGAGGGTGCAGGCCAACAAATCGCGGATTTCTATTTTGCCTTCAGATTTCGCCAAAACTTTTCTGGGACAAATCTCTACACATTTTCCGCAGGCGTTGCAGCGTTCAGCATCTATTTTAACCTGTGGTAAATACTTGTATGCGCACATGGAGACTGGCTGCCACTTTGCATGTTGTTTCCCCCTTCCAAGTCTTGCATAAGCTTCAAGCCTCAACTTTTGTCCCTTTGTAAGCTTTACTATTGGGATTTTGTCGCTTACAGGCACCACGCTTGGGTTTTCCGAAACTAGCTCGCCGGAATAAACCGTTTTTGTTCCTTCCTTTGCTTCCTGGTCCAGTGTGAGGGTTACCCGGCAGAGGTTGCATCCAAATTCGCTTTGGCATGGGCACTCTTCTGGGAGGTTATAGCTGTCCAGATCAGTTTTCAATGGTATAAGCCCAAGTCTGTGGGCTATTATTTCGTCGTGGAGAACCGAAGAGTTTTCAATAATTACAACCTCATCTATCGCCATACATGGAACTTCTGCAGTAACATTTCTTCTCAACGCGTTAATAAACGGGGTATCAACTCCCCTTATGAGCAAACGCATATTCTTATCGTCTTTTTCAAGCACTTCTATTTCCACTTACACGGACACTCCATAATAGGCGAATTTGCCGCAGTGCCGTTGAATAGAATATTGGTGCATTATTTCAATTTTTCTATGGAATAATTAAAATGAACGAGGTTTAAACCCTTCTTCCCCTTCTGCCGCCTGGTCTTCGGGTGCCATCATGGGGAATAGGCGTAATTTCTTCTATGCGTCCTATGCGGAAACCAGCTCTTGCCAGGGCTCTTATGGCTGCTTGGGCTCCTGGTCCTGGGGTTCTTGGTCCTGGTCCGCCAGGGGCTCTTACTTTTATGTGTATGGCTGTTATTCCCTTGTCTTTGGCTATTTCTGCCGCTGCTGTGGCTGCGCGCATTGCTGCATAGGGTGAGGATTCCATTCTGTCGGCTTTAACGAACATTCCGCCGGATGTTCTGGCTATGGTTTCAGAGCCTGAAAGGTCTGTTATGTGGACTATGGTGTTGTTGTAGGAGCTGTAAATGCGAGCAACTCCCCATTTTTCAGTTTTCTTGGCTGCGCTTCCAGTGCCGCTGCTCATTTCATTCCTTTCCTCCTGTTTTATCCGTTTTCTTTTGTTCTGCTGTGGCTGCGACGGCTATAATTTGGCGTAGGGGGTGACTTGGACTTGAAAGGGGGCTTTCCGGCGCATAGTTTATTTGTTCTTCCTCTTCTCGTTTAACCATGTAGCTTGGAACTGTTACACGCTGTTTTCCTATGTTTATGTGTCCATGGGTTATGAGCTGTCTGGCTTGGTGGATTGATTTGGCTAATCCTTTGCGGAAAACTATTGTTTGAAGTCTGCGTTCCAGAATATCCTCAACTGTTAGGTCTAAAACGTCGTCTAAAACTGCTGTTTCACTTATTATTCCAAGCTTCTTTAAGCGGTTTAGAAGCTCCTCCTCCATTTTTCTTCTCTCTTCAGGAGGCTTGCCTATGAGGGAGCGGGCTATTCCCCTAAATTTTGAAAGCATGGTTTTGTGGCGCCATAATTCGCGTTTGTTTCTTAAGCCGTACTGTCCTAAAAGTTTAAGTTCCTCTTGTAGGATTTCTGTGCGCCATGGGAAACGTGGAGTTTCATATTTCTTTTTCTGCCTTTTCGGGTCGCCCATGGCTATCCGCCTCCAGGCTTTGCAACGGCCTTCTTCTTAACTCCGACGGCTTTGCCTTTCCTTCCAGTTGTTCTTGTTCTTTGTCCTCTCACTTTTAGTCCATAAGCGTGTCTGTATCCGCGCCAGGATTTTATTTCTTTCATTTTTTCGATGTCCATTTTCGTTCTCAGCATGAGGTCTGCGCCTATGAGGTGCATGTCTTTTCCGGTTTCCAGGTCTTTTCTTCTGTTTAGGAGCCATGCAGGTATTCCATGTTTTGTGGGTTCTTTGATTATTTCTTCTATTCTTTCAACTTCAGCCTCTGTTAGGAAGCCTGCTCTTATTTGGGGGTCTATCCCTGCCTTTTTAAGTATTGTGTTTGCCAAGTTTGTGCTTATTCCTCTGATTTTTTTAAGGGCGTAAGTGGCTTTTAGGGTACCGTCTATGTCTGTGTCGGTTATTCTGAGTATATGTCTGAATTCCCTTGACATTTGGCGCCATCCGTTTTTCTTAGCAAACTAGAAGTAAATCATATTTTATTTAAACTTTCCTAATTGAAGTCTTTGTGTAAAAGCTTTAGTGGCGCGAAAGACATTTAACTTTGCCTTGCAAGTGCATTTAAGTGGCGTTGAGGGATGAGCGGGGCGGTTCTTGAGGACTTGGTTTCAAAGGCTTTTAAAAAGAGGGGTTATGTGGTTTTCACTCGGCAGAACCACTGTGATGTTTTAGCTGTTAAACCCGACATGACTTTGGCTTATCTTGTTGAGTGTAAGGATTATAGTCTTTCTCGTAAGCAGCAGATTTTAGCCGTTCGAGAGCTTAACCGCAACTATACGCATGCTTTGGAGCTTCTAATAAAGCAGCGCTTATGCCCGGAAAAGATTTTGAAGGTTCTTGTTGCTAGGGGTTTCTCCTACCAGGCGAGAGGCGTGCTTCAATACACGCCTGAAACCTTTATTGAACATATTTCTGCATAAATGAATTTTGGAGCTGAGTTGGGAATCGATATTTGTAGGAAGGATTTTAGAGAGACGCTTTTGGAAACGGAAATAAGGGCATGCAAGCCATCAGTTAGTGGTGGCGTTATGGTTGATGGCGCGGTTCGTTTTATAGGGGCTGTTGAGGAAGCTGGGGAGCTGGCGAAAATACGCGTTTTTCCAGAATTTTGCAGTGGGCTTAAAGGCGTAGAGGGCTTCTCGCATTTAATAATATTATATTGGATTCATTTGCGTGACCGCGAGGAGGAAAGGCGGACCCTTCTTGTTTTTCCGAGAAGGCACGGGGTGAATGTGGAAACTGGAGTTTTTGCCTGCAGAAGTCCTTCCCGTCCAAACCCGATAGGCTTATGCGTTGTGGAGCTGGTTAAGGTTGAGGATTGTGTTTTAACTGTGAGGGGGCTTGACGCCTTTGAAGGCTCGCCTGTAATCGACATTAAACCCTATATTCCTCGCATAGACTCTTTTCCGGAAGCCCGTGTCCCATATTGGGCGCTGCATGAAGGTGCAGCAAAGCGGTGAAAATCACACTTAAAATAATAAAATTATGTCCTTTTTCGCTTCCACTTTTTAAATGCAAAAATCGCGCATGCAGCTGCGAGCACTCCAACCGCGATAATCATCAGCTGAGGCGGGTTCCATGGCGATTCTTCGTTGGGTTTAAAAAGTTCCGATAGCAGCACAACTTCAAAGCTTCTTTCCTTCAAGTATTTCATTTGCTCGTAGAAGTTTCGGATTGGTGTGCTTGTCTCCTTTGGGCCATTGTCAGCTATAAAATGGTAGGTTAGCACGATTACGGTGGCTTCGTTCGCGTATTCTAGGATTTTTTTGAAATCTTCAAGGGTTTGGTTTGTGATGGACCATGATCCGATGTGGTATCGCGTGTTTGCGTCTTTGTTTTCTATGGTGTAGGCCTCATGTTTTATGGTTCTTGCGCATGTGTAGCCTGCTTCCTTCACGTATTCTATTATTGTCTGGTTCCATTCTCCGTGGGGGTAGACGAAGGTTTTTACGTTGAATCCTAGCTGGGTTAAGGCTTTCTTGGAGTTTGCAATTTCGTCAAGAAGCCTTTCGTGTGTGAGGTTTAACATGTGCGGGTGGGTTTTTGTGTGGGATGCTATTTCCATTCCGTTTTTTTGCAGCTCTTTCAGTTCGGTGAGGTTCATCCTAGCCCAGATAGTTCCCCTGTCAAGCCCTATGTAGTCTGTTATAACCGCGAAGGTGGCTTTGAACCCGAGCTCTTTCAAAATGGGAAAAGCCTCATCATACTGGTTTTTCCAGCCGTCGTCGAAAAACAAAGCAATCTTTCCCTGCGATTCCAGACTGGTTGGTGGAGAGAACTCTGGCAATGATAGACTGCATGCAATCATAAGAATTATAAGATAGGATTTCATGCTTCTTCATCTTTATACGTAAAGGCTTGTTCCACCTTTAATGGTTTATTCCGTGAACAAGCTGGCGGGCATCCTATTTTCTTGAGAAGGCAATTGAGGGGAATGTGTAGAGTGGGTCTACTTGGTAAAACTTGTGAAAATTTGAGTGGGTTTCGGCTTTACGAAGATTAACTTTGCCATAATAATTATTGCCCAATATTATGTCATGTTTCGCAATATAGGTTAAATCTTTTAAGGGGATGTGCCTATATGTTAAAGGATAAATTGGCTGGTTGAGTGCGATGGTTAATGCGAAAAGTGTTGGGAGCGGAGAAGAGGAGAAGGTTAAGCGTATATTGACAGATCCGAAGCTTTCTGCGATTAAGGCTATGTTGGAGAAGGATCATGCCATTGACTGTCTTTTGCTTTTGTATTTAGGGCGTGGGAAGTGGAAGGATGCTAAGGATTTCATGCGGGAGAATGGTTTGACGCTTAGTGATGGCACTTTCAGGGCTAGGATGATTGAAATTGAAGAGCTGGGTTTAGCTAAGAGCGAGCGCATTGACCCGTTGAAGAAGAAGTATATGAAGACTGAGTTGGGCGAAAAGATAGCGCGGCTTCTTTTGGAGTTCTTTGACAAGCTGGGCGTTTAAACGTTAAATGTGGACAGGCGGTTAGGGAGTCTAATAGGTTTCGATTTGTAGGTTGGGTATTCGGGAAAAGTGCTCCGTGTTTCGTGTTACGAGAGTAAGTTTGTAATGGAGTGCCGTGGCCGCTATTATTGTGTCTGAGAAGCTTATGCTTTGGCCGTTTAGGGCGAGTTGGGCGTCGATTTCTGCTGCTGTTTTTGCTGTTTCGTATGTGTAGGGTAGGATTTCAAATCTGATTAGTTCTGCTTCGGCTTTTTCAAGTTTCGTTTTTAACAGTTTTTTGTCGTGGTTGAATAGGTAGTATATTCCTCGCAGGTATTCGTGGACTGTGACTACGGAGATGGCTTTAAGGGTTCCTTCTGCGTCTATTTCTTTGGCTTTTTGTATGGCGTTTTTGTCTCCTTTTACGAGGTCTATGAGAAATGTTGTGTCGAAGATTTTCAAGGGTGGCACAGCCCTATCTTAGAAGCTTTTTTCTTTTTTCTTCATCTGCCCTTTTTTGGGGTTCGAAGGCTTTTAGGACTTTTTTCCAGTCGTTTTCGCTGATGGTTTTTGAACCTGCAATGTCGCTGAGTCTCATTCCTTTTTTAATGGATCTGCGTATGACATCGCTGAAGCTTTCGTTTGGAAGTTTTGCTTTGACAAGCAGCTCGTAAACATCGTCTGAGACTGCGATTGTTTTGGCCATTTTAATCATGCTTTACATATGCATATAAATATATAAAAGATTTTTGCTCATATCCTATAAGGCTAATGGTTGAAAATGTCGTGTGTAGTCGCTATTATTATATGTATGAGTTTCATTGTTGTTGGTTGTTGGAGGATGGCGGTTTGCCTTTTGATGAAGTAGAGTATAAGCGTTGGATGAGTCAAGCTGAGCATTCTCTTGAAAGTTCTAAAAGGGATATGGAAATGGGAGATTATGATTGGAGCTGTTTTAAAGCTCAGCAAGCTGCGGAGTTTGCGGTTAAGGGTTTGCTTTATGGTATTGGAGTAATAGCAGTTGGGCATTCTATTTCTAAACTGCTGGGGGAATTGGAAGCTCAGGGAATAGCCTTGGATAAGGATCTGTTAAGTATGGCGAAGGCTCTTGATAGGCATTATATTCCTGCAAGATATCCTAATGCTCATGCGTCGGGGGCGCCCTTTGAATTTTATGATTTGGAAACTTCTAGGGATGCTGTTCGTGGGGCAACTCGAATTATTGAATTTGTGAGGAATGTGGCGAAGAGATGGTTGAAATAAGGCTTCCTAATGTTCCTTATAAAGAAGCATTGGAGGCGTATCTAAGGGCTCTTTTTAGTGTTTTGTCGCCAAGGTTTGTTATCCTTTACGGTTCGGCTGCTAGGGGTGATTTTGGCGTTGGAAGCGATGTTGATCTTCTTGTGGTTGCAGATGGGCTTCCAGAAAAGTTTGATGATAGGCTTAAGTTGCTTTTTTGCATAAACCCGACTACTGCGCCTATAGAGCCTATTGGGTATACTTTGGAAGAGTTTGAGGAGCTTTTAGGGAGGAGGCATGCCACCGTGCTTTTTGCTTTGGAGGAAGGGATAGTTCTGTATGATGATGGTTCGTTTTTGGGGGTGAAGGAAAAGTTTGAGAAGCTTAAAAGGGAGTTGAAAATTGTTAGGGGAAAAGTCGGGTGGTATGTGGAGAAGATGTTGGCTGAATGCCTAAGTGAGCATAGCATATAAAGATGTCAATTTTGTGTTAGTTTAGGCTTTGCAAAATTGATACCCTCTCTATATTTTTGGTTGGGGAAACAGCCAATAGCGACTCTCCCCCTCTAGGTTTTTGCACTTGAAAATAAGCGGAATTGCGGCTCCATTTTCCCTACCCCTACCTCTCTAGCTTTTTCGTGAAATGGGTTGTGGATGGTGGGTTTAGGGCTGGTTTAGTTTGGTTAGGGTTTTTTCAGGCGTTTCTTCGATGTTTATGGAGTTTATGCCTTCTTTTGTGGCAGTTTTGGCGAGTTTTTTGTCGGCTGTTAGGAATAGGTTGCAGTTTGCTTCTTTGGATGCGGCTATTTGTAGTGCGTCTGCTTCGTAGATGTGGTGCTTTAGCACCATGAGCCATGATTCTGTTAGGGTTTTCGCAGTTATTGGCAGTATTTGTAGTGCGTCGAGGCGTGCCATTTTTATGGATTCTAAAATGAAGTCTGTTAGGGCTGTTTTGAACTCTTTTTCTGTTAGGAGTTTTCTTGAAAAGTATTTGTCAAGCGTTCCTAGGACTTCGCCTACGTTCCATATTGAGAATGCGAAATTTAGTTTGCCGCTTTCAGCCTTTTCGTAGACTGTGTCCACAGCTTCTGAGCCTTTTTCTTCTATGTATCGTTTTATGATGCTACTTGAGTCTAGATATATGAGCTTCGCGTTCATCTCGCATCTCTCTAACGATTTTTCCTGCAGAGGTTTCTAGTTTTGGTCTTCTGTCTCTAACTTCCTTGTTTGATGGGTAGGTGGTGGCGTTGATGTTGAGTAGTGCAGAGAATTCGTTTAGCACTTCGGTGGTGCTGAATGTTTTGATGGCTTCTTCGACTGTTGCGCTGAGTTTCCGTAGGTTCTGGCTTCTTGATGATATGGTTCTTTTTAGCTGGTTCCATACTTTTTCGTCGATTATTATGGTTGTTTTGATTGTACCCATAAGTTTAACCTTATAGATGGTTAACCTTCTATTAATATAAGGTTTGCTTTTTTGTTGTTTTGTTTTACAAATGGTGAATATTGTGTATTGAGTAGTAAGATTTAAATCTTCATATGGCTCTTTACATAAACGATAACCCAATAAAGGAGGGATATGAAGGAAAATGAAAATACTGAAGAGTAGGAAAGCCCTAAGCCCCGTGGTGGCCGCAATCATACTCATAGCCGTAACAGTCGCCGTCAGCATTGCTGTGGCTGCGTGGATGGGAGCCCTAACAGTAGGATTCATGGGATCATCCTCAGTAACAATAACAGAAGTGGATTTTGATACCGATCCTAAAACGAACGTGACACTGACTGTGAAAAACACGGGAACAAAAGCGGTAACTATAGCATCAGTGAAAGTAAATAACGCAAAACCTGCCAGTTTTGCAGGCGAGGATAATAGTCTGACGATACAACCAGGAGATACGAAACATATATACATAACCTTGAGTGTAGGCTGGACGGCTGGAAACGTCTATAAGTTTGATCTCTATGATGGCAGTGGACAAGTAGTGGGCTCATACCAGGCAACTGCTCCATCATCGTAGATTTCCCTTTTGTTTGCTTTGCTGCTATCTAGGGGTAGGGTTGGCGGATCCGCCTAAATTTCCCTTCATTTGTTCCCCTTATTTGTGAGGTGTAAAAGCGTATGGTTGTGGAAATAAAGGAGTACTCTTCGGCTGAAGAAATAGCTGAAACCCTGGACAAGGCCATATCAGACACAAAAAGCA
>JAWCLS010000029.1:0-9240 GCA_038850545.1 Bathyarchaeia archaeon
CAAACAAGTGCACCCATAAATCCTGGAAACTCTGGCGGACCCCTGTTAACCTATAATGGTGAGGTTGTGGGGATAACAACAGCCATAGTGAGCGATTCTCAAGGACTGGGCTTCGCAATCCCATCAGACACGCTTCTTAGGGAGATACACTCCCTAGTCACCAACGGAACCTACACGAGGCACTCCTACCTGGGAGTTGAAGGAAGAGACATGAATTATGAAACTGCCCAAAAACTTGGCCTCAAAATAACATATGGCTGGCTGATAGTCAACGTTAGACCAGGCAGCCCTTCAGATGGCAAATTATTTGCTAATGATGTAATTGTTGCCTTAAATGGTACACGCATAATAAACGGAGATGATCTAGCAAGCTATCT
The DNA here is from genome assembly GCA_038850545.1 of Bathyarchaeia archaeon. Classification (GTDB taxonomy): domain Archaea; phylum Thermoproteota; class Bathyarchaeia; order Bathyarchaeales; family Bathycorpusculaceae; genus JAWCLS01. Next base: position 378 of record JAWCLS010000029.1, read on the forward strand.
CGCAGAAAAAACACTCCCAGGAGAAAGCCTTACACTGACAATTTGGCGAAAAATAAACGGTTCATGGGAAGAGATGAACGTATCTATAATTCTGGGCGAAAGGCCCCCTCCACCAGTCTGAGGACATTTGCCACGCTTAAGAAGCAGTAAACCCTGTTTTCTGAACATAAAAGTGGTGGGGCTGCCCGGATTTGAACCGGGGTCTAGAGAGCCCAAGTCTCCAAGCCTAGACCAAGCTAGCCGACAGCCCCTCTTTTCTACGTGTGTCCTAGCTATGCGATCACGGTAATAAGTGTTATTTTCCTCAAATTTTAAAACTTTAGCTGCTGTTATTGTCTGTTATCCTTTGGGGGTTAGGTTTTGTCTAGTCGGCGGCGTTTGCGCGGAATCAAGGTATTGAAGGCAATTTCCTCATCTGTTAGGCTTCAAATTTTAAACCTGCTTTTCGATAAGGGGCCTCTTTCCTACACTGAGTTAATGAATTTGTTGAAGATGAGCCCCAGTAGGGATGCTGGGAGATTTGCCTATCATCTGAAGTTTCTGCTTAAGGCGGAGTTAATTGAGGCTGATGTGGAGTCTAAAAAGTATCTTTTAACAGAGCTTGGTAAGATGGTTATTGATGTTGCTGAGGAAATCGAGAAGAAAAGCTTCAGAACCCAAAAAGTGCTTGTCCGCACTTCCCGTTACGCGCTGGAAGAGTTTGACGCCAACAAAATTGCAGGTTCTCTTATTAAGGAGGCTGGCATGCCCATTGAACTAGCCCAGAAAATTGCTAAAGAATCGGAAAGGCGCCTCTATAAGGCTAAGACAAAGTATTTAACTGCGCCTTTGATAAGGGAGGTTGTAAACGCAATCCTCATAGAGAAAGGTTTAGAAGAATACCGCCATAAGCTTACACGTTTAGGCCTTCCAGTATATGACGTTTCATCCCTTTTAACGAGAAAAGGTGCAGTTTCCATTGAGGAGGCTGGAAAAAACGTTTTTGAGGAATACACTCTTTTAAACGTGCTCCCAAGGGATGTTGCGGACGCATACTTGTCAGGCGCATTACACATTCATGGTTTAAGTTATTGGACCCTGAAACCAGAGGAAATAGTGCACGATTTAAGATTCTTCTTCAAAAACGGTTTAAAACTTGAAAAGGTAAACGTCTTTCTGCCCTCTTTTTCCCCTCCGAAAAGTTTGGAAACTGCTTTAGCCCTAGTCTTTAACGTTGTTCTTCAATCCGCAAAAGAGGTTGGAGGGACGCAGACCCTTGAATACTTTAACGTTTTTCTAGCTCCCTTTGTAAAAGGTGTGGAAGCTGCCAAGGTTAAAGAAGCATTAAGACTTTTCATCTTAAACCTAAATCAACATGCAAATGCTTCCTTAAACTTGGAGCTTACTGTTCCAGACTTTTTGGCGGAAAAGCCTGCTGTCGGCGTTTCCGGAGAGTATCTGGGCAATTATGGAGACTTCGCTGAAGAGAGCCAGCTTTTGGTTTCCCTTTTTCTTGAAGTTTTGAAAGAAGAAAGCGTGCATAAGCCGCTTTTAAATTCAAAAATCATCATCAAGATACGGCCAGAAACTTTTGCGAACGATAGGGCAGAAGTAATGCTTCTGGAAGCCCACAGATTAGCATCGGAAAAAGGCATGGTGTACTTCGCCAATCTTTTAGGAAAAAATGGTAAACACACGGTTTTCTCCACATCCGGGTGCAAGCTAAAAGCAGATTTGAAGGGCGACTGGGAAATTGACACTCTCCGTGCAGGCATTTTAGGATGTGTAACTGTCAACATGCCGCGAATCACATACGAATGCGAAAAGGAAAAAGCGAGATTCTTTGAGATTCTGAGGGACAAGCTTGAAATGGCGGCACGAGCTCTGGAAATAAAATATAGATGGCTTAAAACACATGACAGGGGCTTGCTTCCCTTCCTGATGCACAGTGTCAACGGCGACGAGTATTTCAGGCTTGAAAGCTCTCTGCGCTTAATAAACATGGCTGGATTAAGGGAGGCAGCAGAAGCCTTTCACGGAAAAAGCATATATGAAGATGAAAACGCTTTGAAGTTCGCCGTTGAAACCATAGAACATGCTCTAGATTTTGCATCTAAAGCTGACAAGAGACGTGAAAAACGTTTGCTCCTTTCAACTTTGCCATTCCCAGAGGCTTCTGAAAGACTTGCGAAACTTGACATTGAAAGATATGGCGTCTCTAAGGTTCGATTCCTCGGAACACGGGAAAAGCCACACTACTCAACTTTCAGCACGATAACCCTTAAAGACCGAGAAAAATTTTCGAAGACTTTAATGGTTGAAAGGGATATGCGTAGGCTGCTCAATGGTGGAAGCCTTACGGTTTTGGAACTTGAAGACGCTGAGTACGAGCCCCATGAGCTTTTATCTCTAACTAAGAAGCTTGCTGAAAACTATGAATTAGAGTTTTTCACGTACAACCGCAACTTAACCTACTGCCTTAACTGCAAAAAAAGCTGGTTTGGACTGCAGCATAAATGTCCCTCATGTGGGGCTGTGAGCACGCTCTTAGCCTTCAAGAGGTATCCATAGCCTAAATTCAAACCTATTTTACTGCGCCCAGTATTAGTGCTAGAAGCGCCATTCTGGTCACCATGCCATTCCAGACCTGCTGGAAGTAGCGGGCATAGGGGGTTCCATCCACTTCAGAGGCTATTTCGTCGGCGCGTGGAAGAGGATGCAGAACAGTCAAGTCTTTTTTGGCTTTGCCCAGCGTTTCCAAATTTATTCTGTAGGAGCCCTTAACTTTCATGTATTCAGCTGGGTCTGGAAAACGTTCCTTCTGTATCCTCGTCACGTATAAAACGTCTACCAGCGGAACTATTTTTTCAAGGCTTGTTTCTTCTTTCACTGGGATTTTTTCCCTAATTGCTTCAAGAACTTCCCACCGCATCCTTAGAGACTCCGGTGAAACCAGGTAGAGTTCAACATTGTAGTTGGAAAGGGCATAAGCCAGCGAGTGAACTGTTCTACCATACCTTAAGTCTCCTACAAGGGCTATTTTTAAACCGTCAATCCCGCCCTTCTCCTTCATAATAGTATACAAGTCTAGTAGGGCTTGGGTTGGGTGTTCCTCAGCGCCGCTGCCGCCGTTGATTACTGGCACTTTTGCAAATTCTGCTGCAAGTCTCGCCGCGCCCTCAAGGGGATGCCTTAAGGCTATTACATCTGCGTAATTCTCAACGGTGCGTATCGTGTCAGCTAGGTTTTCGCCTTTCCTCACGGAGGCTATTTCAGCTTCCGCAAAGCCTATGGTTGAACCGCCAAGCTTGTGCATGGCGGCCTCAAAACTTAGTCGTGTACGTGTGCTTGGCTCAAAAAATAACGTTGCAAGAATTTTCCCCCTAAGCATGTCTGAACCACTTAGGGCTAAGGGTTCCATAGCCTCAGCAATTTCCAGTACATAATCGATTTCTTCACGGGAAAAATCCCGAATAGATATTATGTCTTTCCCTTCAAAGTTCAAACGCACACCTAAACAAAGCTCTACGTAACTCCTAAATAACTTTTTACGGTTCATGCGAATACGATTTCATTTCTAAGCGCTCGCGAGCCATAGTCCTTCTGCTGTTCGGTAGAAAACTAGAGGGATAGGCTCAGTATTGGCTGTTTTCCAACCAAAATATGAGAGGGGTATCTAATTTAGCAGTCTGCACCTTTAAACAAAATTGACTTAGCTTCTATTTTCAGTGTAAAAACCTTTTATTTCTGTGCGGATATAGCCCTCTTTGAGGAAGCCTTATGAGTGAAACCATGTTGTATGTTTCTAAAATTAAGGATGGCACTGTTATTGACCACATTACAGGCGGGCACGCTCTCGATGTCGTTAAAATTTTGGGCATAACTGGAAAAGAGAAGCGCATAATAACCATCGCAATTAATGTGCCTAGTAAAAGGTTTAAGGTTAAAGACATAGTGAAGATTGAAGGTCGAGAGTTAAACCCTCAAGAAGTGCATAAAATCGCCCTGCTGGCACCCCATGCGACCATCAACATCATCCGCGATTACGCTGTTGTTGAAAAGCAGAGGGTTAAACTGCCCGCAGTAATTGAGAACATAATTAAATGTGCCAACCCCGCATGCGTAAGCAACAGCAACGAGCCTGTGAAGGCCAAATTCTATGTTAAAAGCGAGGAGCCGCTTCTGCTAAAGTGCCATTACTGCGGTTACATTATGGAGAAAAGCGATGTGCTTAAACAGTTTTAATTTGCTGTTTATGTAGCTTTATTCGTCTTTTTGCGTAACGCTTATATCGTAGGATTTACTATTCTCAATTATAGCAATATGTCAATAAAAAGACATATTGCATACAAGTAGAACAAAAATACAAATGGTGGAGAAAATGATAGAAATAATCGCGCCCGCAATTTGGGCGGGTTTACTAACATACACAGTATGGTATTTTGCAGCGGCAAAACACTACGCCCCAATATCACCACACGAGGCAAAGATATTATGGAAAATTCACAAACAAACCGCTAAATGCAACTCAAAAACATGGAGAGAAATACACCGTGGGAAAAAGATAGTGGGTTTCGAATGCGAGTGCGGATACAAACATATACAAAAACGTCCTATAAGAGCAAACACGCCGTCGCCAGCAATCAACCCTCAAATTTCAGTAATCCGCGAACTACACAGAGCATAATCAAAAACCTAAAAAGCGAAAGTCTTCCAACCCGCCAATTCCGCAATACTCAATTATTTAAACCTTATTTTCTGATTATTTTTCTTTTTAAGATTTATCATGTAACTGTGGCCTTAGCCCTTCAAAACCTGCTCTTGCAGCCCGCAGTCTCGGCTTAAGTTCGCTCAACGTGAGCGCGTTTGACGCGAAGAAGGCGGCTGAAAATTTTGAATTACCGGCCGGCGTTAGCGTAGTAAAGCTTATGACTTTAGGGCTATCCGCTGGAGATTTCTAAGGCTCTCGCAGAAATGAGCTTAAAGACTTCGTATATTTCGAAAATATGGCAAAAAGGTTAACGCCCTTATAAAGTTTTGCGAAAGCGTCATAAATTCAACACCCCTATAACATAATATTGTGTGTAGTATGCTAGCTGAAGAAGAAATCCGTAAAGTTTCAAATATCTTCGACGCAATTGGAAACCTCATAAGGTTTAAGATACTTATGCTTGTAAATGAGAGTGAAAGGCCTCTACACATAAAAGCGGTGGCAAAAATCTTGAAAAAAGACTACGCCGCAGTTTACCGGCACGTAAAAGTTCTTGAAAAAAGCGGACTCATTAGAATTTACGAAGTTGGGCGCTCCCGCGTGCTCCAAGCCCAAAACGCGGAGAGTGTAAAAAAACTAATTGAAACAGCAAAAATTATGGTACAAAAATGAAATAAATTGCAAAAATATTGCATGTTTCAAAGGCTTTCATGGCGCAAAATATGAGCTGGCGAAATCGCGGTTGCTAGCGTTTTAGGCGTCCTTTCCGCCATGTTTCAAAGTTCAGCCAGGTTCATCTTTCAGCATTATTTTTCCGCTTAAGAGGAACACTACTGGCGGAATTTTCAAGGTTATTGTTGAACTTGCAACCATATTTGGGTAAGCAGCGTTAGGCAGAACTTTGCCATAGACACAGCAAGGCAAACTTTGTCAACATCATGCCCACATACACGGTTTATAAGCGAATGGCTGTAAAATTTACCCTACAAATCGTGAACATAAGAGTTATTAGTTTGGCAGTAACATTTCTAAACGAAAATGGTGACCTGCTGAGTGTCCTTTGAGATCCAGGAATTGCCTGACGTTATAAAAGTAGTTGTTTTGTTGAACTTGGGAAAGAAGGAGAAAATCGGTAAAACTTTGCTTAAAAAACGGATAGACAAAGTCTGCGCTGGACGTGTATGCGTTGAAATGGGCGACGTGGAAAAAGCCTTAAGGGAGATGGCTTCTGAGGGCTTGATCATAAATGGGGAAGACACTGTTCAGTTGACCCATCAAGGTTTAAAGTTGAGCAAGGAATGGAAAAGCTTGCTTTTGAAAAAAGATCCTATAATTGAGGTGGTGGCAGGCTTAGTTGACGGCTCCATAACGGGGCTTGTTGTTGTTCTTTCCGCTTTCATAGCAGGTTTAGCCGCCAAAGCAGCTACCTTCGCTGCCCTCTTAACGTTGACTGCGGTGGCCGTGACGAACTTTTCAAGTTTCCTTTTAGGCGGCATAACAGAGGATTTAGCCGACATAAGGACGCTTCAAACTTTGATGAATTTCAGCCTAAGCGACATCCCGGACAGAAAGGAAAGGGACAAATCCTTCATGCTGGTTAAAAATTTGTTTACTTTGCTTCAAAAGGAGGTTAACCGAGCTAACATATATGCCGCCTTAATCTGTAGCACAACAACTTTCTTAGCTGGAAGCCTTCCAATAGTCGCTTATATGGCTTTGCCTGAACCCTTCAACACTCTTATAGCCTTAGGAATAGTCGGCGCAGTAGTAGGCATATTCCTCGTTCGCTACCGCTCCAAGAAAACACGTGTAAACTGGAAAATAACCTTGCTCGAGACCATAGTCATAGTCGCAATCGCAGCCATCGCATCACTGCTGCTAGGCGGCATGGCTTAACAATTAGCCCTATGATTCTGTTTATTCTTTCTAAGCTGAAACATTTCATAAGAAGGCGAGAGACCAAATCGGTTACAAAACCGAGAGCTGATTACTGCAAAATTATGATAAAAAGCGTAAGCATCACGAGTGACTCTGAGGATTCTAATCCGCCGCAACCTTTTTCAATTAAATTAGAGTATTTAAGCTAAATAACTGTTTTTAAAGCAGTTTTCATTCAAAAATTCGCTTTTCACCTAACTTAACCTCTGCTCGACAATCAGCCGAATCATTGTTTAAGTAAGCTAAAATAGCCCTTGCAACCCTTTTAGAATTAGGGCGTGCCGAGTCAAATGAAGGTTAGCTTGATTTCTTTAACATGTTGCGCCGGATGCGTATCCTCGCTGTTAAATGCTGGTGAAGCCGTGCTTGAAATTCTCTCCAAAGACTTCGAAATATTTTATTCTCCTACATTTTTGGATTTCAAAGAGATTCCAGAAGTTGATTTGGCGATTGTTGAAGGAGGCGTCAGAACAGAAGCGGATGAGAACTTGATAAGGGAGGTTCGCGCCAAATCGAAAAAGCTTGTCGCCCTTGGAATGTGCGCCACGCATGGCGGAATAACAACCCTCGGAAACGTCATGTCCGTTAAAAAACTTTTAGAAAGAAGTTACACGCTTCTTGACACAAGTAAGCTTCCAGAACTTAAGGATTTAATGTATCCCATCTGCAATTTTGTTGATGTTGAGTATTATATTCCAGGCTGTCCGCCGATGCCCTTCCTAATAGTTCACACCCTAAAGAGTATAGTTAGCGGTAAAGCGCCGCTGCGCCATCAAAGCGTCGTCTGCACAGAGTGTCACAGAAAAATAGTTCCTGCAAAAATTGACCGCCTTTATGGCATATACGAAAAAGAAGTAGACCCTGAACTCTGTTTAGTAAGCCAAGGCTTCGTATGTCTAGGTTCACTGACCCGTGAAGGATGTGGCGCACCATGCCCCAGAGCGGGATTCACATGCTTTGGATGCAGAGGACCAGCAGACTCGCTGCTGTATAGGTCAAGAGACATATACGCTTTCCTTGTAAAGGTGATATCAAAGAGAACAAGCATCCCTGAGGAGAAGGTTAAGGAAGAGCTCCATCGCAACCCATTTGTCTTCCACACTTTCATTTTTTCAAAATTTGAACGTTTCAAGGCGAGGGAGCGAGTTATTTGAGTGGAAAAAGGGAGATAACAATTTCGCCTACAACAAGAATCGAAGGGCATGGAAAGGTAACGATAGTGCTTGACGAGTTTGGAAATGTGGCAGATGCACACTTTTACGCCACAGAAATTCGCGGATTCGACTACTTCCTAAGGGGAATGGAGGCTGAAAGACTTCCATTTATAATATCCAGAATCTGCGGAGTATGCTCAACAGCACACGTTTTAGCTTCTGCAAAGGCTATAGAAAGCGCTTACGGAGTAGAAATAACTGAAACAGCCACAAAGCTCAGAGAACTTTTACTTATGGGGCAAATAATAAGCAACCACTCACTGGTGTTCTTTTTCCTCATACTCCCAGATTTCTGGTTTTCCCCCGAAGAAGATCCTTCAAGAAGGAACATTTTCCAAATTATGCGAGAAAAACCGGAAATAGCGAGGAAGGCGATCTCCCTGAGAAACTTTGCAACTCAAATTCTAGACACAGTCGGGAAACGTGAAGTCCACATAGTTTCCGTAATACCTGGCGGCTTAATTAACCCGCTGAAAGAGAAAGAACGTGAAATATTGCTTAGAGCTTCAGGAGATGCTTGCAAAATCACAAGAGAGGCGCTTGAGCTTGGGAAAGAACTTTTCGAAAAGAACTGGCCCGAATTCAAAAAGGCCGGAGACTATAAAACTAATTATATGGCTTTAACAAGGGAAGGAAACCTAGAATTCTATGCAGGAAAAATAAGGGTAATAAATCCCGAAGGCGAAACCCTGTCGGAATTCGACGCCCACCAGTACTTGGAGCACGTTGAAGAGAAACTTTATGAATGGACATATGCAAAATTCGCTTACCTGAAGTCTCTAGGATGGCCTAAAGGCATAGTCCAGGTTGGACCAACTCCGCGGATGAACGTAAACCAAAAGGCGACAACAGAATTAGCCAACGAAGAATTAAAAGAGTTTAAAAGGAAGTTTGGAAACCCCGCTCATGCCACATTACTGTTCGATTATGCAAGACTCATAGACCTCATGTACGCCTGCGAGAGAGCAAAGGAAATTTTAGAAGATGAAAGCTTAACGAGGGAAGACGTAAGAGTTAATGT
>JAWCLS010000030.1:0-9027 GCA_038850545.1 Bathyarchaeia archaeon
TTTAAGCGGCACGATTGGGCGGGTAAAAGCGGTTAGAAGTCTAGCCTCTTCTGCGCTGACTTCTGCAAAGGACTTAGCTGCCTCTAAGCTCCGCGCCATTATGGCGAAGGGCTTATGCCGTCTATGCTTAACCTTTCTAAGCCTTATGAGAGGCTTGTCCTTCGTGGTAGCGGCTGCAACGTGAAAACCCCCGTATCCTTTAATGGCAACAATAAAACCTTCAGAAAGAAGCCTACCAGCTTCCCTAATGGGGTCTTTATGTGCTATTATTTCGCCTTTACTGTCCGTCAAATACGCTTTGGGGCCGCATTTTGGACACGCCACGGTTTGGGCGTGGAAACGCCTATTCGAGGGGTCTGTGAATTCCTTTTGGCAGAAGGTGCACATGGGAAAATACCGCATAGTGGTGCTCTCACGGTCGTAAGGCAGCCTCTCAATAATTGTGAAGCGGGGGCCGCAGTCTGTGCACGTAATAAAGAAGTATTCATGCCTCGGGTCTTTTTCATCTCTAAGCTCTTTTAGACATTCGTCGCATATGGCTATGTCCGGCGGAATAACTGATCCGGAAAGTTCTGTTTCCTCGGAGCTTTTCTCAATTTTGAAGCTTTCATAAACGTTTTCGCCCTTAAGCCTCGTTGTTAAGATTTCATGGATTTGCGCTAAAGGAGGTTTTTTAGCCTTTAAGTCGTTTAGGAAATTGTTTACTGCTTTTTCTCCGCCTTCTAGAAGGATTTCTACGCAAGCGTCGCCCATATTTCTTACGTAGCCTTTCAAGCCGTTTTTTACGGCTATCCGATAAATGAAGGGACGAAATCCCACGCCTTGAATAATTCCTGTAACTCTAACCTTTACCCGCACCAGCGCCATCTCTTTAAGTTTTGATTATTTGATTGAAGCTGTTAAGGCTTAAAGCTCACTTTCAGATTCTTTCCATAAGTAATTGAAGTAATCCTTAGCTAATCCCGCTAGACCAGGATGGTCAGACCAGATGGCGGTGATCTCGCCTCTTTCATCGCTGAAAAGCAGTAAAACCTCGCCGCCGTCGGATATGGCTCCTCCGCCGAACATTTTAGTTCTACGCCTTACCTCGCCTATTTTTGAAAGAGCCTTGTAAACGTTTTCATTTAGTCCTTTTGAAACCATGAAACGAACTTGCAAATCTCCTCCAGTGAAGGAATAGAGCAGCGGGTAAAACTCCATTAAGAAATCTTCTGTAATAGATGGAAAGGCTATCAACATTTCCTGTCTACATTTTTTAGCCATTTCCTTAAACTTTGGAATAATGTTTGAGGGACCCTTCAAAATCCATATATCATATTTTTCTCTTGTTTTCAGTTTCTCATAAAGGGGGATTAGCTCGTCGTTTAGTGTTTTCTCAATTTGAAGCCACTCGTTCTCTAAGGCGTTTTTTGCTGTTTTTAGGGCGGTTTCCGGTGATTTTGGAAAATACCTGCTCGGTCTTTTCCTTGTAACTTCTATCCAGCCCTTTTTCTCTAGGCTGTTAAGGGTTTGGTAAACTTTTGAAAAGGGTATTTGCGCTCCATAGCTTATTTGCTTGGCTGTTAATGCGCCTTTCTCCAGGAGGATGACATAAGCGTTTGCCTCGTAGTCTGTTAATCCAACTCTTCTGAGGAGTGCTCTAATTTTGGCGCTCATATGAAAAATGTGATACTTTTCACCCTATTAAAATTATGGAAATTTTAATATATCCTCCCATTTATAGCCAAAATCTGAGCTGAAACTTTCAAATGGCGGTGAGAATGGCAAAACCTCAAGAATATGCAATATTTGAAACTTACTCAACAAGCCTATGCCCAGAATGCCTAAGAAAGATTCCCATGAGAATTTACGAGGAAAAGGGCGTAATCTACCTCGAGAAGAATTGCCCTGAGCATGGGAGGTTTGAAGATGTTTACTGGGGAGACGCTGAACTTTTCAAGTGGTTTTACAACGGCTGGTATAACGCAAAATATGTGGGAAGCGGCCTAGAAAACCCCCATACAAAAACGGTTAAGGGTTGCCCTTTCGACTGCGGGTTATGCACCCAACACAAGTCCCACACCGTTTTAGGAATAATTGACGTGACAAACCGATGTAACATGGCTTGTCCGGTGTGTTTCGCCCATGCCGGAATATTGAACTACGTTTATGAGCCGTCTTACGCGCAGATTGTAGACATGATTAAGCTGCTGAGGAACAATAAGCCTTGGGCATGTAATGCGCTTCAGTTCAGCGGTGGAGAACCAACCTTGAGAAACGACTTGCCAGAGCTTGTGGCAGAAGCGAAAAAGGCTGGAATAAGGCATGTGGAGGTTAACACCAACGGCTTGCGCCTCGCCGAAGACATAGATTACTTTAAGAGGCTTCTAGACGCTGGGGTGAGCACTTTTTACCTTCAATTTGACGGTTTAAGTGAAGAAATTTATAGAAAAACAAGGGCAAGAACCGACCTTGTCCCCATAAAGCAGAAGGTTTTGGAAAACGCCAGAAAACTGGGCTTAGAATCAGTAGTTCTTGTGGTTACTTTAGCGCGGGGGGTAAACGACAAAGAGCTTGGAAACATAATACATTATGCCGTGGAAAACCATGATGTAGTGAGATGCGTTAACATCCAGCCAATTTCCATGGCTGGAAGAGCCAGAAAAGAGGAAATGCGAAAAATGCGCATAACAGTGCCCGACGCCATCAAACTGATAGAAGAACAAACCAAAGGAAAAATCACAACCAAAGATTGGAGACCCGTGGATTGGCCTGTCCCCATATCCAAAGGCATGGAAATTCTAAAGAATAGGCCCTACCCCGAGTTCACAATGCACCCCATGTGTGGAGCAGCAACATTCATTGTGATTGAAAAAGACGGTTCATACAAGCCTATAACACAGTACGTGGACGTTGACAAGTTCGCGGAAATCTTCTGGAACATTTATTATTCAGGTGTAAAAGGCAAAAGGGTCATGGCCAAAATGAGAATGCTCGAGTTTTTGCCAATGGTCAAATCACCCATCGTAAGGGATCTGTTGAAGGACGTAATAACCAAGGGAAGCTACGAGGCTTTGGGGAAGTTTATGCGCAGAATAATTATGATTGGAATCATGCACTTCATGGATGTTTGGAACTTCGACCTAGACCGCGCCCAAAGATGCGTAATACATTATGCAACTCCAGACGGCAAAGTTAGGTCCTTCTGCACATACAACAGCATATACAGAAGCCTGGTTGAGAAACAGTTCGCCACACCCGTCAAAGATTGGGTGGAAAAGTCTGGTAAAAAGATAAGCGAGCCCGTCTAAAGCCTTCTGAGCGCTCAAATTTCAATGGTGAAACCCTTTCATTGTTTTTATCCTAGTCACCCTTTACTAACGTATTCTTCTAATAGGGCATGGCTTGAAAGTTCCATCCCTATATTTTGCATTCGCCTATACCTAAAACTTGGGTTATTCTATGCTTCATTGCTTTCACAACCTATGCGCTAACAACGGTTATCGTAATGGTAATAGAACGCTTCTGCAAAAGTTTGAAGAAGTTATTTCTAAGTCTCGGCGTTTTATTCGATGCTTTCCCGCCGGGCACTTCTCTTAAAACGCTAATTCACATTCACACGTTTAATTTCACATACTTACTCTTAATTCATTAAAGATAAAGGAATGCTTGAGAGTATTCCTTTTAGCGAGGAAAGATTTTGGCGAAAAAAGCGAAGACGGAAACTGGCAAGCAAGGCCTTGCAAGCATCGACTCCGGTTGTCCACACTACTTTGGATACCTCAGGGAACGCGCAAGAGGAGAGGGCATCCCTGAAGAATGTTTAGCCTGCGAAAAAGCTGTGGAATGCATGATCTCTGAACTGAAAAGCCCTTCACCGAAGCCCAAACCAGAAGAGGAACATCTGGAAGAAAGCTTGGAGCAGGTTACTAAAGAAACCGTAGAAGAAGACCAGTTTGTGGTGCAAAACATGGGCATATTATATGCCATGTGGACTAGCACAGTTCGCATTCCAAAAGAAATCCTCTCCCTCTGGGGAGGGAAGGTAAAAGAAGTTGAAATCGAAACCTTACATGGGAAAAAGACACGATGCAAAGTCGCACCCATAGAAAGCCTAAAAGGAAAAATCATTGAAGTCCCAGACAAAGTGCAATATAGCCTTGGAATTGCGAAAGGTGAATTTGTTAAAGTGAAACCCTGCAGATAAAAGGAAACCAAAAATATAGAGGGGTAGGCCCCTATTGGCTGATTTCTCAACCAAAACCATGGAAAATTATGAGACAAAAGGCTTTCTAGGCATAGCTTTGCCGTTTAACCTGTCGTTTTAAGGTTTCTTCAGCCTTCATAACGGCTTCCTGTAGTTTTTCTATAATGGTTCCCCCGCCCTGAGCGAAGCTTGGTTTCCCACCACCGCCACCTCCAATTATTGCTGAAGCTTCTTTAACTATCTCAGCCGCATTTACTCCTTTTTCAACAGCCTCTTTCCCAGCCATAACCATTATTCTCGCGGTTTTTCCATCAGACCCGTAGAATATGGCAACCGTCGCTGCATCTTCCTTGATTATCTCATTTGCCGTCTGAACCATACGGTCAACGTTGACTTCTTCCTTAAAATCGCGCATCACAAGCTTAATACCATCTATTTCGCGAGCGCCCTCAACCTTTGCACTTACGCTAGCACTTTCCAGCTTTGCTATTTCTTTTATTAGCCTCCTCCTTTCCGCGTTCGCATCTCTAAGCTCTTTTACAAGTTTTTCCGCTGTTTTGTCCAGCTTTTCCAGCGGAGCATTCAAAATTTCTGAAACTTGCCAAAGCAGCTCTTCGTTTTTCTGCACAGCCTTCAAAGCGTGAATACCTACAGCGTATACAAGCCTCTCAACGCCGTCTTGAATTCTTTCTGAATGAATTATTTTAATGAAGCCTATCTCTCCAGTATTCTTTAGATGGGTGCCTGCGCAAGCCTCAACTTCCCAATCCCCAATTTTTACAACGCGAATTTCTTTACCTGGAACGGCTCCGCCCTGATAAAGCCTAAACCCGTAAAGGCTTTCAGCCTCACCTCTAGGCATCCACGAGATTTCCACGGGAATATTCATTAAAACTGCTTCATTAGCCAATATTTCTATTTTCTGCACTTCTTCCCGTGTAAGCCTGCGGTGGTGCGAAATATCGAGCCGTGAACTTTCAACACCTTTCTGGGTTCCAAACTGCCAAACATGTTGCCCCAGAACACGTCGAGCCGCGCCATTGATTATGTGGGTTGCGGTGTGGCTTTTCATTAGGCTGTACCGCTTGTTCCAGTCTATGGTTCCTTTGACGGCTACGCCCTCCCTTAGAGCAGCGTCTCCCTTGATTTTGTGAACTATTACTTTGCCAACTTTCTGGACGTCAATAACCTCAACTTTTTCCCCATCAAACATTAAGTAGCCGCTGTCTGCGGGTTGACCTCCTCCCTCTGGGTAAAAACAAGTCTTGTCGAGAATTACATACTCGTTTCCAATTACTTTGAGGACTTTAGCTTCAAATTCCTTCATATACTGGTCTTTGTAGTATAGTGCCTCTGTTTCTGGAAGACCAGCCACCTCGGTTTCAAGCCACTTTTCGGCTTCAACTTCCTCGGTTTGCTTGGCCGTTTGCATGTGCCTTTCAGCGATTAAAGCGTAAAAGTTTTCAGGAACATCCGCCGTTAAACCCTCTTTCTCCGCGACTTCTTTAACGATTTCTGGTGGAATACCGTGGGAATCATAAAGCTCAACAAATGTTTCAACTGGAACTTTTTGAACACCCCTAGCTTTCAGTTCACCAGCCATTCGCTTGAGTAGGTTTTCACCCCTAGTCAAGGTCTCCTTGAATTTTTCCTCCTCAACTGAAAGCATTTCCATTATTTCGTTTCGCATCTCTCTAAGTTGCGGGTAATCCCCAGACCAGAGGTTAATCTGCATATCAAATATGTCGTATAGCCTGTCTGGGATGCCCAGCATCCTTAAAAGGCGGTAAATTCTGCGGAAAAGAAGTCTTGCCAGATATCCCTCCTGAATGTTTGACGGAACAACTCCTTCAGAAAGTATGAACGTCAAGCATTTGGTATGGTCTGCAACTGCAAAAGCGTTCTCTATGGGGAGTAAAATTTCGTCTAGCTCTTCGGCGTCCATGCCGATTATTCCGGCTATTTTTCTCCTAGCCTCAAGCCTGCCAACAGTTTTATCCAAACTCATCAGACTTGAAAACTTCGCCACTTTCAAAAGCAAGTCTTCGTCAACGCGGCTTATTCCAGCCATTTTAAAAATTTCTTCAAGTAAATCGCCGTAAATAACGTGGAAAGCGCTTGGCGCGCCTTGAGAAAGCCAAGCGTAGCGTTCTATACCATAACCCGTGTCCACAGTCCGTATGGGCAACTTAACAAACTCGTTGCCAACAACCTTGTACTGCATGAAAACAAGGGTGGCAACCTCCAAACCCCTAATTATGCATTCTAGGCATGGACCTGCGTTTCCGCCCCCAGACCATATTTCCTCCTTGTAAACCACTTCTTCAGGTTTTATGCCCAACTCTCTGACGAACTCGTCATGATACCTTACGGTCTGGTCTTTCCAGTAAACCTCCTTATCGGGATAGTTGAAGGCATGATGGCCGCCCATCTCGAAAATTGTTACGTACTTGCCGAAAGTTGGTCCAGTGTTTGTTATATCCACAAGGCGTATGCATGGCTGGGCTATAACGAGAGGGTTCGCAGGCGGCGGCGCAATTCCCTCAGTAACATACGGTTGGAAGTCAATTATGCTTGCATGAGTTAGGTAAATGTCGTTTCTCCACCTTGCCACAACAGGGTAAGGCTTTATTCGCTTGTGTCCGCGCTTTTCGAAGAAGGATAGGAAAGCTTCACGCATCTCACGTACGCTGTAACTTTTTCCCGCAGGGGGATTTCCTATGAAAGTGTAGGAAGAGCAGCCTTCAGGCCTTGCCTCTCCGCATGTTTCCTGATCAAGGTTTAGCGTCCAAAAATATGTTCCGCACTTCGGGCAAAGCTTTCTAACGTAACCAGACTCCTTAAAGAAGAGAAGAGAATATTCCTCTGCTGGAAATCTCTCCAATCCTTCTAACACTCCCGTTAACGTTTTTAATCCAAGTTTTCAGAGGATAAACTGCTTACACACATTTAAACCATTTCGCTATCCAAGCTTGAAGCCTATCGCAAAGCCTGCAATGAAACTTCCAGCGAAGGGAATAAGTGCTATTGCATGAGTAAGCCACGAGAACGCCGAGCCAGCCATCCCGAGGAAATCTCCTATCGCCTTAAGGAGTAATTCATAGTTTATGCTTATTATCCCTCTTATACCCAGGTAGATAAGGGCAATTATGAATATGCCTATTAAAATGAGGATGAGTTTGCTTAGCTTTTTAACAGCAAATCCGACTATGAAGCCGCCTATGCCGCCTACGCCCACTTGATAAACAATTGGAGGCAAAATTTCACTCATGGAAACCTCTCCAAACAATATAAGCCTGCATTGATTTAAATGCTGCTAGTTTATAAAACTTCTTAGAAAATCAAATAGGAGGTGGAAAGCTGGATATCCTTGAGATATACATATTAAACCTCGTGTTGACGCTTGGCATGTTTGCAGTTTTGATTTTCCGAGCATGGATTGAACTGAAACATTTTAACCTAATGTGGCGGGAACTAGAATGGAGACAAACTTATCAGGCTGTAGGGCGCATTCTAAGGGCGGAGAGGGAGCTCTTTTCAAAAGTTGAAGGCGGCGACGAGCTTTACAAGCTGCTCTGTGAAATATTTAAGGTTCGGGAAAGCTAAGTTATGGGTAATGCCACATTCCAATCAGCTCTTTGACAAAGGCGCGGCGTTTCTCCATGCCATAACGCGCAAGAGGTTTAGTAAGATGCCTCTGAGACCTCGGCGAAGTAACATATAGCCCCTTAACCAGTTCACGTTTCATTTTAACCTTGACTTTATCAAGGTTTGAAAACCTCAAACCACATTTTTCACATTTAAAACCCTTATTTTTCCCCATAGACTTTAAACGTTTACCACATTTTGGACAAAGGGGATTGTGGTAAACTATTTTAGGCGCAAGTCTAAGCACCTTTAGCTTTTCAAGGTTAATAGTTAATGGGCAGTTTTGCGAAGGAGCGCGGACGCCACCGTAAACCTCCACATAGTCTCCTTCAACCAACTTGATTGCAGCTTTTCTCAGGATGCCGGTAGGCTCGTAAGCGGCGCAGTCAACACGTGCGCTTTCATCTTTAATTGGAAAGATCACATGCCGCCTTGGAATAATTTTTGGGTTCGCAGCCACGATTCCTCTGGCAATAACAGGGTGGTAAGGTTTTATTTGGCTCAACCGCCTGACACGTTTTAAGTGCGCATCTGTACCGTGGTTAGTTCGAAATATAACCCATCTTTCCACGGGTTCAAGCGGCCTAACCATTTCAAAGGCTTTCTTAACTATCTCTGGGGTTTCGCCTCGGATGCCGAAAAGAATTGGATCCGGCCCGCGCGGAGTAATCAAGATTCTGCCAGTTTCCGGGTCAATGTTATTAAATGTGTTTGGAGCCGTTGCCTTATTCATCTCCGCAATTGATAAAGCATCTATTCTTCTCTTTTGTCCATAGTTTTCAGGCTTGCGATAAGCAATTACTTCGAAAGTATGGTCTCCTTGAAGGGTTTCACCCACGGCCGCTAAGCCGCCAATTATCCCACGTGCCTTTTTAAAGCCTACAGCCTCAGCCTTAAACCGTTTTATAATTTTTAAGGCATCCTTTAGGTTTACAATTCCAGTTATGGCGTTTTTGGCGAAATTTTTAACCTCCCTTGGAATTTTTGCCCTCGTAAAGAAAACCACGCCTGGATCTGTGCCTTTATAGTCTAAATCCGCGTTTTCCTCGATTGTTTCCGTGACTGTTTCTTTAATTTCTTCCGTGAAATTTTCGTCATATTTTATTCTGAGACATAGGGCTCCGTTGCCCCTCGTTTTCCACGGAACATTTGGGTTCAGCCTAATCAAATTGGGATAGTCCACGAATTGGACG
>JAWCLS010000031.1:0-8085 GCA_038850545.1 Bathyarchaeia archaeon
AATATTTAGAGGCTGTTAAGAGCAGAACAAACCGTGAAGTGCGCGGAATCCTAGCGGCGCCAAACATAGCCAAAGACGTGCAAAGGCTCCTTGAAACCCTAAAGCTGGAGTTTAAGGCCTTAAACCCCAAAAAGTGCGCTGAAATCTTAAAAAGGGCTGAAACCATGAGGCTTGAAGCCTTTTTCAAGGAGGAACAGCATAAATGATTAGGAGGATTGTTCCATTAGCCTTTGACAGTTTCGGCGTGCGTTCCATGGCGACGTTTGTGGAAACAGGAGACCAGAAAATCCTAATAGATCCGGGGGTTTCTTTGGCGCCTTTGCGCTATGGTTTGGAGCCCCACCCCCTTGAGTGGCAGAGACTTGACGAAACATGGAACACGATAAAGGATTATGCGGAAGACTCAGACGTGCTTATTGTAACACATTATCATTACGATCACCATGACCCGGACTATCCAGAACTCTACAAGGGGAAAACCGTCTTCATAAAACATCCAACCCAGAACATAAACAGAAGCCAAAAAGAAAGGGCAGCACTCTTTCTAGGGGCTATAAGTGGTCTGCCTAAAAAGCTGGAGGTTGCAGACGGAAAAAGCTTCAAGCTGGGTGAGACGCAGATAAGCTTTTCGAAGGCTGTTTGCCACGGAACAAATCCTCGTTTAGGCTATGTGACGGAGGTTTGCATAAAAAGCAGTGGCGAAAAGTTTCTCCACACATCCGACGTGGAGGGCCCATCCCTAGAAGACCAGATAAAATTCATCTTGGACGAGAAGCCTGAAACGCTCTTCGTTGACGGGCCAATGACTTACATGCTTGGCTATCGCTACTCCTTCAAAAGCTTGGAAATATCTAACAACAACCTTGTAAGGGCTATCAAAGAGGGAAACCTTCGCACTTTAGTTTTAGATCACCATTTCCTCCGCGACTTAAACTACAAAATCCGAATAAAGCCAGTTTACGAGGAAGCAGAAAAACGCAGTGTTAAAGTTGTTACTGCAGCTGAGTTTTCTGGAAGGAAGATTGAAATGCTTGAAGCCTTGAGGAAAGAATTATACGCGAAGCACGGCGAAAAAGAGTTTGAAGTTAAAAAGCGAAAGATAAGAGAAGAATAGCCCATCTTAGACGAGGAGAACAGCCATTATCCCGCTTAGGAAGACTCCGTCGAAGGTTCCAGCCCCACCTATGCTTGCTATTCTGGTTCCAAGCCTAGGAATTTTATGCAGGTTGGCTACGTCTGCGCCTATCAATGTGCCAAGCACTCCCGACGTATAGGCTATGACTGCCCGTGCGCTTGAAGGCAAAAGATAAGCCACAAATGCGGCTGCGAGAGGCGGAATAAAGGCGGGTGCAACTATTCCTAAACCCTTCACAGGTCTCGCAACAAGGTGGGTTACTGCTGCAACTATGAAAATTCCAAATAGGGCGTAGAGCACAACAGACGGCAATTTCCAAAGAAGGTATATGGATGCTGCTGTTGGAATTAGGGCGCCGCCAACGTTTACGGCGACAAGCGTTGTAAACTCCTCATAATCAAACTGGGGAACCCTAAAAACCATGCCGAAGAAGCTTATGTACTCCTCCCTAACTATTGGAATCACAGCCTTAAGCCTGAATAATGGAACGTTGACGTAGCTTCCGGCAAAGGTTGCCACGAGAATAAGCACGGTCAGCTGGGGGCTGAAGCCAACATGCCTAAAGGCAAGGCCCACCGCGCCCACAAAAAGCAGACTTGCAATTAGAACGAGAAGCAAAAACAAGATTGCGAATATTGCGTAACTGTGGGGACAATATATGGTTCTCCTACTCAAATATCAACACCGCAGGGCTAATGCTATCTTGGGGCAGAATTATAAAAAACTTGCCAGACTTTAAGGATAAAATGGAAAAATTTAATAACGTTTTAGATTGTTTGGCTTAGGGCATTCGCGTATGAATCTTTGGCGGGACATCCCGTGCGGCGATAAACCTCCAGAAATTTTAAACATGGTAGTGGAGGTTGTCAGCGGCTCAAGGGACAAATACGAATTTAACATTGAGTGGGGGGAATTTGTCCTAGACCGTATAATACCTTCATCCGTCGTGTTCCCTGTTGAGTACGGGTTTGTTCCGCAAACATGGTTTGATGATGGAGACCCACTTGACATAATGGCTTTAAGCTATGAACCCCTAGAAGTGGGATGCATAGTTAAAGTCAGAGTCGTAGGCGCGTTAATAGTGGAGGACGAAAACGGCATAGACCCAAAAATATTGTCTGTGCTGGTAAACGACGCAAGATTTGAGGGTTACAGAGACATAAATGATGTTCATCCCCACAAGCTTAGGGAAATTCAGGAATTCTTTGAAACCTACAAGCGTCTGGAACCCCACAAATGGGTTAAATTTAAGGAGTGGAAAAACGCCGAAAAAGCTATGGAAATCGTGAACTACGCAATTAAACGGTTCAAGGAGTTAAACATAGAATAACCCGTTTAAAGGTGCACATTTGCTGGTGGGTAAACAAATTTAGGTGAACGTTTCCTCATTGTTATTAAATGTTGAGTTTGGCTCAGAAATCTTGCCGAAAAAGTTTAGCGTTCCCGCCTATTTACTCGGCATAAGCAAAAACTCGCTGCTCACGGATTAAGAGAGGAAAAATGGGGGTTTAGTTTGATTGCGTTTTGTTTTTTACTTCTTTTTCTTTGATTTCTTCTTTTTAGCTTTTGGTTGGCAAGCAGTCACGAATGCAACCTCAAACCTATAATCGTGCACAATTTCTTTAAAAATTTTTCTGTTGAATTGCAATATAAGCTTGTATTCAAGAAAAAATGCAGAGATATAACTGTTCGAGGATTTGATGCTTTTTTCTGAGGAATAAATGTTTTTGAAGAATAATTCTCTGAATAATAACAAAATAATGCAGAAAAAAGCATCTAATGCCGTAAAAGGGCTTTTGTGTGGGTTTCGGCTTTACGCTTTAGCATCAATGTTTACGGCAGCAATAATTAATGTTGTCAAATTACCGGAAATGCTGAAATTTTATATAGCCTAGTCTAATTGATGTAAGCTTTAGCGTGAAAATTTGTGTCCCAAAAGCTTTCGACTTCCAAAATTTGCGGCGGTAATCGGTGGTTTCATAATACTCATTGGAATAATTCTTCTGGGCATAGCCGTCTTAGCTTTGTTAGGCTATTTGAATGTTGGCATATTGCTTGAAGAAAAATATTTATGCATATTTGCTATTGCCCTGATATTTACAGGCTTATTCGACGCGATTTCAGCTGTTATTATAGCTCGATGGTGATAACCAGATGGCGAATTTTAGAAAGATGATTTCACAGTTCATTGGAGGGTTACAATGCGTAATAGGCGTGACCGCCACAGTTTTCGCCTATATAATTTACGCATATCCCGTAGTACGCGAAACAATAGCTATAACCTCGGAAGGCGAGCTTTACCTTTACATGTTTATATCATCAATTTTCGGCGTATTTTCAATATTAAGCGGATTACTTATCATTCGAGAAGAAATATGAGAGAGGAGCAAAATGGGAGAAAGGCGCCTCAAAAGGGAGCTTGGGCTGCTCCAGGCAACAATGATGGGGATAGGAGGCGCTATATGTGCAGGTGTTTTTGTAACGTTAGGATACGCTGCAAGCCTTGCTGGAACCGCGCTAATAATAGCTATGGTTCTATGCGGTATCATAAACTTGTTTACAATGCTTAGTTATGCGGAGCTTGGCGCTGCCATCCCAAGCGCAGGTGGCGAATACACTTTTGCTAAGGCGTCATTCGGCGGTTTCTTGTCATTTGCGACGGGATGGTTCGAATGGATTAGCAACATATTCTACGCTTCATTTTCTGCTGTGGGATTCGCATACTTACTTTCATATGCATTTCAAGTAGCCAACTTGCCAATAACAGTCAATATTCCAGTTATTGCCGTTATAACGGTGGCAATATTCACCATAATCAACATCAAAGGTGTGAAAGAAACAGGCAGAACCGAAACCACTTTAGTAATCGTTTTATTGGCGCTTTTAGGCACGTTCATTTTTTGGGGACTATTTAGCGGTCAAGGAACCCGCAGCTTAGAGCTTTCGGCACCCGGAGGCTTCTTAGGAATCTTTAAAGCGACAGCCTTCATATTCGTGGTTTATTTGGGAGGGGAAGCCATAGCAGTTGCGCAAGCAGAAATAAAAGAGCCTGGCAAAACAATTCCACGCGCAATATTGCTGTCATGTCTGGCTTTGATTATCATTTACACTGCCATTGCATTTGTTGTTTTTAAGATTGTTCCTCCAGAAGACCTTGTTGGTAAGGATTCACCTCTTGCTTATGTGGCAGAACGAATCATGGGACCTTTAGGTGTTGGCATAATGACGATCGCTGGGAGCATTGCCGCCTTGTCTTCGGTTAACACTTCAATTATGGCTCAGTCGAGAGTTGCTTACGCCTTAGCCAGAGATGGTTATTTTCCGAAAAGCTTCTTCACTCTTCATGAACGTTTTTCCACACCTCACATAGCAATTTTTGCCGGCTCAATATTCGCGGCGGCAGTTGCAGCAACAGGTGTAGTAAGCTTTGTTGCTTACGCAACGGATTTCGGCTTCATAATAGGCTTCGTTTTTGTTAATCTTTCATTAATCAAACTGAGAAGAGAAAAGCCGAACCTGCATAGACCATTCAAGGTCCCGCTTTACCCGTTAACGCCCATCCTTGGAATAGGCACGTCACTATTACTTATTGTCTTTTTAGAGCCAAGCACATTATTCATAGGCACACAACTTTTTATCTTCGGATTACTAGCATACTACATAAGAATGGTTGGATATTACAGAATTTACCTCGCAGTAGGTGGAATGAACCTCGGCATAAGCGCGTTTTCAGCTTTAATTGCCTCCTTGATAATCACGGGTTCTTTACCACTATCACTTCCTCAGAACATAACCTTGCTGCTTTTCTGGACTGCCCTTTCCGTCAGCGTTATTTATTTAATTGCTGGTTTGCTCAACATTACAAGAAAATAAGGGATGATTGAATATGCCTGAAAGAGAAGAAAAATCTCTTTTGAAAAATACAGTAGAGGAAGAACGTCTCAGAGTTCGCAGAATTGTCCGAAATATCGGTTCAAAAATTAGCGGGTTAATGATCACGTGTGGTTTTTTAGTGTCTGCTTTTGGCCTTTATATTTTAGTAACTCCTCAAGATCCAAACCTTTCATTAACATTAAAGATCATATTTACTGGTGCCTTGGGGTTCATTGGCAGTTTAAATGTTCTATGCGGATTGCTGCTACTGTTGGGCGAAGACTAAAATGGCAAAGTTATATAAATCCGTTGGGAGTTTCATAATTTAAGCCCTAAGTTTGCTGTTTCCAAGAAAATCCGTTATCCTTTTTTGGAAAAGCGCGTTCCTTAAAAGCTCACTTCGCATGATCCACCTTTGAATCGGTATTCGAAACCTGCTTTGGATAAATTTTAGGGCTTCATCTAATGTTTTAAACATGAAGGGTTTCTGGCGCATGGCGTTTCTAACGTTTTCCCGCACTTGCCAAACGCCCACGGGCATTATGTACCCTGGATGCGCCTCTCTAAGGACGATAACCGTTGCTTGGCGGCGCTCTTTCACCAGCTGCTCGCATACTGCCAAACGCGCGGCATAATAGCATCCGCCGATTTCAGCGTAGGTTGTTCTTCCTTCATAGTCCTCCCAGTCAGAATACATTACTATATTTCTTCCGTGGGGGTTCCAAACGGTGCCTGGGTACCATGCTTCTATGGCTTCGTAGCTCCATTTTCCGGGGATCATTAAAACTTCGAAAATATTGTCTAAGTAGTGGGATTCGTAAACGCGGAATTCGCTTATTTCTGGAAAAGTCTTAACCTTTTCCATCAAATCCTTTGAGAGTATGCTGTCGACGGCTGTTATGCTCCATCGCGTAGGCACAAGACGTCTATTCTTTTCTAGGCCGAAGGCGCCAACACTGAAGGCTCGCTGAATCTTAGTCACCAAAACGCCTTTTCGGTAAAGCTCCAAAACGGCTTCTGCAGCCTTCAAATCCGTGTCATTGTAGGCCTTTTCTATCTGGTGGTCCCAACGGGTGTTTCCAACATGCAAGTCGCGTATGGGCGCGGAAGGCCCGAAAGGTTGAACCTCATCATCTAAAACTATGAAGCCTCTCGGCTTCTTTTTTAAGAAAAGTTCAACGTCAACTGGGTTGACGGCTAAAGCAAGCTCGCGGGTTTTCTCAATTATTTTTCCCGCACGCTCAAATTTTTGCACATGAACGCGGTGCTTGCCGCGGACGAGCATGGAGCGAAAACCAACAATCTCGTCAATGGATTTTCCAAACCAAAACTCTGGCAGGTCATAAAGGCTTGTGTCCTCCATAACCGGAGGCACCAAAGGCCCGGCATAAACATAGGGATAACCTATCCTACCGACGAAAACGCTTGGCGGAGAAGCCCCTGCAACATCTTCACTCTGCATCAAAGGAACGTTCCGAAGGAAAAAGTTTGCCTTAACAACTATGGGACACCGAGTCTTCCCGCATAGAAACCTCGCACCCTTACATGCCACACATAAGCCGCTTCTAGAAGCCTTCACAAAAACTTGACTCTCATCATAACTCAGGTCGGTGGCAATTCCCGAACCCTTTAAAATGTCAAGTAACCAAACATTAGGAGAAGCCCTGTCTCTGTGCTTACATGAAAGGCCCAAGTTTAATCTTGAAATTCAAAAATAAAACCTTATTCATATGTTTTCTGGACGACGCTTGCACAACCTTGCAGTAAATAGAATATGCATGAAACAGCAGAAACATTTATCAGCATCAAAATATCCATCTTAACAAATAACACTAAAGTATGAAGAAAAATGGACTTGAAAGACTTTTACTTCAAAATGGCGTTGAAAACGAATCCGATACTTGACGACACCACGCTTAGAGATGGCATTCAAATGCCAGGCTTAGCCGTAGATCCCGAGGACGCTGTGAAAATAGCCACTCTCCTCAGCGAAATTGGCGTTGAAAGAATTGAGGTGTTCCACTTTCAGAAGTCAGATAAAAAGGCGGCAAAAATGATTCTTGACATGAACTTGAACCTCAGAGTAGCCGGATGGTGCAGAGCAGTCAAGGCAGACATAGACAGCGCTCTCCAGTGCGACTTCAAAGAAATAGGCATATCGCATCCAGTTTCTCACATACATTTTAAGGCCAAATGGCCTGATAAAACGCCCGAGCAGCTTCTAGAGAACGTGGTTGATGTAGTTGAATACGCCAAAGCTCATGGGCTTAGAGTCTTCGTCCATGGAGAGGATAGCACGCGCGCGGAGTGGGGCTTTGAGAAAAAGTTCATAAACGCCGTAGCCGAGGCAGGCGCTGAATGTTACCGCATCTGCGACACCGTTGGAGTGGGACTTTCAGACCCAAAAGCGCCGTTGCCTAACGGTATCCCAGCAAAAGTGAAAGCAGTAAAGAAGGAGACAAAAATAAAAACCATAGAGATTCACGCTCACGACGACTTTGGAAACGCCGTTGAAAACACCATGGCAGCCATCAGAGCAGCCTCAGGCATATGGGACGAAATCTACGCGAGCACAACTTTTCTGGGCATAGGTGAACGCGCTGGAAACGCGGAAACCGAAAAAGTTCTAATGAACCTTTACATGCACTACGGCGTAAAAAAATTTGAAGGAAAAACCCAAAAGCTAAAACAATTAGCTGAGTTCATTAGCCAAGCAACATGCTATGTTGTTCCGCCTAACAAGGCGATAGTCGGCGACTACGGCTTCGCCCATGAATCAGGAATTCACACGCATGGAGTTCTAAGCGATCCATGGACATATGAGCCTTACCCCCCTGAGCTTGTAGGAAACACAAGAAGAATAACCATAGGGAAGCAGTCGGGAAAGAATGTAATTAAACATAAGATTACGGAGATTACTGGAAAAGCACCCGACGACGAAACCTTAACGGCGGTGATGGAAAAGGTTAGAGAAATTTACGAGAACGGTAGAAAGGCCTCCTTGAGAGAGGAAGAATTCAAAGCGATACTGAAAACATTAAAAATAATCTAGGAGTCCCCTGAAAGTTTACAATATT
>JAWCLS010000032.1:0-7520 GCA_038850545.1 Bathyarchaeia archaeon
CCTTCATAGCAGTAGTTATCGTGGCGTTTCTCCTTGTCCTCGAGTTTAGAAAAAGTTTAAGATTTTTTGCCGCAGTTTTCGTCCCAGCAGCTGTTTTATCGCTTCCCCAAATTCTCATAGTTCAAGCTCACGCAGAAGGGGGGTTTATGGGCGTAACCATTGGTTGGCTTGGAATAAATGCTGAAAGAATTATGTCTTTGAATTGGAGCACGCCCTTAAATGTTCTCTCATCATCCATTCAAAGTGTTCTGCTTCTAGTTATGTTCTGGCTTATGAATATAGGGGTGATGATTTTGCCATTCATTTTTGGATTTAAAAAATCTGACGCGGCAATTAGAAGTTTCTACGCGCCCTTTCTTATGTTATTCTTTTTGGGGAACTTTGTCAGGTTTCAGCCTTGGGACTGGGACAATTATAAAATTTTCATACATTGGTATATTTTAACGGTGATGGTGGCATCTTACGGCGTTGTTAAGATTGCTGAGCTTACTGGGCTCACCTTCAAAGATTTTAGATCGTTTGCTAAGCATAAAAGGCTTAATAAGCAGCGTATAAAGCCAATTTTTGGTTTCGCAACCTTGGCAATTATATTGTTTTTAAGCACTGCTACGGGTTTCCTCAGCTATGTCAAAATGTTTCAAGAAAGCTACTTAATGTGGTCCGAGGCTGACTTGGTTTTTGCGGATTGGATAAGAAGGAACACCCCCTCCGAATCCGTCTTTTTAACGAGTACAGATTATCTGCATCCAGCGGCTACAATTGGTGGAAGACAGATTGTATTAGGCTATGAGGGATGGCTTTGGAGCCATGGGATAAGTTTGAAGCGCATTCAAGAGGTGAAGAATGACTTGATAGAGATGTTTAAGGGAAACTGCACACTTATTAAAAAGTACGGCGTAAACTTCATTTCCATAACACGTTACGAAAGGGCCTTTTCCGCCAATAACGGTTTCAGAATAAACATTGAATTCTTCAGCGAATCAGGATATTTCGAGAAGGTTTACGATGAAGTGCTTAATGGTGAAAATTATATTATATTTAAGGTTCTGTGAACAGGTTGGCGTTTGCCCTTCACTAGTGAAATTGGTGAAATATATTCAAGACCTCGAAGTAGTTGGATTTGGCTAAAAGCAAAATTGAAAATAATATGAGGCAAGCCTCATTCCTTGATATTTATGCTTGATGTTTCTTGGATGCAGGCGCAAGTTGATCACGCGCTAAGCAAGCTTTGAATATTTATGCGTAACATCGGGAAACATGGCGGCTTTTTCGAAGAGAAGATGAGAGGTGTATTAAACAAGTAGTTTGCTATACCATTTGTAGGTTTGGCTTTCCTTAAATCCTAGTTTTTCAATAAAGCGTATTCCCGCTTGGTTGTTGCTTTCTACGTCAACTATGGCTATGCGGGCTCCTTTATCCCTGAGTCTTTTCTCAAGCTCTTTATATAATCTTTTTCCAACACCATGCCTTCGCTTCATCCTTTTTACGCCAGCCCAAACAAAATAACCGTATGTCCAAGGGCTAAATGGGCGCTTCAAGATTGTTCCTATGACGAATCCAACAATTTTCTTAGGCTTTGTTTCCTCAGCCACTAAGCAAAGCTCAGGGTCTTCTTTAAAAAGCGAAAGCAACTCGTTGATGTTCCATGTTCTATAAGTGAACTGCAAACGGTCAGGAGTGAAAATTTTTTCGCTTAAATGCCAAACTTCAGGGAGATCTTCCAAACTCATCTGTCTAATTTCGAAATTCGCTTTCCTTTTTCTCGCTTTTCTAGCGACATTCTTATTTTTTCTATTCAACAGTTCTCTCTCTTATTTTGAAAGCATGGAAATATAAAAGTTATTTAGAATAAAAATGTTTTAAGTGCAAAGCTGAAGGCTATTCTTCTTCAAAATTCTCTGGCGAGATGTAATCGCCAAATATTTCTTTGGCTTTAAGTAGGCGTTTACGCTGTTGATCCAGTATTTGGAATAATTTTTCCGGGGTGTCGGAAACTTTTTCTCTGTAGAACTTTTTCACCCGCTCAATTTTAGCCAAGTTTTCAGGGACACGAATAGTAAACTGTTTTATGTAGTCTTCCTTTCTGTACTCTTTGCCTAATACCTTTTGGAAGAGTAAGCGCAGATCCTCGTATTTGGGAATTAGACCCGTAGGGGATCTCAGTGCTCCCACGTCGTTGTGCACGCGCAACTCCATCCACTTAACCCAAACATGCTTATCTCTTGGAGAATTCAGGTATTCGCCTGTCTCTAGGTCTCGCAGAAAATAGTTAACTCCAAATATTATTGGCGCTTTTTTGAGCTTCTTTCCAAAGGACAAGTTGTTGCGGATGTTCTGGCCTAAGGGAATGGAGACGAAGTCTTGAACGCTCATCATGTTTATTTCAGGTATGCCTTCCTTGCCAACTATTGCGAAGGTTGTTTCAGTTTCTAGGGATGCCCCATAACAGATAATGCCGTGCTCCCAGTTGAAGCTTTGCTGGACAGGCACGTAAGCTTTGCCGTCGCGGCCGCCGTACATTATGCCGCCTAACTCCACACCTAATGGGTTATCTAACTCAGGATCACAATTTTCCAAGGCTTTGAGGGCCACCGTATAGCGGGCGTTTTTGTGAGCTGGTGGAATGGGATTGCCGTGCTCATCAGTCTTGCCTTCCCACCAATATCCACTGTAGTTTATTCCATCTTTTGGAAGTTCACAGCCCATTCCCAGCCAGTAGGGCTTTCCATCCTTAACCAAAACGTTTGAAAAAATGACCTCGCCCGGGCTGGTGAGCGCCTTGAATATTACGGGGTCATCTTTTGGGTTTATGTCTTGGATGATTCCGAATATGCCGCACTCCACGTTCACGGCATGGGCGGTTGAATTAATGTTGCGAATGTAGGCGATATCATCGCCAAGTATAGTTTCTCCTGGAAGCATGGCTGTTGCGGTTTTACCGCAAGCGCTGGGGAAGGCGCCGGCAAAGTAGGTTTTGCGGCCGTTGGGGCCGTAGACCCCCATAATCATCATGTGTTCAGCTAGCCAGCCCTCCTGGTTGGCTCTGCGTATGGCGAGGCGAAAGGCGAGTTTCTTGAAGCCCACAGAGTTGCCAGCATACTGGGTGTTAACACTGTAGATGGTGTCCTCGCTATAATCTATGTATACTCTTTTCTTGTCGTGCTCTATACTGACCATGTTCTCGTTAAGTTTTCCCGCTGAATGTAAAACCCGTAAAAAGTTTCTATGGGGCTCCGATTTGCAGAAGGCTTCGTAGCCAGGCCTAAATAGGAGAGATTCAGAATGTGCCACATACCATGAGTCTGTGCACTGCAGGCCAAGAATGGTGAACACGGAGTTAGGAGGCCCTAAGGAAACGAAGCGGACAATCATCGTGCGCCCTTTCATAGCGTTCTTAAGCAAAGCTTTTACCTCTGCTAAACCTTCGTCTCTGTCAATCTGGTTGAGGGCTTTGCTGAGCTGGTCTCCTTTTGGCACAAGGTATTTTGTAGCCTCGCGGTCTCTTCCCTGATCATAAGGTCCGTCAAAATGCACCGTATGTCCGGGAGTCGCCAGGGGTTTCTCCTCGCCTGTTATGATTGCTTGGTGTCTGATGTATTCGGTGTCTTCAGCAGAGTCGTTGCAGACAAAGATTCTATCTGGGCTGCAGAGTTCTGCGGCTTCGGCGATGAACTGGTGAACTCCGGGGTTAGGTATTGCACATAGTTTCTCATAGTCGGTTCGGCTTAGTTTAGGTCGTAACACCTCAAAGTATGTGCTTATACCCCGCAAATTCACCACTCTTTTACAGTTCATAAACCATTCCAGGAATCTTTGGGAACGCTTGAGTCTCTCCTATATGTCTAGCCCCTACAATCCAGCTGACGAGTCTTTCCACACCTATTCCTGCACCCGCTGAAGGTTGAATTCTACCTTCCCTTGCTAATAGCAGAAGCAATTTAAAGTTTTCCTTCTTTACACCATCTCTTTCCATTTTTTTAACAATTTTTTGGTAACTCCATTCCCTTTTTGAGCCGGACAACACTTCGCCGTATCTTGGAAGGAACAAGTCATAGTTGTCCCATTTTCCGCTGTCAAAGTCCTCAAAGTCGTAAAATTCTCGCGGGATGTTTGTAACCCAAAAAGGCTTACGAGCTTTAAGCACTGCTTTTGTTTCCCAATCTTTTCCATAAATGCTTTCAAGTTCTTCCCTATCGTAAACCTTGAACGGTGTGCTGGGAACATCTAAACTGTCATATCTTCCCAGGTAGGTTAGTTCTTCGCGAAGTTTTTGCCTTAAGTTTTTTATTAGTCCGCAAAAGATTTTCTCGACGAAAGCTCTTATGTCTTTGGAAGTGGCGTCTCTAACTTCAAAATCAAGTTGTGTGAACTCGTAAGCATGAATCCCAGTGTGCGCTCTTTCCTTCCTTTCAATCCTAATGTTTGGTGACAGTGTGAATAGCTTAGGATATGCCAATGAGCAAGCCACCATCTTGTGAACTATCATGCTTAATGTTGTTCTGACAGTTTCTCCATAGATTTTCACTTCTATTCTTTTTTCAAGAGACGCTCCGGGATCCGGCCACAGCGGGTCTGTTGACTTAGAAAATACCACAGGCAGCAACCATTCAAACCCATTTCTAACGAATTCGCCTGTCAAGTAGCTTAGCGTATGCGTCATTACACGACCTATACATTTCTTCCTCAAGAGCTCCGCTTCTGAAAGCTGCTCCAGCGGTTTAGCGACACTGGCAACTTCATCCTTAACCATTGGAAGACTTTTTTGTTCAGTCATTCGGTTCCCAGCATGCCTTTCTGCTAAAATGCTCTTCTGTTTTATAAATTTTTTATGATAAAAATTGAATTTTTCCTCAAAAATCCACGATTTATAGGTAATAAAATGTAATATTTTCACATTAAACAGCACTATTTAAAAAATTTAGAGGCAAACATGGTTTCTCTAAAAGAGGTTTCCAAAACGCTTTTACTTTCGGCGTGTGTTTATTATTTCGCAAGTTCGAGGTTTAGCTAGATTTGAAAGAATCACAGAACGCTTTTGACTTGCTTGTTAAGCCTGTCCGAAGGCTTGTTGAGCAGAGGGGATTCTCTAAGCCAACAGAGCCTCAGGAGAAAACCATCCCAAAAATTCTCGAAGGAAAGAACGTCCTTCTTATTTCGCCAACGGCTACAGGTAAGACTGAAGCCGCCTTTTTGCCTGTTTTAAGCATGCTTCTTCAGGAGCCTCAAGCCCCGGGAATTAAGGTCCTTTACATTACTCCTTTAAGAGCTTTGAACCGTGACATGCTTGAAAGGCTTGAGTGGTGGTGTAATAACCTAGACATAAAGTTGGCTGTTAGGCACGGCGACACGGAGACAAAGGAGCGGGCGAGACAAGCCAGAAGCCCCCCAGATGTGTTAATCACCACTCCTGAAACTTTGCAAGCAATTCTTTCAGGTTGGGTTATGCGCCAACATCTGCAACAGGTACGCTGGGTTATAATCGACGAAGTTCATGAAATGGCTGACAGTAAACGTGGGAGCCAACTCGCCTTGGCCTTGGAAAGGTTAAGGACCATGATTGGGAGAGATTTTCAAACAATTGGGTTATCCGCCACCATTGGAAGTCCGGAGAAAGTTGCCCAGTTCCTTGTTGGAAATGGTCGAAGCGTCGAAATTGTTCGAGTCCCAGTTGCCAGACGAATGCGCCTTAAAATAGTTTTTCCAAAGCCTGAAGCCGAGGATTTTAAGCTTGCTGAAAGGCTTTATACGCATCCGGAGGTTGCCGCCAGGCTTAGGATAATCCGCGAATACATAAGCAAGCATAAATCAGTCCTCCTATTCACAAACACGAGGGCAATCTCAGAGGTTTTGGCGAGCAGATTCAAAGTTTGGGACATAGACTTTCCAGTCTCAATACATCATGGTTCTTTGGCAAAGCCGTCCCGCATAGCCGCCGAAAGAGGCTTAAAAAACGGGGAGCTGAAGGGACTTGTCTGCACAAGCAGCTTAGAACTAGGCATAGACGTGGGCAGAATAGACCTAGTCATACAATACATGAGCCCAAGGCAGGTTACAAGGCTTATACAGCGCGTCGGCAGAAGCGGTCATAGAATTGGACGCATAGCCGAAGGAATAATCGTGACCATGGACTCAGACGACACGCTTGAGGCCTTAGCCATAGCAAAGCGCGCCCTAAAAGAGGACTTGGAGCCCGTTGAGATTCCGCCTAAGCCTTACGATGCATTAGCCCACCAGATAGCAGGTTTGCTCCTTAAGCAGAAGAGGCTTGAATTCAGCGAAATTTTGGAAATGTTTAGAAAGGCTTACCCTTACGCTGATTTGACCATGGAAGATGTTGAAAAAATCCTCAGGTATATGCATCAGCGTTTCCCACGTTTAGCATGGGTTTCCTTTGAAGACAAGGTTGCTCTGAAACCGCGGAGGACAAAGGCTTTATTCGAATATTATTTCGACAACCTTTCCATGATCCCAGAGGAGAAGCAGTACCTTGTTGTTGACGAGTCAAGCGATTCCGCCATAGGGGTTTTAGACGAAGCCTTTATGGCTGAATATGGCAAGCCTGGGATAAAATTCATAATTAGGGGGAGCCCCTGGCGAATCCTCCACGTTTCCGCAGACAAGGTTTACGTGAAGCCAGTTGACGACCCCACGGGGTCTATACCAAGCTGGGTAGGTGAAGAGATTCCTGTGCCTTTTGAGGTAGCTCAGGAAGTTGGCAGTATTAGAGGCTTTGTTGAGAAGCAAATGCAAAATGGAGTTACACCAGAAGAGATTGCGGCTAAGCTTAGTGAAAATTATCCTGCTGATAAGGAGACAATTTTAAACGCTATAGCCGAGACAGTGGAGCAAACCGCTTCTAGAATTCCCGTTCCTACGGATAAGCGAATAATCGTCGAAGACTGGGACGAGTTTGTAATAGTTCACGTGCATTTCGGTTCCCTTACGAACAGAGCCCTAGCCCAACTTATTGGGCAATTACTCTCCGAAAAAATCGGATACGGCATCATAGTTCAACACGACCCTTACCGAATATTCATACAAACGATGGGAGCCGCAAACGCGGAACAAATACTCGCATTGTTCAGTGAAATAAGCCTAATGAATGAGCAGGCTGTAAGGGATGCCTTGAAAAGGGCTACTGTGAAAACTGGGCTTTTTAAGAGGAGAATGATTCATGTGGCGAGGCGTTTCGGAGCACTGGAAAAGTGGGCTGACTTTAGCAACGTAAGCCTTCAAAGGCTTTTGAAGAGTTTTGAGGGAACACCCATATTTGATGAAGCCCTAAAAGAGGTTTTCACGAAGGATCTAGACCTAGAGAAGCTCGTATATGTTTTGAGGAGAATCCGCGAGGGCGAAATTCAAGTGGAGAAAGTTGAAACTTTAGGAAACGCCACCCCAGTTGCTCGTGTAGGAATTGAACGTGTCAGCATGAAAACCGACTTGATTCCACCTGAGAGGATGCGCGCCGTGCTCATAGAATCTGCCAAAGCTAGGCTGCTGAATGAAACATGCACTTTTGT
>JAWCLS010000033.1:0-6964 GCA_038850545.1 Bathyarchaeia archaeon
TTGAAGAGAGAATAAAACTTCCAGGCAAGCTTGAAGCTGAAAAAAGAGGCGAAGCCATAAATATGCACTTTAAAAAAGCGCTAAGCAGCTTACGACAGATATGGGGTGAAACGCGCAGCCCCGTAGCAATTATTGGCGTGGGTTTTTTGAAAAATGATTTTGCAAAATTCCTTGAAAAAGAAGCCTTAGACTTGGCCAGGGCAGTCGTGAATGTTAAAAGCGTCAACAACAGCGGCGTTGCGGGAATCTACGAGGCTATACGCTCAGGCGTTCTCGCGAAGACTATGAGGCACTTGAGAATTTTGGAGGAAACAGGAGTTATTGAGGAAATTTTGAAAAGGCTTGGCAGAAACGAGCGAAACGTTGCCTACAGCTTAGAAGAGGTGAGAAAAGCCGCTGATTTTGGGGCGGTTGAAACCCTTGTATTAGCGGACACAATGCTCCGTGAGGCCTCAGATGAAGAACGCCTATCCTTGGAGGGTTTGATGAAAAGTGTGGAGGAGAAAGGTGGAAAAGTTATGGTTGTAAGCACAGAACACGAGGCAGGCGCAAAACTTTTAGCCTTAGGAGGCATAGCCGCCCTGCTTCGTTTCGCATTACCAAATTAGAAATTTAACTGTTCACATAGTTTATTGAAAATTTTAAATAAGGCTATTTAATCCGCACGAGTTTAGTATTTCTGAAAACTGGTAAAGTGAAAGCTTCAATGGAAAGCGCAACCTGCACCATTTGCAAGCGTAGGGAAGCCTTTTTCTTTAGGCCGTATTCTGGAGAGAAACTGTGCAGGCGGTGTTTTGTAGAGTCTATTGAGGACAAAGTCAGGGTCACAATCGCAAAATATGGCATGCTTGAGTTTAATGACAGAATAGCTGTGGCTGTTTCAGGAGGGAAAGACAGCGTAAGCCTCCTACATGTCCTAGCAAAAATAGAGCGGGGCTATCCCAAAGCTTCCCTTGTGGCAGTTTCCGTAGACGAGGGAATTAAGGGATATAGAGACGAAGCCCTAAAAATTGCTGCGGTGAATTGTAAAAAACTCGGCATAAGGCATCACATAATCTCCTTCAAGGAGCTTTACGGGTTTACACTCGACGAGATTGTTAACGCCTTAAAAGTGAAGGGTGAAAGCGAATTGACCTCGTGTGCGTATTGCGGTGTCCTACGGCGTAAGGCCTTAAACATTATTGCGAGAAAAGTTGGAGCTGATAAGCTTGCAACCGCGCACACCTTAGATGATGAGGTTCAAACAATTCTTTTAAACATTTTGCACGGCGACGTTTTGCGAATAGCAAGAGAAAAGCCAGTCACAGATGAAACGAACCCGAAACTTGTACGAAGGATAAAGCCATTCTGCGAAATTCCAGAAAAGGAAACAGCCCTATTCGCATACGTTAAAAAAATAAGGTTTCAAAGCGTTCCATGCCCTTACGCTTCAGAGGCCATGAGAAACGACATACGCCTTTTCCTCAACAGGATGGAGGAAAAACACGCTGGAATAAAATTCACAATATTTAACTCCGCAGAGAAAATTCGGCAAGCCTTAGAGAAAATCGCTGGAAAAGAGAGCCTAAGGGAGTGCAGCCGATGCGGAGAACCATCAACCCAAGAATTATGCAAGGCATGTCAAATGCTTCAAAATATAAGCGGCTAACCACCGATATTCTAATAAGTTAAAGTCCTCAATCTTGAAGGTTGATGAACGATTTAATTGTGATTTTGGCGTCTGTAACAACCGTCAGCCTCATAGCCTTCGCAGGTCTGATTTTCGTAGGTTTGAAAGAGGAGCTGCTGAAACATGTCACAATGGTGCTTGTAGGTTTTGCTTCAGGAACGCTTATCGGTGGTGCCTTCCTCCACCTATTGCCAGAAGCCTTAACTCCAGATGGCGATTCAACAATAACCTTTTGCTACGTGATCGTTGGCATAGTTTCCTTCTTCGCTCTAGAAAAGTTTCTTTATTGGCGTCACTGCCATGAAAAAGAGTGCCCGACACACATGTTCGTTTATCTTAACCTTGTTGGAGATGGCGTTCACAATTTTATTGACGGCATGGTGATAGCCGCCACTTTCCTAGTTTCATTCGATCTAGGGTTCGCGACAACTTTAGCTGTGATTTTCCACGAGGTTCCCCAAGAAATAGGAGATTTCGGGGTTCTAGTCTATGGAGGGCTAAGCAGAAAAAGGGCGTTGGCTTACAACTTTGTTTCAGCTATAACAGCGGTTGCAGGTGCATTGGCAACATATTTTTTGGCTTATCTTCGAAGCATAGAGGTTTTACTTGTTCCCTTCGCTGCTGGAGGCTTCATTTACATAGCAGCAACAGACCTCATGCCTGAACTTCATAAAAAACCTCATGCCCGCGAGTCTCTTATCCAGTTTTTTGTTCTCTTGCTTGGAATAGGGTTAATGGCTTACCTTAAAATTGCCTTGGAAGCTTAACGTTTTTCTTTTTTCAGCGGCTTTTTCCTTTAATTTACGCAAAAGCGCCGATGCTTTGTTTGCATTTTCGGCTGAAGCAACTTTTTTAGCTTTTTCTAAAACAACTTTTGAACTGCAGTATGGGCAAGTTCTCGTTTTTTGGTTATCCTTAGCCAGTAAATAGCCTCCGCACTCGCCGCAAACGACAATTATGTAGATTGTCAAAGCGTTTCCTCCGAAAACCTTTTCCACTTTTTGTTTAATAACGCTTAGTGTAAAGAGGATGCAAATGAGTGCTGGAGAAGTAAAACCGAGGGAGCCATCCGACATAAAGCAATTAGCAATTGAATACTTCAAGAAAAAGGGCTACAAGGTGGAAGAAAGCATCAGCCTTGAAGGTTACCGTGGGATTTCAAGAAACTTTGACTTCATGGTCCAGAGGGGACGCGTAGCCCAGGTTGTTTGGGTAAAAGACTGGAAAAGAACTATAGGAATAAACATTGTAATAAACCTCGACAAAGCCTCTGAAGAGGTTGGGTTACCAAACCCCATAATAATAGGGGAAAAGTTCAGCGACCATGCAAAGTCTTATGCGAACAGAAGAAAAATAATGCTTTTAACTAAGAGGCAAATTTTGCAAAGCCTAAGATGAAAGACAGCCTTTTAAATCCTCAAAAACTCGTCTAGCAGTCCTTCGCTTTCCAATTCGCTCAACCAGTCAACCACGCCTACGCCGCATTTCTTAGAGCCTTCCAAAACCTCCAAAATTTCCGCTACGACTTCTTCGGTTCTTCTGCCAGAAACATCTAACTCGCAAACCTTCTCTTTATTATAAGTATTTAAAGCGTCAACTAAGCAAACGTCTAGGATTTCGGAAGCTAAATTCTCCCAAAGTTTGCTTCCTGAAAAGCCGGCTTCCTCCATAAACTTTCGCAGCTCCACCGGGTTGCGCCTCAAAACAAAAACATGGGTTGCAAGCTTTTCAGGAACAACACTGGCAGCGTAGTGTCCATCAATAATAAC
The DNA here is from genome assembly GCA_038850545.1 of Bathyarchaeia archaeon. Taxonomy (GTDB): domain Archaea; phylum Thermoproteota; class Bathyarchaeia; order Bathyarchaeales; family Bathycorpusculaceae; genus JAWCLS01. Next base: position 3,439 of record JAWCLS010000033.1, read on the forward strand.
GCTCTTTTCGCCACATTCCTCTGCTATTTTCTCTATTTTAATTTTCATGCGATTTTCATCAACAATTAAAGAGCCCCTCTTCTCGTCTCTGCCCAAAACAAGGTTTTCCCTAAGGGCCAAGTCAGTCAAATTCACGTAAACGGCATTAAGCTTTGAAGCAAGCAAACGCGCCACCGAAGTTTTACCTACACAAGGCGTCCCAGTAACCAAAACCACATGCTTAGCCATAACCCATAACCACCAACACAACCATAAACACTTTACGACAAAATAAACCTTCCAAAACTTTTATTGCACCCCCTTTACATCTCATATTTGGGCTGGCGAGTTGGCGTGTGGCCTTCGAGCCTCTTTGGAGGCTTGAGGAAACTCCGCCCACATGTAGAAGTGCAACGCCCGCAAGGGCGTAAGGCGAGAGCCTTGGCTCCGGAGCAGAAACGAAACGTCCACCCAGCAAGTGCCCATGATGCATGCTAAGTTGTTGAGAATGCTGGGTGGAAACGGTGAAACGGCCGCCCTGCACGTGGAAAGGGCAAACAAGCGCTGATGAGGAATCTACCCAAAGCGCGGGTAGCCCGCTTAGCTGAATGCCACATAAAACAGAAGGCGGGTTACAGCCAACACGCCAGCCCTTTAGTGGTAATCAGTAAAAAATAATTCAGCTTTTTGTAATTGAAGAGATGGTGATGTCAATGGGCTGGAGAGGTTGGCTTGTTTTATTTGTGGTTGTCGTCTTCATTTTAGGAAGCATCATAGCCTATCTCATTGCATACCACGAGCAAACTTATCGGCAAACCTACAACCCTGAATTGTTCGGTGTCGGAGAACCTATAACCGCTCGTCATGTACGTGAGAACCTCAGCCTTCAGCAGTCTTTTAAAACGCTTAAATCACTTGGCGTTAGGAGACTGCGAGAATGGATTTGGATGGGAGCCTTTTTAATAAATGAAACAACCTTGAATCAAACTTTTGCAGAAACTTTAAACCTGATCGTCTCAGAGATGATGGCGAACAACATAACAGTCCTAGGTATGTCCCATGATTTTCCAAGCTGGATGACCGGCATTGAAGGAGACTCCCAAGCCGTTCCTTATAGAAACATGACGCCAGGATCGGGTTACATGAAGTTCTTGGAAAGTTACAGAGAGTCTTGGAAAACCCTTGCAGAAGCATTTCCGGACATAACCATGTGGGAGATAGGAAACGAATTCAACATCGACATGTTTCTTCACCCTCCAGATTTCCCCAACTCTACTTTTTCCTTCCAAGAGAAAGCCGACATAACAACCGACCTGCTATACTATGGTTCACTGGGCGTCCATGAAGGAAACCCAAAAGCAAAAACGGTTTTAGGCGGCCTTGCACCAGACCAAATAGCCCATTTCCTTGAAAGGCTATACGTGAATATAAAAAGTGGTCAATGGCCAAGCAAAGACCCAGACGACTATTTCCAAATCGCATGTTGGCATCCATACCTTTTCCATGAAGAACCCACGTATTCAAATTGGGTTATTCCTAACAATGACGTTTACAACGTCATGAAATGTTACGGAGACGGCGGCAAGCAAGTGTTCTTCAGCGAATTTGGCTACAGCGACCATAAAATATTACGGGAAAAGGTTTCAAATTATCTAGTTAAAGCCTTCCAGCTTGCAAAGGACAACTTTCCATGGCTTGAGACAATTTATTGGTTTAGGCTTATAGACCCTGAACCAGCCACCATCAGCGTAAACAACCCGCCGGGATACGGCCTCATCAACCTAGATTGGACATGGAAGCCTGCAGCCTACGCGTATCAATCGCTAGCAAAGGGCGAAGCCAATTTCAAATGCGCAAACATTCTAGTGGCTGAATGCGCTAGAGCATTCGGCAAAAGAATCAGCGATTTGGATATATCTATTTTTGGAATATGTATTTTAAATTGTGATTGCGTTTTCTTTTTTGGTGTTGGTTTGAATAGGCGGCAGATTTATAGAATGCTTAAAAAATGCGGGTATTCTGATAAGGCTGTTAAAGCAATACTTGAATGGTATAAATGACCCTCTTTCAGTTTAGTAAAAGGCATCGTGGAATTTTAAGCCAAACTTTCTTTTCTTTGTCAATAATTATCAACTTGCTGTCGAGGCTGTAGTATTTCTTTTGCCGCCTCTTTATACACTTCAAAGTCATGCTTTGTGAATTGGACAAGTATTACTTCTTCAAGTTTGTCTTCTTTCTCCAAAAACTCCTTAACCGTTGAGAGGGCTACTCTGCACGCCTTTTCAATTGGATAGCCATACGCGCCAGTGCTTATTGATGGAAAAGCTATAGTTTTCAATCCTCTTGACACTGCCAGCTTTAAGGAATTGTTGTATGCTTCCGCCAAAAGTTCAGCCTCGCCGCTTTTTCCTCCATGCCAGACAGGCCCAACAGTGTGAATGACATATTTCGCTTTTAGGTTGCCCCCGCTGGTTATCACGGCCTTCCCTGTTGGAAGACCGTTAGGCCATTCAGTAGCCCTTATGCGTTTGCATTCCTCGAGGATTTTTGGTCCGCCTTTCCTGTGGATGGCTCCGTCTACCCCGCCTCCCCCCATCAAAGAGGGATTTGCAGCGTTAACTATGGCTTCTGTTTCCATTTCAGTTATGTCGCCTTGAACCAGGCGAATTTTTGCCCGACCAATTTGAAATTCACAAGCGTTCTCGTTCATGACTGAGTCCTCACCTTAATCCCTAAGAGTTTCCCTTTTTAAAATTTTTAGGTTGCAGCGGAATGAAACGCTTAGAAGTGCCGCATTATAATAATAAGGCTGAAAAAATGAACCATAACCCAAAAGAGACTAGAATAACGAAGCAGAAAATAAACACCAGATTGAAAACTTTCCGTGTCCAAAAGCGCCGCGACTTGAAAACCGCTACGGAAACAAAAGTGTCCCATAGAAGGTCGCATGACCAGTGCGTTACGGCAAACATTAAAAGTCCCATTAAACCGAAAAACGCGGCGTTCTCCACAAGAGCCACCCCTACAGTAGCCCATGATATGAAAAAGTACGGGTTTGCGGCCGTTGCAATTAACCCGGCAACGAAAGAAGAGTGTTTAACATGATGGTGGCCTTCACCATATTCCTTTCGCCCTCTGAGTGTTTGAAAGCCAATGTAAATCATGATGGAGCCTCCAACGAGACCTATGACCTTATGAACTATGCTGTTGGCGAAAACCTCTGAAAGCCCAAAGTATAATAGGAAAATTAGGGGAAACTCCACAGCTCCATGTCCAAGGGCGATAAGGGCTCCAGCCGCCTTACTTCCGTAGCCTTTCGCAACGGTGACAGCGAAAACTGGGCCTGGAGTCACAACCAAGGGCACAGATATTAAAACCACAGAAGCTAGAAAGAAGGGCAAATCAGTTATTATCGCCATATTAAACACTAGCGTTCTACATGCGAGCTTGAAATGGCTTTGCCTCTACATTAATTTTACGAAATGTTTCTGTAATTCTATTATGGTTGTGCTGTCTTTTGCTTTTGCGTAGTTTTCAAGTCTTTCTC
>JAWCLS010000034.1:0-5436 GCA_038850545.1 Bathyarchaeia archaeon
AGCTTGAAAACATAGACAAATTCTGCATGGAACTAGCGCAAGGAAAGATATCAATTTGCTGAAAGCCAGATAAAGCCGGATGAAAATGGCTGAAACAAGTGAAAAATTGCCTATATCCGACTTTTACAAGGTTGTTGACTACATCACAATTTTTAAAAGCGAAAAATGGTGGGAGGCCATAGTTGTCTTTGAATCTTTTGGTAAACGTTCAATTGGTTTATATCTCTGGCAGAGAAGAAGCGGTGCTTGGAAAAGGAAGCATAAGTTTAACATAAGAAACCTCGACGAGTGGAACAAACTTAAAGCTGTAATAGAAAAACTTACACCAAAACTTGCATTAAAATAAATTTCATGCTTAGCAATTTCCATCACAGATAATCTTCAGCATCCAAAACGTCTCGTGTTTGTTCATGATTTAGATAATTTTTATAATTGACAACCCAATTATTGATTGTGAAAGTCTCATGCCGATTAAGATTAAAAAATTTTTAGAGGAAATCGCGGGTGAAAAGGCTCCTGGACCAAACCCTACATTTTCAGTGCTTCACATAACACGCACAATCGAACTTGTGGCTGAGAGACCCATAGGCCGCGGCAAAATTGCCGAAAAGCTGAAAGTGGGGCAAGGGGCTGTGCGCACAATAATTCAAAGGTTAAAACGCGCCGGGTTACTTTCAACATCAAAAATGGGCTGCATGCTTACAGATAAAGGATTAAAACTTTATGAGGAATGGCGAAAAATCTTTGGAGGAAAAGTTGAAATTGAGGGAAATGAGCTTATGCCTGTAAACTACAATTTTGCGATGTTAGCTAAAAATTGTGGGCGCAAAATTAAATCAGGTATGGAGCAACGTGACGCCGCAGTTAAAATGGGGGCCAAAGGCGCCGTAGTGATGGTGTTCAAAAATGGGCGTTTAACCATTCCTTCGGCAAGTGATGACGCCTCGAGGGATTTTCCAAACTTTACTAAACAGTTGATTAAGGTTTTGGAGCCTGAGGAAAATGATGTGGTTGTAATTGCGGGTGCTGATAGCCTAGACGTGGCCGAATATGGAGCTATGGCCGCTGCATGGACTCTTCTTGATGACTGCTAAGACAATGTCTCCAGTTAGTATGTATATTTATCTCCCCTTGCGAGTATACGCTCTAAAGCCATGTTAAAGTTTATCATCCCCTCATTGGTTTTTGCTGAGACCGGTATTAGTAGAAATTTTAAACCGAGTTGATAAATCGCCCTCATCATGTTTCTGCTTAGAAGCCGTTTGGTTCCCTCAAGTTTTTGTTCAATGGCGTTTTCTAAGGACTTTGGGTTAGCAGACCAGTCCACAATCTTGTTAACTTCGTTTTCTGGAAGCAAATCGCACTTTGAAAGTACGTGAAGTTGGGGAAGAAGAAAACGGCTGTAAACAGCTGCAGAGAGGAAAAGGTTTGAAACGTAGTTTAGCGGATTCAGCGAAAAAACTGCGTCGAATAGGTAGACTATGACTTTCGGTTCCCTTGTAAGTTCGCTTGCTATGAAAGGCCCGCTGGCTCTAAAAGCGAACAGTTCCATCTGCCCTGGGGTGTCAACCAAAACAATGTCTGATTTTAAGTCTTCAATTTCAACTGAAATTTTTTCAATATCATCTGCTAGCAGATCTGCAGCCATTATTAAGGCGCCGTTAGGTCCAAGACCATACTCATCCATAAGCCTATCAACGCTTACATAGTCGCGGGCGTCAACATCAGGCGAGTAAGGAAGTGTCAAAGCGCCAGGATCCAAATTCACAATTGCCACGTCTTGCTTAGACATTTTTAACCATTCACTGAAGGCAGCTGTGAGCAAAGATTTGCCAGACCCCGCAGTTCCAATGATAAACACAATAAACATTTGCAACTCCATCCATTTTTAAACGAAACTTGTTAAATAAACCTAAACTTAACAGTAAATCTTTTTCCCTTTTAAAGGGATGAAACTTCTGGAACTTGTGCCTCTTCCATCTCTGGATGTTTTTGCCTTGCCATGAGAAAGGCTATGGCGCTTGTACAGACTAAGATTACAATGATTGTTAAGAATGTAATGAAAAATGTTGATAGAGCAGTTATGCTTATTGTTGGGCCGTCGGCTCCGACATAATCATTGTCTCCAGACCAGTTTGCACGGATATGATACAAACCTGTTTCATTAATATTTAAAATATAAGTGAACTTTCCATTGGAATCTGTCGTAACCGTAGCCAACATGGTCCATGGGGAACTGCCAATTTTGAAGTATATTGTCACCGTTTTATTTTGCAAGTTTGGCGAGAGCTGCCCGGAAAGTGTGACAGAGCTTCCTTGAAGAACAAAGTTAGATGAAGCAGTCAGAGCTATAGTTGAAGAGTTTAAAGCCTTGTAGCTTGCTGAAACCTGTCCCGGAGCCCATTGTTCACAATTTTCAAGAGTGATTATCTGCGCCTCTTCATGTTTCAGATCTCTGGGGCATTCTCCAACCCTCCACCCATCTTTCAAGTTCTCCCCGGTGCACTCAGCTATGTAGTATTGAACTCCGTTATGGATCACATAATGGGCTGGGGTTCTTGCATCCCGTGGGGTGTTTGAAAGATGGACGCCAATGTTCATGTGAGTTTTGTCTTTGTAGTATAGGAGTATTGTGTCAAGCCCGCCGGCTTTCATTATTGAGGCTGCGATATAACTTAACAGGTCGCAGTCGCCGCTGTTTTCCACAAGTGTTTCCACGGGGTATTTAGCTGGTTTAGTCGCTGTGTAAGGTATTTGGTGCACAATCATTAGAACCCCATTTGCAAAGTTTTCCTCGTCGTTTTTATAAAATTCCAATAGTTTATCTGCTATGGGTTTTAAAGCGTGGGGAGTAACGAACCTTGCAAAGTCTTCAACTGAAACTTGTTTATGGTCTTTTTCACGGTAATATTCGTAAAGGGACTGTGGAACCACAACATTCAACTTATACTCTACAGAGCCACTTGGTCTATCAAGAAGTTGATAGGATAGGCTGTAGCCGTCAGAGAGGCACTTTGGGATTAAATATGAAAGCGCGATTAAAATTGCGACTAATGCAAGTGTTTTTGCGGCTTTCTGTTTCATTTCCATTCTGGGAATTGTTAGTGTTTTATGGTTTATGGCTCTTGTGAAACATGAATTAGTAGCAGAAATAGTGTTTGGTGGTTGCTTCAGGCACCCGGATTTTCAATCATCCTTTTATCAGTGTCTAGCCTGCCCTTCATCGCAACCAAATACTTTAGCGTCTCGTAACTGGATAAAGCTTTCTTGAGGCAACTTTTAAACCTTAACTTTTCCGCCTTTCTCCCTTATTAGTTCTGAAAGCTGGATTATTGCTTTCCCTAAACGGTTCTTTGCAGTTTCAGAGTTGTTTGCCGTTGTTGATAGGTGGATTTCTATGTGGGGCTTTTTCTCCTCCCCCCTAGGGTGAGATTTTATGTAAACGTAGGGGTTGTCGTGCATTGTTAAGTCGATTAAAGGGGCTAGGGTTGACTCCATGATGCCGTCTGCGTATATGCTGGCTTCAAAAAACATTGCTTCCCCGGCTTCTTTTTTAAGCAAGGCAGCCACAGACCCCTCGAAAATGGCTTCCATCTCCGATGGAACGCCTGGAAGCGCAACCAAAAAGGTGTCATCAACTTTTAGCAGCACTCCAGGCGCTGTGCCCACAGGGTTTGAAAGCGGTTCCGCCCCCTCAGGAAGCATAGCCATTTTAACTCTGTGAGGCGTCATCTCAACCTTCTCAATTTTTCCTGCCTTAGCGTAATCCTCATACTTTTCTTTAACCATCTGTAAGGCTTTCTCGTTTAATTCCAGTTTTCGGTTTAGGGCTTTAGCTATTCCTTCTAAAGTTTTATCATCAAAGGTTGGGCCAAGCCCGCCTGTTGTAATTATGAAACGTGGTTTTCGTTGTAAGGCTTCACGTACGGCGGATGCGATCTCATCAGTTTCGTCGCCTATTACGGTGATCCTCTTCACCATCACTCCTAAGGAAGTTGCACGCTTGGCCAGCCATTGGGCATTTGTGTTCAATGTTTTGCCTATTAAAAGCTCATTGCCTATGCAAACTATTTCCATTTGTGCGCTCATTTTGCATCCCAACCAAGTAATCATCAGTAATAAAAACGTGGTTCCTTTTATAATGTTCACTAATAAATGCTTTATTTTTTGGCTGAAGCAATGCGAAACGACTTCTTGGGCAACTTTCTTTTCTGTTTTACGAAGGACAAAGCCGTATTGGGCATGTCCGTCGTGGAGCCTTCGCGTTTAAACTTTCATAAAGCCTCCTATAGTTATAAGATAAACGTTTTGATTAAGCCCTATGAGGATGTGAGGCGCTATATTAGGGTTGAAAATTTTGGAAAAGCTATGTTCGTTTGTGCATCCAGATTTTAGAACAACTTGTTCTAAACATTAGGATATTAAGAGACCGCGTCGAGGATATTTGCGGGGATAAAAGATGAATGTGAGAAAGCATGTTCTAATCGCCGTTCTAACGTTGTTCGTTGTTTTTCTGGCAGCGACAATAGTTTACATGTATCCAAGGGAGAAGCCCAGCAATCTTTCGAATATGCTGTTTCCAACAGGAGTTTCTTCAGCCCTAGGCACAGTATCAACTATGCAGATAGGCGAGCAACAGTTTAACACGATATCGGTGACTGGTTCTGGAACAGCCTCCATGCAAGCGGATAAAGCTTCAATAGTGCTTGGAGTGCAAACCGAGGATAAGTCCGCCTCTGAGGCTGTTAGCCTCAACGCCGAAATAATGAATAAGGTTATCGCTGCGATAAAGGCTCTTGGAATAAGCGAGGAAGACATGAAAACTGTTTCCTACAGCGTTTATCCATTGTACTCGCAAGCCGACTACAACCTCATAATCGGCTACAGGGTTGTCAACATGATCTCTGTGGAAACCACCGACATGAGCCTTGTAGGTAAAGTTATTGATGCTGCTGCAGATGCAGGGGCAAATCAGATTCAAGGAATAACTTTCGGTCTGTCAGAGGAGAAACAGGGTGAGCTGAAGAAGCAGGCGTACTTGGCAGCTTTAGCCGAAGCTGAGGAGAAGGCCAAACTAATCGCTGAGAAGCTTAAACTCTCCATAACAGGTGTTTTGTTTGTCGGCGAAAGCTCCTACCAGCCGTACCAGCCTTACTGGGACGTCAAGTATGTCACGCCAGGCGAAGTAAGAGCTCCAACTCCCATATTAGAAGGAAAACTCAGCGTGTCCGTAACTGTGAGCGTGATATACTCCTTCACTCAATAAGTAAAGCAAATGCGCCTATCTTACCCATTTTTTATATCTCAGCGCGAAGAGACGTGTATAACTGCTGCATATGCCGCTTTAAGTTGACTTCGAATGCGCCTCACAAACACAAATAAAGGATTTACTGCAGCAAATTCGATTACTTTTTCTTGCTACAACAACCCCTAAAG